>NZ_UGHR01000001.1:2416676-2718760 GCF_900451195.1 Iodobacter fluviatilis
GACTGCTGGCGAAATCAAGACTAAGCCAACTCAGCACAGCGTAAGAGAATTGCGTCAGATCGGTATTCAGCCTGATATCTTGCTGTGCCGTATGGACCGAGAGCTGCCAGATGAAGAACGCCGTAAGCTGGCGCTGTTCTGTAATGTTGAAGAAAACGCCGTGATTGCCTGCTACGACGCAGGTAGCATCTATCAAGTGCCGGGCATGCTGCATGCCCAGGGTATTGATGATATTGCGTGCGAACTACTGCAAATTGATGCACCTAAGGCTGATTTATCTGCTTGGGATAAGATTGTTTACGGCTTAAACAACCCTACACGCACCGTTAATATTGCGATGGTAGGTAAGTATGTTGATCTGACAGAGTCTTACAAATCCTTGTCTGAAGCGCTGATTCATGCCGGTGTACATACTACAAGTAAAGTTCAGATTCATTATATGGATTCTGAAGAGCTTGAAAAAAATGGCACCGACAGCCTGAAAAATATGGATGCCATTCTGGTGCCGGGCGGCTTTGGTAAGCGCGGCGTGGAAGGCAAAATTCTTGCTGTTAAATATGCGCGTGAAAACAATGTGCCTTACCTCGGCATTTGTCTGGGTATGCAAATTGCGCTGATCGAATACGCTCGTGATGTAGCCGGCATGAAAGGCGCCAACTCAACTGAATTCGATTTAGATACCGAATTCCCGGTTGTCGCTCTGATTAATGAGTGGGTAAACCACGACGGCAAGATTGAAACACGCGATGCAAATTCTAACTTGGGCGGCACGATGCGTCTGGGTGCACAAGAGTGCCGTTTGGGTGAAGATTCGTTGGCTGCTCGTGTATATGGCGCATCAACGATTACCGAGCGCCATCGTCACCGCTATGAAGTAAACAACTATTACCTGCCACGCTTAGAAGCGGCTGGCCTGACCATTAGTGGTAAATCGACAGGTGCAGAGCAATTGGTTGAAACCATTGAATTAAATGGTCATCGCTGGTTCTTTGCTTGTCAGTTCCACCCTGAATTCACGTCTACACCGCGTGATGGTCACCCGCTGTTTACTTCCTATATCGAAGCGGCATTGTCGTACGCCAAAGAGCAGGGTCGTGAAGGTCTGAGCTGCTAAAACCGTGAGGGGTAGGTGTGAGGGGCCAGGAGGAACTCCCTCTCACCTTACACCTTACTCCTCACTCCTCACGGAGCGAAAAATGAAATTATGTGGCTTTGAAGTCGGTATCGATCAACCTTTCTTTTTGATCGCCGGCACCTGTGTGATTGAAAGCGAGCAAATGGCGCTGGATACAGCAGGTCAATTAAAAGAAATGACCGATGCATTGGGCATTCCTTTTATCTATAAATCCAGTTTTGATAAAGCAAATCGCAGCTCTGGCAAATCATTCCGCGGCTTAGGGATTGATGAAGGTCTGCGCATTTTGTCTGAAGTTAAAAAACAGATTGGCGTTCCAGTAATTACCGATGTGCATACTGAAGCCGAAGCGCCGATTGTGGCCAGCGTGGTCGATGTATTGCAAACCCCAGCCTTTTTGGCACGCCAGACTGATTTTATTCACGCAGTGTGCGCCACAGGCAAGCCGGTTAATATCAAAAAGGGCCAGTTTATGGCGCCTGGCGATATGGTCAATGTGATTAATAAGGCGCGCGATGCAAACGGCGGGCTGGATAATCTGATGGTCTGCGAGCGCGGTGCATCATTTGGCTATAACACACTGGTCAGTGATATGCGTGGTTTAGCGATTATGCGTGAAACCGGCTGCCCGATTGTGTTTGATGCAACTCACTCGGTACAACAGCCAGGTGGGCAGGGCGATCGCTCGGGTGGTCAGCGTGAATTTGTGCCGGTATTGGCGCGTGCAGCGGTGGCGGCAGGGATTTCCGGATTATTTATGGAAACGCATCCAGATCCATCTAAAGCACTTTCGGACGGCCCGAATGCATGGCCTTTAGCCAGAATGAAAGAGCTACTGATTGTACTTAAAGACATTGATCGTGCAGTAAAAGGGCATGCTTTTATTGAGCACAGCTTGTAATACCAAGCTCCGGTGGTGAATATATCCACCACTGGAACGAATGAAATATTTGCTGATCGTACTCAAAGACAATCAATGTGCAGTTAAGGCACACTTGCTCATTGAACACTCGCTGTCATATTAAGTGTGTAATTTAGTGTCGGAGTCATCCGGCAAGCCAGTCTTCAGACCAACTCTCCATATAGGTGTTTGAAATATGAGCGCAATTGTTGAAGTCATCGCCCGCGAAATTCTTGATTCACGCGGCAATCCAACTGTAGAAGCCGATGTATTGCTGGAATCCGGCGTAATGGGTCGTGCTGCAGTGCCGTCTGGCGCATCCACAGGTGAGCGCGAAGCGCTTGAGCTGCGTGATGGTGACAAAGCCCGTTACTTGGGTAAGGGTGTATTGAAAGCGGTTGAAAACATCAATACCGAAATCTGTGAAGCCATCATTGGTCTGGATGCGGCTGATCAGGCGTTTATCGACAAAACCATGATTGATTTAGATGGTACTGACGACAAACGTAACTTGGGTGCAAATGCAATCCTGGCGGTATCGATGGCGGTTGCTAAGGCGGCTGCTGAAGAAGCAGGCCTGCCACTGTATCGTTATATCGGTGGCTCAGGCCCGATGAGCCTGCCTGTACCAATGATGAATGTGGTAAACGGCGGTGAGCACGCATCTAATAGCCTGGATTTCCAAGAGCTGATGATTGTGCCGGTTGGCGCGCCTACATTCCGTGAAGCGCTTCGTTACGGCGCTGAAGTATTCCACAACCTGAAAAAAATCCTGCACGACAAGGGTATGCCTACCCAAGTGGGCGATGAAGGTGGCTTTGCTCCGGACGTAGCTAATGCTGAAGAAGCACTAGAAATGATTATGTCTGCTATTGAAAAAGCAGGCTACAAAGCCGGTACCGATTTCTGCATCGCGCTGGATTGCGCGGCTTCTGAGTTCTTTGATAAAGAAACAGGCAAGTATGTTTACAAGAAGAGCGATAAGCGTGCGCTGACTTCCGAAGAGCAAGTGGATTACTTGGAAAGCTTGGTTAACAAGTTCCCAATTATCTCGATCGAAGATGGTATGGGCGAGCGTGACTGGGCAGGCTGGAAAGTGCTGACTGATCGCTTGGGCAAACGTGTACAAATCGTCGGCGATGATTTGTTTGTGACCAACACCAAGATTCTGGCTGAAGGGATTCGCTTAGGCGTTTGTAACTCTATCCTGATCAAGGTCAACCAAATTGGCTCGCTGTCCGAAACACTGGCTGCAGTTGATCTGGCTAAGCGCAATGGCTACACCTCTGTGATGAGCCATCGCTCAGGCGAAACCGAAGATGCAACGATTGCAGATTTGGCTGTTGCAACTAACTGCATGCAAATCAAAACGGGCTCATTAAGCCGTTCTGACCGTATTGCCAAATACAATCAATTGATTCGTATTGAAGAAGAATTGGGTGAAGCAGCGGTATACCCAGGTATTGGGGCTTTTTACCAAATCAATAAATAATTACTAGAGTTAGAGTAATATACCGAACCGGGGCCATCAGGCTCCGGTTTTCTTCTATATAGAATGAACTATGCGCCTGCTTGCTATTATCTTTTCTATTATGATTGCTGCCTTGCAATGGCCTCTTTGGGTTGGCAAGGGTAGCTGGTTGCGTGTTTGGCAACTTGATCATCAATTGGTAGAAAAAAAACAACATAATGAAAAATTAAAAGAGCGCAATGATGCCTTAGATGCAGATGTGCGTGATTTAAAAACGGGCTCGGATGCGATTGAGGAACGGGGTCGCAATGAGCTGGGCATGATTCGGCAGGATGAAGTATTTTTTCAGGTGCTGGATAAAGATCACCCCGCCTTAACTGCTACAACCCCTTCTCCAACCGCTCGGTAAAACATCCGTTACACTTTCTTTTCTTATGGTTAAATTATTAACTGTAATGGCTTCACTCAGGTATAGTGAAACAAAAAGGGGGTGTATATGACAGAGGTTCCCGTTGCAAGGCGCAAGGCAGACACATTGTATTTTCAATTGGCTGGGGAAATTGCCCATGCAATTGCGTCAGGTGTTTTGCAGGCCGGGGAGAAACTCCCATCTATCCGCAAGTTGTCATCACAAAGACAGGTGAGCCTGTCCACCGTCATGGAAGCCTACCGTGAGCTTGAAGATCGCGCTTTAATCGAGGTGCGCCCTCAGTCCGGTTTTTATGTACGCAATAAACCCAGCGTTTTAATTGCCCCCGAATTAACGCAGCCGCCGCAATCTCCAAGCGATGTGGTCATTGATCCTATGTGGCTGCCCGCTACTTTAGCGCGCCTGCACGATATTAAAATTGATTTTGGCTTTGCTATTTTGGCCCCCGCTTTATTTCCCAACCAGCAATTGCAACGCTTACTGGCGCAAGTGACCCGGCAAGACCCTGATTTAATTGCAGATTACGGCCGTCCGGCTGGGGACGTGGAATTGCGCCGCCAAATTGCACGTCGTGCTTTAAATTGGGGCGGGCAATTTGAGGCAGATGAAATACTGATTACTCAGGGTGCAATTGAAGCGCTTAATTTATGTTTAAGGGCAGTGACGCAGCCTGGTGATGTGGTGGCTATTGAGTCGCCTTCCTATTTTGGTTTACTGCAAATTCTGGAAAGTTTTCAATTAAAAGCATTAGAAATTCCGACGCATCCACAAACTGGTATTTCTATCGAGGCTTTGGAATTTGCCACGCGTAATGGTGAAGTTAAAGCCTGCGTATTATTGCCTAATTTCTCTAATCCATTGGGCAGCTTAATGCCTGATGAAAATAAAAGAAGACTGGTTGAATTGCTAGCAGAGCGGCATATTCCACTTATTGAAGACGATTTATACGGCGAGTTCTATTACAAGGGCGAGCGCCCGCGACCAGCAAAAGCCTTTGATAAAGAAGGTAATGTGATGCTGATTTCGTCTTTCACTAAAACTGTTGCACCAGGATTCAGAATTGGCTGGGTAGTGGCGGGAAAATACCACCAGAAAATAGAGCAGCTAAAGTTTATTAATACATTTTCTAATGCCATGCCACTGCAAAGAACAATTGCCCGGTTTTTAGAAAGCGGGGGCTACGATCATCATTTGCGCCGCTTGCGCAGGGCCTGTCATGAGCAAGTGGGGCATGCAGTTGCGGCCATTGAGCGTGCATTTCCTGCGGATACGCGCCTCTATGTACCACAAGGCGGCTATGTATTTTGGGTGGAGCTGAATGCTGCAGTGAATACACTGCAGCTTTTGCAGCAGGCACTGAAAGAGGGGATCAGCTTTACTCCAGGCTCTTTGTTTTCCCCAAGTCACAGCTACGGGCATTGCTTAAGGATTTGCTGCAACGAAACCTGGAGTAACCGGCATGAGCGGGCCATTGAGCGACTTGGTGAGTTGATACAGCTGCAAATTGGCCAGCCCCTACCATGAGACACTCACCACCTTACCCTCTGCGGCCTTGTCTTCTTGATCTCTAAGTACCACCTGGCAGCTTTGGGGTGAATCAGGTTGTGTTTCTTCGCAGCCATCTGAATAGCTTAAGATGCAAGGTGGATTGCTGTGTGATTCATCCACCAGAATGACATTCATTTTTGTGCCGCAAAAGGCGTTGATTGCTTGTTGCAAGCCAAGAATATCGTTGATATCGGCAAGTGCAAAAGGGTGGATAAGGCTTAAGCCAAGCAGTGCTGAATAAAAATGTTTGCGCATGATCAAACTCCTACTCTGTATTTGCAGAATAGAGCGCAAAGCTGACGTGTAAGGGCTGAATGGGGCTAAATCCGCCGAACGGATACATCCGGTAACGTTTGATAACAATAAGTAAAAATTGAGTTCTTTTTGTCTTCTTTCGTCAGATAACTTGTTGCTTATTGCTTGCTCTGGCGGTATTTTCGTAATATGAACCGTGCCGGATCGATGGCTTGCTGTAAGTCGACCTCGATCGGAGCGGGGTCCTGATTAAGCTGACAGGCAAGCGTCTCTGCCGCAATCAGGGCCCAGCTTAGCCCTCGTGATCCAAGCCCTAATAAGCAATAGGCGTTGTTTAATCTGGGTATTTGATGAAGCTGGTGTATCGCCCCACGAATATTCTGCGGGTCTGGCAGGGCGCCGGCAAGTGGTAGACGATCTAGGCTATTTGGGCGGTAGCAGGCACGACTACCCGCACTCTGGCTGGATAGAAAGGCAGGCAGCAAGGATTGCAGCTCAGAAAGATTGCATTGCTCAGCAAGCGCTAAATCATCATCTTTAACTTCGGCAGCACCAATGCAGCGATAGCCCTGAAAAGCGGGGGTGATGTAGCCCGAGCCAGTAAGGCTGTGCCGTGGTGTTGCAGAGGCGGGAATCAGCGTCGTGCTGCGTAAAGTTTTACTCAGCGGCAATTCCAGCTCAGGGAAGAGTGCCAGTGCTTCGGTGGCATTGGCAACAATCAGAACTGGTGCCGCTGCCAAAATTTGGCCATTCCGATCCTGTGCCTGCCATTCTCCGGCTATTTGTATCAGCTGTGCTACATGGCTATTGCAGCGCAGCTGTATCTGCGCTGGCCACTGTGCCAGATTGGCGTGGCATACGCTGGCAGGGTTGGCCCAGCCCCCCTTGGGGAACCACCAGCCGCCATGGTTCGGGCGCTCGCCCAGCAAGGCGGTGGCGTCATCTTGTGTGATCCAGCTTAATACCTCTGTAGGTAAGCCACGGGCTATTTCCTGCATCAGCAGGGCTTGCGTATCGTCTTTGGCAATTTGCAAAATGCCATCAATGCCAAAGAAAACATCCAGCCCTGCGTTTTTTAATTGCGTCAGATGTTCTTGGGTTTCTATACAGCCTGCACGGCTTAAACGGGCTGGGATATTGTCATCACGGCTGGCGCTGGGGTGAAATAAGCCCGCGTGGTTGCCCGATGATTGTGTGGCGATTTCGTTTTGTGCTTCTAGGATGTCGATTTTCCAGCCCCGAGCCGCCAGCCGCGTAGCAATACTGGTTCCTGCAAGGCCCGCGCCAATAATCATGGCGTGGTGAGGGTGCTTTGGCGTTTTATCAAAGGGCGGGCGCGTGCACAGACCCGCTTGATAGTCGCACCCATCTTGCAGCAGATAGCCTGCGCTTTTTAAATGCGCCTCTCCGGATTTTTCGTGGGTGACCACGCGCGTGTCCATACCCGATAAGCGCCAAAGGGCTTTGTAGTGCGCGGCACTCAGATCGGGCGAGTTGATGTCGGCCGCATCCAGAGTGGCGTTCAGACTGCGAAGCTGGGCCAGTGGCTCGCCCCACATCAGCGTAAGAATCAGCGCGCCGTCTTCTAAATGAATTCGCTGAAAGCCACGCGGTAAAGCGGGCCATTTGCTGACTAATTCATCATGTAAAGCGGCCAGCTCCGGCAGCGGGCAGGCCGCCAGGCTGGCTGCATTAATCATGGCAAAGTAATAAAAGCGCTGGCTGCGCTTTGGGTCTTGCCGCCACGCCTGCCATGCCTGCAAAAAGCCCTCACCATCTGCAAAATCAAATTGCAGCATGACAAAGCGGTCTTTATTTTGCCAGCGGTCTGGCAATTGATGGCGGGCTAAAAAAGGGTGAAGTACAGGCATCAGGCTTTAAGCGCCTCAATGCGCTGATGTTTATCCATAAAGCGTTTGAGTGCGATCACAAACACCGCACCCACCATCAGCAGGGCAGTAGCAAAAAAGCGGTTGCCTGCCAGTAAGTGTCCCGCCTTGATGCCTTCAATACCCAGCGAGTAAACGCCCATAGTGATCATGCCAAAAGCGGCAGCAACCGTGCCCTTGCTAACGCTACTGGAAAACAGTACCAGCCTGAATAAGCCGGCATTCACAAGCCCGCAGCCAAAAGCGTAAAAGCTGATGCCAATCACTAAGGATATATAGTGACTAGGCGCGATAATCATACTAACAAAGCAAAAACCCAGCCCAAAAAGCTGTGGAATCAAACCAAGGCCAATCATGCGCCGCACAGGCAAATAATTGCTTAATTTAGCCAGAGTGAAATTGCCAATGATCAAAGCGCCGAAAACGGGCATTTGCCAATAGCCAAATTCAATAGGGGAAAGGCCAGCGTCTTTAATCAGGATAACCGGTGAAATGCCAATCCAAGTCAGCAAGGGGACGCTGCATAAACCCATCGCTAATGCACCGGTTAAAAAATGCGTATTGCTAAATACTTTTTTGTAATCTTGCCAGACCGCATTTAAAGTAAACGGCGTATTAGCCTTGGCAGGGGTCACCGTTGGCATGGCGTGCCAAAGGCCAACAAAAGCGACAAAAGACACGGCCGCAATTAAAACAAAAATCATCCGCCACGGCGCAAATTCAATCATGATTGCGCCCGCAAGAGGGCCAAGCAAAGGGGCAATCATTGCCACATTGGCCATCAGTGCGGTTACTTTAATGGCCGTTTTTTCGTCGAAGGATTCCTGCACCAGCGCGTAACCCACTGCGCCAATAAAACACATGCCTACGCCCTGAAAAACTCGCAGCACAATAAATTGTTCAATCGTGCGTGTCAGTAGGGTGAGTAAGCACATGCAAATAAAAAACATCACCCCAGTTAACATCACCGGCCTACGGCCTATCCGGTCGGATAGCGGGCCCAGCAGCCATTGCAATGAGGCTCCGCCGACCAGATAAGCCGTCATCGAGGTGGGTATCCACTGTGGCCCTGCGTTAAATTCGTGCGTCACCGCCAGCATGCCCGGCAAAATCATATCGTTGGCGATATAGGTAGAGAATTCAAATAATACTAATGCCAGCGGCAAAAGCAGGGTACGCCAGGTAAGTTGCGTAATAAGGGCGGGAGATGCGGGCATGAAATGTAAGCAGGGCGATGATTAACCAAGCATTTTGTCGTGTTTGGCATAATTTAGATAGGGAAGGATTGCCAGCCGCTTAATTATTTTCTGCGGCTGAGGCTTGCTCTGCCGCTTGTTTCAGTACGACGCCCTCTACTTGCTTGGCTTTTTCTAAAGCTTCGCGTTGTGGCTCGGCAATTTTATGTGGCGCTGGGCTAGGGCCGCAGGCGCTCAGAGTAATGACAAGAGGGATAATGAAAAGTGATTTCATGATAGACCTGTTTTGTAAGGGAATTTCGAAGTAAACCCAAATCCTTGAGCACAGAGAATACGGAGTTTTATGGAGGAAGCCTTATTTTACTTTGTTTCCCCGCGTACCTCCGAGCTTTCCGATGTTTAAGATTTGGGTTTGCCTTGCATAGTATCTGTTGTTAATCGTAAGCCTTCTGAATGCACTGCAGGTATTCGCTTACCGTTTGCGTATATCCCAGCTCCAGTGCATCAGCAATAAAGGCGTGGCCGATCGAGACTTCTTGTACACCGGGTACTGCCCGCAGAAAACGGGTTAAATTGTCACGGTTTAAATCATGCCCAGCATTGATCCCCAGCCCTAGGCCCAGAGCCGCCTCTGCGGTGGCTGTAAAGCCTGCTAAAACCTGCTCTTCTGTCTCTGTGCCGTAAGCATTGGCGTAGGTTTCGGTGTAAAGCTCGATACGATCAGCACCCAGCTCTGCTACAAAGGGCATTGCCGCAGGGCTAGGGTCCATAAAGAGGCTGACGCGCACGCCCAGCGCTTTGCATTCTGCGATCAGTGGGCGTAAACGATCCATGTCGGCGGGTAAGTTCCAACCTGTGTTCGAGGTGAATTGCGCTTCGCTGTCGGGCACAAAGGTGGCCTGATGGGGGCGGTATTCACGGATAAAATCCATCAGGTTTTGAGTAGGGTTGCCTTCAATATTGTATTCGGCCTGCGGCCAGCTTTTAAGTAAGGCGGCCAGATCACTGACATCATTGCTGCGAATATGACGAGCATCGGGGCGGGGATGAACGGTAATACCCTGAGCACCAGCAGCAAGGCAAATTTGCGCAGCTTTCGCCACACTAGGGATACCCAAGTGGCGGGTATTGCGTAGCAGCGCTACTTTGTTAACATTGACAGAGAGGGCGCAGGGATGAATTGACGTTGTCATGGTGATGTGTTTTCTTTTAATAAGACAGCAAGTGGCGCATGACGCTAGAAAGAGGGCTGAACAATCATGTCATGGCGGATCAAAAGCCCAAGCTCTTTCGTTTTTGTAAGGATGCAAGAAGGGGATTCTGCCTCAAGCTCGCCCAAAGAGCCATAGCCCCAGAGTACACCACAGGCATTTAAACCATTGATATGCGCGGCTTGCAAATCAACGGCACGATCGCCAATCATCAGTGTTTGCCGGCTGATCGACTGGCTGGCGAGCAAAGATTCAATCTGCTGCCATTTATGGATGCCAATATCACCACCGCTGATAAAATCAAAGTAATCGCTGATGCCAAATAGGTTCAGAATTTTATCGGCGAAATCGGCACGTTTAGAGGTGCAAATTCCCATGGGGATATTCTGTGTCCTCAGCATTTGCAGTGCTTCTACGATACCTGGGTAGAGCGTGTTTTCTGAATAACCCACTTCGGCGTAGCGTTCGCGGTATTTGGCGACCAGCGCAGCAATTTCTGCATCATCATTCACACCTGTAATGAGTTTGAAGGATACATCCAAGGGCGGGCCAATATACTGCGCCAGCGATGCCCCGGCTTGCTGCGGATACCCCCGTGATTCAAGTGCGTAATTAATCGAACGTGAAATCCCAGTAAATGGATCACTGATTGTGCCGTCTAAATCAAATAAAAGCTGAGCCATGCGTATCCATAATGTGATTTAAAGGGGGTTTGCCATAAAGACCAGCTCCCAGATATGCCCGTCTAAATCCTGAAAGCCATGTGCGTACATAAAACCATGATCCTGCGGGTCGTTATAGGTAGCGCCACCTGCGGCTACTGCTTTGGTCACTATTTCATCGACTTCTTTGTGGCTATCGCACGACAGGCACAGTAGCATCTCGGTGTGGGTATGCGCATTACAAAGGGGCTTGGGCGTAAAGGTTTGAAATCTGGTTTCGTTTAACAGCATGACAAAAATATCATCCGAAACAATCATACAGCTGGCACTGCTGTCAGAATACTGAGGGTTGAAACTAAAACCCAGCGATTGGAAAAAACCAAGGGATGCTTCGAGGTTTTTTACAGGCAGATTAACGAAAATTTTGCGGCTCATGGCTACACCCTCAGAATAGGATTTCAGCGAGGCAGATTCCGTGCGCTGTATTCAAAGACGCCAAAGCGCCCAATCCAGTGTAGTGAGCGCTGAGCTAAATCGCTACTGAACCGCATCTATTTGTTAATCTTAAGGTAAGAATGTGTAAGCCGCTGGATGCTTGTCTTATTTTTTAAGGGGCTCGCACCAGCAATCGCCACTTTTGGCAGAGCAAACACGTATCTCATTTGCGCAAGGCAGCGGGTTTTCTATCCAAGTTTCTGGCTTTTTAGCGTTACGGCTGCTGAGCAGGCCTTTAATGATTTCTTCATCGACTGCAGCACCTGCCTGCATCAGCGGCTCCTGGTAGAGCGGCGTATTACGATGATCATCCAGCTGCTTGCCCGCAACTGCACCCAAGAGGGTGCAGCCACAAAGCGGGGCAATCAAAAACAAACTGCACAGAAATTTATTGGGCATAAATATTTAGCGGGAATGGTAATGCAACAATCTTACGTTAATCAAAAGAAATATGCTGTTGCAATAAGTGTGGATTGTTATTTATCCGTAATTGAAATCCAGATTTCAATCTCGCCCATCCCTGTATCCCAGTTAAACGCTGCATCATAAATTTCAAAATCTGGTTTATGCGCGGATTGATAAGCAGAGTGCGGCAGCCATTCATTGCAAATCGCCCCCCAAATTGCGCCCAACTGTGCAAGGGGGCCACTGTGATTAAAAACGGCATATTGCTGACTGGAAATCCGCATTCGTCCCATATCAGCCGGTAAGTCCTGTAATGATGCGACCTCAGCACAGCACATGTATTCAAAGCCATGCACCGGATCATGCCCGCACATAACACCATAAATATTTGAGCCTTGCTGGCCCGCAAGGGGCAAAAGCAAGTGAAATCGCTGCCATTGCTCAGGCTGGCTTTTGATCGATTCAGCAAAGCCATGCTGATGCCTTAAGCCAGCCAGCAGCATGGGGTGGCCCAGTTCAAACCGTATGGGTTGTATAAAGTTCAAAGTGTCATCCTAGACAAGTGATCAGTGCGTCCGTGTTTGCAGAAGTTCAGGTCTATGAAAACCACTGCTGCAATTTTTGCGCGGCCTGCTCTTTAATCTCCGCAGTGATATACATGGACACCATGCCAATTGCGGCAGCGAGCGCACCTAAGTCATCGCTGTAGCCTGCAACAGGAATGACATCAGGAACGGCATCTAAAGGCAAAATAAAATAGGCAAGGGCACCAAAAATAATGGTTTTGGCCCAGGTAGGTGTTTCAGGGCGCTGCGCTGCGTAATAAAGCCAGAGTGCTTTTTCTATGACTTCCTTTCCTGCTTTAAGGGCAAACGACTTGAGCTTTTGCCAGAAGTCGTTGTCAGAGTAGTGGTGTGCTGCAGTCATAAAATTCACCCTAGGGTTGATGCTGAGGTATGGATTCTCTGGTGTTTTAGTTGTGATGAAGATGGCTTGATGTTAGTAAATCGACATAAACCACATCAATCAGCTGGCCGGGCCGGATACCTAATTGCTGCATCAGAGCCTCTGCTTCTTGTATTCCTGTTGTCTGGCTTTCATCTTCGCTTAGAACTACTTCCAACTCAAGAAAATCACCTAAGCCTTGAACTTTGTCCAAGTGAATACGGCTGCGGCCCACTTTATAAACAGTACGTTGTTTGATCATGCGACCCGCTTGTCCATAAGCTTCCGCCAGAGTAAGGCGCAGAGCATCAGGCGAGTTTGTTTCTGTGGTTTGAAAGTAAGATTCCTTCGGCCCTGCATGGTTGCTGCGGCGATAAAAAATCAATACGCCACTTGTGGCTGAAAATGAGCGTAATTTTAATCTGCCATTGGGGCAAGGGAAAAAAGTGTCGTCCTGTGTGATTTACTCCGGAGGGGCGTGTGCCAGCGCGGTCACAATAGGAATAAGTGATTCAATACTGTGAATTCGTGCTTTTATTTCTATGTTTCTGGCCATGGGTGGTGCTTTACCTGGTGTTTTTCTGTTGGGCGTAACTCAATCGACAATAAATAATTTAGCTCCAAATACAGTAGAAGAGCGATGTGGCTCAGCCTGATCTGCAACTTGATAGCTCATGCCTGCGCTTAAGATAAAACGGCGGCCATCTTCAAGCTCGGTGTGTAGCTCTCCTTCTAGGCAAAGCAAAATATGGCCTTTGCTGCACCAATGGTCTGCTAAATAGCCTGCGCTGTATTCCACCATACGTACCCGCAGATCGCTAAAATGCTGGGTGCGCCAATAAGCAACGCCTTTTTCGCCGGGGTGCTCGGTGCGTTCAATTACTGACCAGTCGGTGGTGCCAAAAGGGATGTGGGAGATTTTCATTGGGAATGCCCTAGGGTTTGGGTGAGTGTTTATTTTTCTTTTCTTTACGTCGTGGCCAGTCGCAGCCACTCAGGCAATCCATTGCATCGCACATATCTATATCACAGGGTAAATCGCAATATCCTCTCTGAAATTGGGGGTGTCGATATGGGTTTAGGTGTTGCTGATAAGCCTGCCCACAGCGAAACATGCGTTGTCTTAATACCGCAAGCCCTAAAAATGCGCCATGCCTGCGAATTGCACGAAAACCTAATGTGGAGCAACTGGCTCTACCGGTATGGGCGCGATAGGCGCAGCAAAAGCCTTTGTAAGGTGAAATGTACTTTTTATATATTTGAATAAATAACAGCAGAATAAAACGCAAGATAAAGCATCCGGTGGGGTATTGATGATCGATTAAAGAGTGCGCTTGGATGATATCTATTTATTTCAGGCTATTTTGATGTGCTGCTAATAGATAAGCGCTTAAATGCTTTGCTTCAAGATCAGCCGCTTGCTGTATTTTGATATGGCGACGGATTTTGCCTTTACCTTCCAATACGTGATGGGGGTCTTCTAGATCACAGCCTCGGCTAAATTCAAGGCTAATATGGCGGGTATAAGCAAATACGCCACAAAACGGGGCAGTATCAGCAAAGATTAAACCACCATACATAACACGCTCACTGGCTTGGGGAATCAGCGAATAAATCAGTTTTCGAATAGATTGCACCTGCGTATGTAGCTCAGGGTTATTTAGGCAAATGTCGCGGAGTAGCTGCGCTATTTTTTCATCGCTCATGCTGGTCTGCCTTATAGAAAAGGTGAACTTCTGTGCTTGCTGACGATTTTAAACAGACCTTCATTACGGTGTTGATGTTGCCATGTCAAATTGCTTTCATCAAGATTAATTTTGCAAAGCGTAAACGGGTTGATTTCCCTACAATAATGCAATGCCGAGATTGCATCTGCCGCGTTTATAATGAGGCTTATTTAAAAGAGAACAAAATGAGTAATGAACTGAAAATTGAAGATATACAGCTGGGTGAAGGTAAAGAAGCGGTGAGGGGGGCTTTAATTACTACTCAATATCGTGGTTTTTTGGAAGATGGTACGCAGTTTGATTCTTCCTATGATAGGGGGGCGCCGTTTAAATGTGTGATTGGCACCGGGCGCGTGATTAAGGGCTGGGATCAGGGTTTGATGGGGATGAAGGTGGGCGGCAAGCGTAAGCTTTGGGTGCCTGCTCATCTGGCCTATGGCGAGCGGCAAATCGGCGAGCATATCAAGCCAAATTCTAATTTGATTTTTGAATTGGAATTATTAGAAGTGCTGACGCGTGATGAGTAATATGCTTTAAAACAGGCCCCGCTAGCGGCGGGGCCTTGGCTCGCTCAGGCTGGGTTTATAAGGATTTGCCGTCATAGTGATGCACAGGAATGGCGGCCAGATCGATGTCTTCTAGACAACGTAAATTGATCGCGAGTACACGATTACCCTGAGGGTCTGCGCCTTCGCCATAGGGGTGAATACCGCAGTTTGGGCAGAAATGGTGTTTAATCAAGTGCTGATTAAAAGTGTAAGTGCTGAGGGCTTCTTCCGGTGTATGAAGGGTGAATTGATCGCTCGGCACAAACCATAATAAAGAGCCTTTGCGTGAGCAGATTGAGCAATTGCAAGCGAGTGCGCTGTCAATTTTGCCTTCTGCACTGAACGCAATCTGACCACAGTGACAACTGCCTTTATAAACCATGAAATTTCTCCTTAAGGTTTTGGGTATAACGCTGGGGGAAGGTAAATTCAAAATAGCATGTACTTTATAAATCGCAGATCTGTGCAGTATGGCTGCTGGGCTGATTATCTAATTCATTCCCAAATTTACTCCATCAGTGCAACGGATTTAATCTGCGCCCATACCTGCAGCCCGGGGCGGATATTGAGCATAGCGGCCGATTTCTTGGTCAGCCTTGCCAGAATCATGGCATCGCCCACTTTTACCCTGACCAGCACAAGGCCGGGGTGTTCATCGTCGGCAAGAGCATCAACACAGCCCGGTAAAATATTCTGGATGCTGCTTTTACCCGGCGGCTCAACGGCCAGGCTGACATCTCTGGCGAGCACGCGTACCCGCAGCTTACGGCCAATCGGCAGGCCCTGATCTTTGGTCCACAGGCTGCCGCCTGAAAAGATCACTTTGGCTAAATGCCATTCAGCATCTAGCTCGGCCACGCTGACATCCAAAATTGCTCCGGCGTCTTCTCCAAGATGAATCGGCAGATCAAGGCGGGTGAGCGTTTCGACTAGTGGGCCACTTGCGAGCACATGGCCCTGCTCCATCACTACTAAATAATCTGCCAACCGCGCCACTTCATCTGGGGAGTGACTGATGTAGAGCACAGGAATATGCAACTCTTCATGCAAGCGCTCCAGATAGGGCAGGATCTCTTGTTTACGTTTTACATCCAGCGCGGCCAGCGGCTCGTCCATCAGCAAAATATCCGGGCTGAGCGCAAGGGCGCGAGCAATGCCAACTCGGCTGCGTTCTCCACCAGAGAGTCGTTCGGGTTTGCGCTCCAGTAAATGGGTAATACCAAGCAGCTCGATCGCTTGCTCAAGGTTGACTTGCTGCTTGGCGGGAATGCGCTGTAGCCCATAGCGCAGATTGCCCAATACGCTGAGATGCGCAAACAGGCTGGCTTCCTGAAACACATAACCCAGCGCACGCTTATGTGTGGCTAAAAAATGGCGCTCGTCTTGCCAGACTTCACCATTCACAAGAAGCCGGCCCTTGGCACGCTCCAGCCCTGCAATACAGCGCAGCAATGTGGTTTTGCCTGAGCCGGAAGGCCCGAACAGAGCTGTGATGCCATGGCTGGGTAAGTCTAAATCCACATCTAGCTGAAAGTTTGTCCAGTCAAGTTGGAAGCGTGCCTGAATTCCTGTCATTTCACGCCTCTACTCGGTCGCCAGATATACATCGCCAGCAGCACAAAAAAGGAAAACGCTAACATAACGGCAGAGAGGCGATGCGCCTGCAGATAATCCATTGCTTCCACATGATCATAAATCTGCACCGAAACCACGCGGCTAACGCCGGGGATATTGCCGCCTATCATCAGTACGACGCCAAATTCCCCCACAGTATGAGCAAAGGTCAGAATACTTGCTGTCATAAAACCCGGAAACGAAAGGGGGACCACAATGGTAAAGAAAGCGTCCAGCGGTGAAGCGCGTAAGGTGGCGGCCACTTCCAGCGGGCGTTCTCCTACTGCCTCAAATGCGGTTTGCAGCGGCTGCACCATAAATGGCAGAGAGTAAAAGACCGAAGCAATGACTAGCCCCCAAAAAGTAAAGGGCAGCAGCCCAATCCCTAATGATTGAGTAAGCTGTCCGACAGGCCCATGCGGCCCCATTGCCAGTAGCAGATAAAAGCCCAGCACAGACGGCGGCAAAACCAGCGGCAGCGCCACCACGGCAGCTACCGGCCCCTTCCACCATTTTTGGCTGCGCGCCAGCCACCATGCAATTGGGGTGCCGATGATCAGCAAAATCAAGGTCACCATACTTGCTAGCCTTAGCGTCAGCCAGATGGCTTGCAAATCACTTTCAGTCAGAAGCATTCATCGTTCCCTAATCGACAAGGGCGGGTTGAAGTCCGCTAGGTTCAGCCCGATAAGCATGATTTAAATCGAATACCCGGACGCATTAATGATGGCTTTGGCTGGGGCTGATTGTAAAAACTTAAGCAGCGCCTCAGCCGCAGGCTTACCTTTTCCCTTGTTGAGCAAGACCGCATCTTGCCTTATCTCTGAATATAAAGACGGCGGCACAATCCATACGGATCCGCTTTTAAGCTTGCCCCCGTCAAATGCTTGCGACATCGCAATAAAACCCAGATCTGCACTGCCAGAGGCAATAAACTGATGGGTTTGCGCAATATTTTCGCCCGTCACAAATTTAGCGGCCAAGTCATCGAAAATACCGAGCGCTTTTAGTGTCTCGCTCGCGGCTAATCCATAGGGAGCAAGTTTAGGATTGGCGATGGCAAGGTGAGCAAAGCTGCCTTTTTTAAGAATCTCACCTTTATCGTCAATGTAATTGGCTTTTGCACTCCATAGCACCAGCTTGCCAATGGCGTAGGTGAA
Source organism: Iodobacter fluviatilis (assembly GCF_900451195.1). Classification (NCBI taxonomy): domain Bacteria; kingdom Pseudomonadati; phylum Pseudomonadota; class Betaproteobacteria; order Neisseriales; family Chitinibacteraceae; genus Iodobacter; species Iodobacter fluviatilis. The sequence continues at coordinate 2,434,269 of NZ_UGHR01000001.1, forward strand.
GCGATACGTGGCTAAGCCTTCTTTTTCTAGCCTAGCGGGGGTTTCATTATCCGCGGCGAGTAAAACCTCAAAAGGCGCACCATTTTTAATCTGCGCATAAAACTTGCCCGTTGCCCCGCTGGAAAGCAGGAGTTTGTGACCACTACTTTGCTCAAACAGCACTGCAATCTTTTGCATCGGCCCTGCAAAATTAGCCGCAACCGCTACTTGAACATCATCAGCAAAAGCCGGAATAGAAATGCAGACCATGGCAGCCGCAAAAAAATGTGGGGTAGTCATTCATGCTCCAATTAATAAAGCTAGCCTGCTCAGAAGGGGCAAACCCGCTTACTGACGGACAGCTTAAAGCTTTTTGTGGCGGGTGTGTTGGTGCGAAAGGGGTAGAGCGCGTTAAGGCTTACTTTCTGTAATAAATTCCCTAATCCTCGCAAAAGCAGCCTCAGGATCATCCCGCCATACGCCGTGACCACAGCCAGCAAATTGCGTAAATTGCATCCACTCGCTGGGTAGTGCTTGGGTAATATCTTTCGCGTCTTCCAGCGGGCATACAGGATCCAGTTCACCGGCAAGGACGAGTACCGGGCATTGTGCTTTTGCAAGGCCAGGCAATAAGTTCATGGTCTGCTGCTCTGTAGCAGCCCACGTCAGTAAAATATCGTGATTGGAGCTGCTGCGCCTTGCCGCTGCCTTATGTGTGGAATAAAGCGGCTTACAGATTTGCTGGTAGGGCGCCAGTGTGGCCGTGTTGGGCGAGCTCCAAAACTGCAAGGCTGCCTCTCTTGCTGCCGGGCCACCTAATTGCTCGAACATGGCGAGTTTACGTTCCAAATTAAGCGCGGCTGACGTGCTGGATAAAATCACCTTGCTAGGGTGGTCCGGGTATTTGGCTAAATAATGTTGGGCCACAAAGCCGCCAAAAGATTGTCCTAAAACAATCGGCTTGCTGATGCCCAGCGCAGAGCAAAGCGCCACCAAATCATCGGCAAAGTGATCTAGTGTCAGCTCTGCCATCGGGCGCGGATTGCTGCGACCATGCCCACGATGGTCGTAATAAATAATCTGTGCAATATCGGCAAGCTGGCTGAATGCAGGTTTAAAGCCGGTGTGATCGTAGCCTGGGCCGCCATGCAATAGGATGAGTGTCGGTTTTTCGCGCATTTGCGTGCCATCAGCCACAAGGCTTGAGCCTTCGACATCAACAAATAATTGCACATCGTGACGGATGGCTATTTTCATTGGGCGTTGGATTTAAGGCGATCGTGCCAGTCACTCACTAACAGCCCATAAAGTGCCGTATCAGATACCACGCCATCTACAATCCAGCGCTCACGCAAATAGCCTTCGCGGCTAAAGCCAAGGCGCTCTAAGCTTTTGGCGGAAGCCAAATTTCTAGGGTCGATATCGGCCTCTATACGGTTTAATTTTAATTCTGAAAAACCAAAATCAAGCAGAGCACTCAGTGCCTCATGCATATAGCCCTTGCCCCAAGCTGAGTGCGCCATGCCGTAGCCAATTTCTGCGCGGCGGCATTGTTTATCCAGATCAAATAGCGTGCAATTGCCAATTAAAATATGGTCTTCTGCACGCTCAATTCCCAAGCGAATATAGCCTCCTGCGGCCATGGCCTTTAAATCACGGGCAATCAGCGCTTCTGCAATCTCAATAGAATTCCAGGGCGGGGTGCTCCAGTATTGCATTACTTTTTCATCAGAAAAAATAGCCAGTAATGCAGGTGCATCCGTTTCTTGCAGTGGCCGCAATATTAAGCGACTGGTCTGAAATTTAACTTTTTCAAAAGTAGTCATTTGTGCAATCTTTAAAAGGTTAAAGGCCTGATATGGGCGAAATACCCCTAACAACTTACAATGATGGATATATCAACAGCGTGGCAAAAATTCAGCGTTTAATGGCCAGTACCAACACACCTGCAGCAACCAAAGCGATGCCTAGCCACTCTCTGGCGGAAGGGCGCTCACCTAAAAATGCAAATGCAAAAACGGCAACTAAAACAAGACTGAATTTATCAACAGGGGCCACTTTTGATGCGTCGCCTATTTGTAAAGCCCTGAAATAACAAACCCAGGATATACCTGTAGCAAAAGCAGAGAGAGCTAGAAATGTCCAAGTTTTAGCCGTCAGCGTCAATGGATTACTCCATTTTCCTGTGTATCCAATAAACCCCGTGAGCACAAAAACAATAATCACCGTTCTAATGAGGGTGGCAAAATCAGAATCGACCCCTTTAATCCCTATTTTTGCAAAAATGGCAGTCAGTGCAGCAAAAACAGCCGACAGTATTGCCCAAAAAAACCACGGATTACTCATGGGTTAAAATACCTTACATCATGTAGTTTTACAGGTGGAATACGGCCAGCTACAGGCGGGAGATTTACCACAAAAAATCAAGAGGCCTGACTGCATTAAAGCCAGTTGAAGGCGCGCCGGATGGAATCAAAGTTTATTTCTGATTTATGCGGGATACGCCTTTTCGAGTATTTTATTCTGCCTTTTGTGCGCAAGCAGGTACTCTGTCATTGGCGGTTAAAGCATTCAACTGCTTCCAGCTAGCCCTTGGGCAAGTTGCTGGTTTTTTATCGGGCATACACAAAATATAATAACTGTCGACGGCTTTGTCTTTTAAGCATTTCTTAAAGTCTTTAATTTCAAGATATTTTGGCGGCAGGGCGGCCGCGCTGTTGACTGCAGTACCCGCCGTTATTGCAAGTAAAAAAATCGCACTGATCTTACACACATTTTGTTTCATATTACGGCCTTTATAAAATGAACAATGATGTTGTAATTTATAAATGAACCGCAGAACATGTATAAATTACTGACAAAAAAATAACGCATAAAGTGACTCACGTAAAACAGATCATCACCTTCAAGGTGGTTTCATTTATTTTAAATATAGCAGGGCCTCTTCATAACAAATGGATCTACACTATCTCCCTCGTCCATCGGTGATATGCCATGCAAAGCAGCTCGCTAATTTGGGGGGAATGCCCGGCGCATCTTTTTTTAACCATTTCTCCACGGCAGGCCCTTCGCCATCGATGGCCGATCCGGCCCAATAAGTCAGATACCTACTGCTTTTATTGGGGGCCGCGCTATAAACTAAATAGGATTCATCGGTAATGCGGGTGCTGATATAAATAATGTACCATTGCTTATAATGAATCACCTCAAAAATATCTGTGCTATCAGTGAATAAGGTCTGATTGAGTGAAGGCCCCAATTGCTTGTTGAGGTGCACATTAATGGCTTTGGCAAAGATGGTCTTCTTTTTTTCTGAAACAGGCCGTATCATTTTTTCGCAAGGGTTTGCAAATGTAGAAAAAGAAACGCAGAAAAAAATGGTGGCGATGAAACATATTCTCAAATGTTTTACTCTGCTTGCCATTGCCTCGGTTGAATCTTCAGACATGGGCAGGTCCTTTATTCCGCCAATCATTTTTATTCATGGCCAGTACAATAGTATTCCATGAGGTCCCTTTGAAAAACTGATCATTGATGCGCTCGGCTTCAATATGCATTCCCAATGATTTACAAAGATTGATTGCGGCTTTATTGCCTGCTATTGTTTCTGCATAAATACGCTGAATTTCTAACGTGCTGAATCCAAAGTCAATAATCGCCTGAGCAGCTTGTCTGGCCGCTCCAGTGCCATGCCAGCGCCTCCCTAATTCGCAGCCAACTGATGCATTGGCCGTATCTTCAAGGCGAATTCCACAAGAGCCCATTAATTCGCCAGCGCGGGAAACAACAGCCAGTTGAAATTTTCGTCTTGGCTGCTCTTTTGACTGCTGAATAAATAAATTCAGTAGGTACTCAGATTTTTCAGCGGAGGAATCTTCTTCGCTATAAAAACGCTGAAATTTTTCATCATTACGCAGATTTTTATATTCATTTAAGTCTGCGGGCGTGAAATCTCTCAGTAAAAGCATAGTGGTTGAAATTGTAAGCATTAATTTGGCCTTAGGGAAAGAATACGCTCAGTACTTGTGATGCGTAGCTTAAACGTCCAACCTAAACAAAAGTGCTTCCTGATTATCCGCCTCTGGACCCGCATTAAATTGTCGCAAAAGAACTGCCCCCGCTTTTTCTGCAGAGCGGCGCGATGCGAGATTATCTATGCCCATGGCGATATCTATCCAGCTTAAACCGTGGCTTTGTGCCAAAGGGGCGAGCTGCAATATGGCTTGCGCAGCGTAGTTTCTTCCGCGCTTCCATGGCAGCACGGCATAGCCAAGATGCCCCAAGCAATAGGCAGGCAAATCTGAAGTCCCTTTTTGCCAGCGCAGGCTTAAATCGCCCGCAAACTCTCCATCAGAAATCCAATATCTGGCTCTCGATAGCCGCGGTACTGTGCTGCCGTCATTTAATACCACTGGCGGGCCGGCCCCTTCCAAGTCAGTCAAAGAAGCCAGAAACTCCTCCGCATTTTGCGCAATGCGGGCCAGTTGGGCTGACGCACCTTCGGGGTCATGATCGCCATCTCTAGTCCAGCTCCGTTCAAGTGCTGAGATATAGCTAGGCAAAAGGGTTGAATTTGGTGTGGTGAGAATGATGGGCATATATTCCTTTTTGTTCTTCTAGATAGCTCTGCGCTTGTGCTACTTTAGCCAATCTAATATTTAGCGTCACCAAAAAGAAAGCATATAGCCTTAAAGTACGTTTATTGTCTGACGACGATTGGCAATGCATAATCAAAAAAAAGAATAATTGCTTTAACTCTTGAAAGGATATTCATGCGACAACGTCTTAATTTGATCTTGCTTGGTGTAAGCGACATTGCTAAATCCACTGCTTTTTACGAGGCACTGGGCTGGCCTAAAGCAGCATCGAGCCATGCCGGGTTTGTAAAATTTGATTTGGGTGGCATTGTTTTAGCGATTCAAACCCGTGAAGCATTTGCCATAGATGCCAACTTTGCCACGGCAGAGGGGAACGGCTTTTCTGGGATAGCATTAGCCTATATCGCCCGCAGTCCCGAGGACGTGCCGCGAGTACTAGATAAAGCCGCCAACTTGGGCGCAACCATCGTAAAGCCCGCCACGAAAAATGCTTGGGGTATAGCAGGCTATTTTCGTGACTTAGACGGGCATTTATTTGAAGTGATTTATGAGGATGGCTGGGTCTTTGATGAGTTTGATAATTTGATTGTTTAATTGATTTAAATAATATGTATTTAGATTGTGTTCGTTTGCGCCGAAATAGCTAATATTTTCCTGACGAATTCTTGATTGCTAATCATATTGGATGAGCGCTAAATATGTGTGATATAGCTGAAATATGTAGACGGGTACTTTTTAAATTCAAAATAGGCGAAGATGCTTGTGGCTATAGTGGGAAGGGGTCTTCATTTTTAATAAGCAGTATGGATCATTGTTATTGGGTAGCAGCACTTCATTCTATTGGTCCGTCGCCAAGCAGCATAAATACTAGCATAAATACTTTAAAGGTGACGCCATCGGATGATGCAGAAATATATCTGCCTTTTGATGAGAAATATGGGTGGCTCAATCCAGAGGATCAGGCAGAATATAAGGATATATGCATGCTTAGGGTGAATTTAACTGAATATCTTGAGTATGGTGATGGTAAATTAAAGTCTGTAGATATTGATCTTGGTTTTTTTGCGGCAAAAGATTTATTGCAAGATGAAGAGCTATTTGTTGTTGGGTATCCTGCTGAAAGTAATGAAGTTGACTATGATGCGCAAAAAATAAACAATACCCGCGTGGTTTTAAAAGCAAAATATATGGGGTTTAGCGAATATGCAGCTGACTATTATCATAAAATCATGGTGAACAGCTCAATATATCTAGAGGACTTTGATGGGTTGAGTGGCGGACCTGTGTTTTGTACGCGAGATCAATTGATAGATGGGGTAATGTTACCGCGCTATTTGTTAGTTGGAATGGTCATTAGGGGTGGGGCTTCGAGTGGAATACTGCGCTTTATTGGGTCTGAAGTTATTAAGAGTATTGTGGATAATATTGAAAATATACCGACTTAACAATCAAACAAAACCCCGCATAGGCTATTAACCTATGCGGGGTTTTGTTTGTTCAGGCAAATGACCGGAGCTTACTCAGGGCGCATTTGCGGGAAGAGGATAACATCGCGAATACTTGGTGAGTCTGTCAATAGCATGACTAAGCGATCGATACCAATACCGCAGCCGCCGGTTGGTGGCATGCCGGATTCCAGTGTGCGGATGTAGTCTGCGTCGAAATGCATGGCTTCATCGTCACCGGCGTCTTTTTGCTCAACTTGCGCCATAAAGCGTTCGGCTTGATCTTCTGGGTCGTTCAACTCAGAGTAACCATTGGCGTGCTCACGGCCGACCATAAATAGCTCGAAGCGTTCGGTGATGCCGGGTTTGCTGTCGTTGGCGCGGGCCAACGGGGAGACTTCGGCTGGGTAGTCGACAATAAAGGTCGGCTCCCACAATTTGGCTTCGGTATTTTCTTCAAACAGGGCCAGTTGCAATGCGCCCACGCCTGCGTTTGGCATTGGTTTGCCACCTAAACGCACTACTTCTGCTGCCAAGAAGGCTTGGTCGTTCAGTTGCTCATCGGTGTATTCTGGGTTGTAAGCTTTGATCGAGCCTGCGATGGTGTAGCGAGCAAAAGGCTTGGATAAATCGACTTCACGGCCTTGGTAGCTAATTACTGTGCTGCCTGTGGCTAGCTCAGCACACGCGCGGATAATGCCTTCAGACATGTCCATCATGCGCTGGTAATCGGCATATGCTTCGTAGAATTCGATCATAGTGAATTCTGGATTGTGGCGTGTGCTCATGCCTTCGTTTCGGAAGGAGCGATTAATTTCAAATACGCGCTCCAAGCCGCCAACGATCAGGCGTTTGAGGTAAAGCTCAGGGGCGATACGCAGGTAAAGCGGCATATCCAGTGCATTGTGGTGTGTTACAAATGGCTTGGCCGTTGCGCCGCCGGGGATGCCGTGCATCATCGGGGTTTCAACTTCCAAGTAGTTTTCGCCCACCATGTAATCGCGGATGCACTGCACGATCTTAGAGCGCTTGATAAAGGTGGCGCGGCTTAAATCGTTAGTGATTAAATCCAGATGGCGCTGGCGATAGATTTGTTCCTGGTCTGCAAGACCGTGGTGTTTGTCCGGAAGAGGGCGCAGTGATTTGGTCAGCAAACGCAATTCTGTGACTTGGATCGAAAGCTCGCCAGTATTGGTTTTCATCAGCATGCCACGGGCAGCAATAATATCGCCCATATCCCATGACTTGAAGCTGTCGTAAACGTCTTCACCCACTTTGTCTTTGCTGATGAAAAACTGAATACGGCCGGAGGAATCTTGCACAGTGGCAAAGCTTGCCTTGCCCATCACGCGTTTAAGCATCATACGGCCAGCAACGGCAACGCTGACTTGTGCTGCTTCCATGTCGGCTTTTTCAAACTCGCCATACTTAGCTTGTAAATCGCCTGCCATGTTTTCCCGTTTAAAATCATTCGGGTAAGCCACGCCAGTGGCGCGCAGGGCAGTCAGTTTAGCGCGGCGTTCTGCGATAATCTGGTTTTCATCTTGCTGGATAATTTGTTCTTCGGACATTTTATATAAACCCAAATCTTGAACCACAGAGAACACAGGTGTTCACGCAAAAGCCCTTAAAGCACGACATTCAATGCCGTGCATCGCAAGTGTGGTATTGAAGTTATCAACAAGCCATCTCTGTGGCCACTTAGTCTTAAATACATAGGCAAGGACGCATTGCGGCTATTTATAGATAAGCCGGATTTCCCTATCAAACCCCGTGTTTCAAACTGGCGGCGATGAAGCCTTCTAGGTCGCCGTCCATCACGCCCTTGATATTGCCGACTTCATAGCTGGTCCGCAGGTCTTTGATACGGCTTTGATCGAATACATAAGAGCGAATCTGATGGCCCCAGCCGATATCGGATTTAGTGGCTTCCAGCGATTGCTGCGCTTCCATGCGTTTACGCAGCTCTAGCTCATACAATTTGGCGCGCAGCATTTTCCATGCTTCGTCACGGTTTTTGTGCTGGGAGCGGTCGTTCTGGCATTGCACCACGGTATTGGTCGGGATATGTGTCAAACGAACAGCGGAATCGGTTTTATTAATGTGCTGACCACCCGCGCCAGAGGCACGGTAAGTATCGGTACGCACATCAGCCGGATTGATTTCAATCTCGAAACTATCGTCCACTTCTGGGTAAACAAACACCGAAGCAAACGAAGTATGGCGACGATTATTTGAATCGTAAGGCGAGCAACGAACCAAGCGGTGAACGCCTGTTTCTGTGCGTAAGAAGCCGTAAGCGTAATCACCGGTCAACTTGATCGTTGCCTGGCTGATCCCTACGATATCACCGTCTGATTGCTCCATCACTTCAACGGTAAAGCCTTTACGCTCACCGTAGCGCACGTACATACGCAGCAACATGCCCGCCCAATCTTGTGCCTCAGTACCACCCGCACCCGATTGAATATCGATAAAGCAGGGCATAGGGTCCATCGGATGATTAAACATCCGGCGAAATTCCAGCTCTTCAACGCGGGCAGAAATGGCATCCACATCATCAGATACGGCTTGCAGGGTATCGAAGTCAGCTTCTTCCTTGCCCATGTCGAATAAATCTTTGGCATCAGTAAGGCCTGCCAGAACTTCATCCAGCACCACAACCACGCCCTCAAGCGCTTTTCGTTCGCGGCCTAATTCTTGCGCTTTTTTCTGATCGTTCCAGATATCCGGGTCTTCCATCAGGCGCACAACTTCTTCAAGCCGATCGCTTTTGCCGGGATAATCTAAGTATTTGCGGAGTTCTTCGCTGCGAGTGACCAAATCTTCAATTCGGCTCTCGATCTGATTAAGCTGTTCTGCTTCCATGCCTGTGGCTTTGTCCCATTAATACGGCGTGCAGCCTGCCGGACTTAAACGATCGATACAGAAGGATGTCCGGTTTGAGACACATTTCGCAGATTTCTTGCGGTAAATAGCGTGCTATTTAACAAAAAATACGTGAAATGTGGCCAAATCCGGCGCCCCCGTAGCAGATCAGTCTTAAGCCTGACAGGCTGCAAGCACTAAAGCGCAAAATTATACCGTGAGAGTGGCTCTCAGTGGGAGTCTCAGATTGAAAATTGCTAAAAGTACATTTAGCTGCCGACGTGCGTCACCTTGTTTGCCTATGTACGGCGGCGCATTTTCTGTGGGCTAAGCTTGCGCAGAGAATTGCGGCATGCTCGCTTGAATGGTGGTGGTGTTGCCATTGGCGGAGTAAATCATCGGTGCGTTTGCCGCTTTGGCGGCTTGTTCTAAAGCTGCGGTGGCTTTTTGCAGTGAGGTATCCATGGTTTTAATTGCATCCTGATAGAGCGATTTATCCGTTTTGGATTCTCTTTTGCTTTTTTGGAGCTCCAAGGCCAGCAGTAGCTTGGCCTTTTGCATGGTTTTTTTTGCGTCTTCCAGAAAGTTTTTATCCTCAGCACTCATGCCCTTATTGGATGGTGAGGCCATTTCATTATTTGATTTTTCAGTTTTCTCTGCTTTTTCGTTTTTTTCAGTGGCTTCGGCTTTTTCCGCCTTCTCCGCAATTTGTAAGGCTTGCTCTGCGGCTTGCCCCGCTGCAGGTCCGGCATTTTCTGTGCTGCTGGCTGCGGGCGCGGTTTGTGAAGCTGCGGCTGTTGGGCCTCCCCCCGAAATAAGCGGTGTTTGCACCGCGCTGCCACCACTTACGCCTGCATATTCTGCTACGGCCGCAGCAATTTGTTTGGCCAGCCTCGCTGCTGCCGCCACATTGCTTTTACCCACTCCTGCAAATTTCAACATGCCATCCAGCTGGCGTTTAAGCATATCCAGCCGCGCTTTAGCTGCGCTTTTTCTGCTTGAAACCGGATCCCACTTCGGAATTTTGAAAGAGAAGCTGCTTTCCTGCGCTTGCTTGTCTTCGTTTTTTTCGCTGCGCGGGCGGGTATTTAAGGGCTGGATGAGTGTTTGAATGGATTCGGCAGCGATTTTCATATTTAAACCTTGATGTGAAAGCAGGCAGTCAGTCTTGTGCCTATATATCGAAGAAAAACCGTCAATCTTTAATGTGATTTGTAAAGATTAAGCAATGGTTCGCGATGCCATAGCGCTGATTTGGAGTAGCTTGCCACAACTGTATGTGTTGTAAATATTTTTTATATTTTTTGTCAGTAAAAAAACAAACTAAACCATGAAAATCTTTCGTTGAGAAACAATAATGAGTAAGTGCTCTGCAACCCAGAGGAAACTCGCTCATGTTATTTCTTCATCGCCTAAGTGTACGTACCAAATTGGTGTGTTTGTTTTTGTGTTTAAACTTGCTCACCGTGCTGTCGTTTTCTATTCACACCTACCTCCAAAGCTCTGAACAAGCCGTGGCCCTGATTGATAGCCGGCTTAATGCCGCTGCGCGCGCTGTGCCTACCCTACTGGGAGACGCTTTTTTTACGACGATGTTTACCGAGGGCAGTGTAAGCAAAGCGCAAATGGCCGCAAATGCACTTAAGCTGGATCATTACGCTAGGCCGCTGGGGGTGAAATACCTCTATCTTTTATGGCAAAAGAATGATGGTGTTTATTATCTGGCCGATGGCGCAGGGGAGCAGGAAGTTGCGGCGGGTAAATTTAGCCAGCACCTGGAAAAATACAATCCCAGCGAGGGTGTTTTACGGGCTTTCAGCCGCAATAGCATTGAATACGACGAATACACCGATAAATACGGCACCTTTCGCTCGGTATTTATCCCGCTGGAGCACAAAGGACAGCATATTTTGCTGGCTGCGGATGTGCCCCTGCAGGCCGCCATGCAAAGCCGAAATGATGCACTCAAAGAAACGCTGCTGATTGGCACTGTGTCTTTGCTGCTGGGGACGATTATCTCCTGGTTTTTAGCTAATTTACTGGGCCGCTCTATTTTAGGGATTGCCAATCATATTTCCCGTCAGGCTCAAGATCACAATCTGGCTACGGAGCTGAAGCCGCGTGGACAAGATGAAGTCGCTACCATTGCCCGCAGCTTTAATCATCTTTGCTTGGCCTTTAGTAGCACCTTAAGAGAAGTCGCTGATAATGCGCTCGATACCGTTAAAAGTGCAGAAAGCGTGCGGCAAAGTGCCTTATTTGTGCGGGATGCAGCCAGTAAGGGTCAGCATTATCTGGCCGATATCGCACACCGCTCCGGTCATATCGGGCAATTGTCTGCCGGCAGCCGGGAAATGCTGGGCAAGGTGCAGCTGCAATTAAGCGGTGTAGATCAGGAGCTGGCAGGCTCTGGCACTGCAGTTAAAGAAATGACATCGGGCATGGCCGACCATGTGGCCGCCAATCGCCAGCTGGCGCAGCGTTTTAAAGCGCTTTCTGCCGATGTGCAAAGCATTACCGTGATCTTGCAGCGTATTTCAGGTATTTCTGAGCAAACCAATTTACTGGCGCTTAACGCCGCAATTGAAGCCGCTAGGGCGGGTGAGGCAGGGCGCGGCTTTGCCGTAGTGGCCGACGAAGTCAGAAAACTAGCGGGGCAAACGCAGGCAACCCTTTCAGAAACAGATCTTTTTGTGGGCACGCTCACCCATTCCATTCATGAAACCGCCAGCATTATTACGCAGCATGCCGATGAAGCAGACCGGCTCTCCGGCGCATCGGATCTGGTAGAAAGCGCGCTGGAAAAAACCCGTGGCCTGCTCAGCCAACTGCGCCACGCCTTTGCCCAAAGCGTCAGCCAGAGCGAATCCATCAGTGATTCGGTGGGCGATATGCACACCGATCTGAAAGAACTGGAAATCAATGTGCGCCAAAACACCGAAGAAGCAGACCGTCTTTCTGCTGAAGCGGTCAGCCTAGAAAACACCTCGCGGCTCTTAAACCAATCGCTGGTGAGTTTTAAACTGGGTTAGCCCATTGATTGAACCCATAAATTTAAGACCTTGTTTTAGACAACGCCCGTGTTTCGCATAAAAAAATGCGGCCCCTCAACAGGGCCGCATTTTTTACAGAGAGAGCCTGAGCTCCGCGTTGCTTACACCGCCAAACGATGACGGATTTCGCGTAATGCGGCCGACATCATGGCCAAGTCTGGCGCGAGTGTTTTCATTTCTTCAAACATTCTGCGGCAGTGGGCGATGGCTGTTTCCTGGCTTTGCAACCATGATTCAACCCGCACACTTGGCGTAGCGCCAGGGCTGAGCTCAAGCGCTGCGCTGGTCAGCGCGATGTGGGCACGTTGCAGATCATCGCGGCAAGCCAAGCGTGCCAGAGTTTGCCAGTGGTTGGTGCGTGGTAATTGCTCAATTAAACCATGCAGCCAATCCAGCTCCAGCGCATCACCCAAGGCAAAGTGAATAGTGGCTACGGCATCCACATCAGCGGCTTGTTTTTTGGTGAGCAGTGCAATATTAAGCAGCTGCGTAGCACCGTCGAGGCAAGCGCTTTGTTTGGCCAGGGCAGCAGGTACGCCTGCAGCCAGCCAGCTTTGGGTGATTTCTACCTGTTTGGCCGAGCCCGCATACCACTCAGGCAATTGCGGCAAGAGCGCCGGGATGGTGCCTTTCAGCTCACGAATCAGCTCTGCATAATCCGGCAGAGTGTCCTGATTTTGTACCAGCCAGCGTGTTGCATGCTCTAGCTGACGGCGCTCGCGCAGCAGCATGGCGTATTGCATAGACGCCGGAATGCTGTTGTCCAACGATTCGATAGCAACAAATCGGGCTTCGCTATCGAGCAGCTCAGTAGCGTCGTACCAAGCGCGCACAATCGTGGCAGGGGAAAGCTCGGTTTCCTCAGAAAGACGGAAGACAAAGCTGATACCCATGCGGTTGATGGTGCGGTTGGTTAGCTCATTGGCCACAATTTCGCGGCGCAATGGATGCTCGCCCAAGCGATCACCAAAGCGATCCACCAGCGGTTTAGGGAAGTAAGCCGCCAGCAGATTGTCCCAATCCGGGCTATCTGGCAAATCACTGGCTAGCAAGTCTTGGAATAAGGCCATTTTTGCATAGGCTAGCAATACGGCCAGTTCCGGACGCTCTAGGCCCTTGCCTTCCTGCTGACGCACGGCGATTTGTGTGTCAGTCGGCAGAAACTCAATACGGCGGGACAGGCGGCCATTTTTTTCCAGAGCCTGCATAAAGCGCTGATGTACCGGCAAGAGTGAAGCAGTTTGCTGGTATTCCAGACTAATGGCTTCGGTTTGCAGATAGTTATCACGCAGAACCAGCTCGCCCACTTCATCCGTCATTGAGGCCAGTAGATCGTTACGTTGCTTCATGGTCAGATCACCACCAGCCATGATTCGGCCCAGCAGAATCTTGATATTCACTTCGTGATCAGAGCAATCCACACCAGCAGAATTATCAATCGCATCAGTGTGCACACGGCCACCGTGAGCGGCGTATTCGATGCGCCCTAATTGGGTGAAGCCTAAGTTGCCGCCTTCGGCGATCACTTTGCAGCGGAATTCCTTACCGTCGATACGTACCGCGTCGGTGCCACGGTCGTTGGCTTCGGCCGGGGTCTGGCTCGATGCCTTGCCGTAAGTACCAATCCCACCGTTGTAGAACAAATCAACCGGTGCTTTCAGCATGGCGCGGATCAGCTCGCTTGGTTCCAGCTCATCGGCTTCTACATCCAGAATCGCTTTAACTTCGGCAGATAATGGAATGGTCTTGGCATTGCGCGGCCAGACACCGCCACCTGCGGAGATCAGCTCTGCGTTGTAATCGGCCCATGAAGAGCGTGGCAGATTAAATAGGCGTTCGCGCTCTTTAAACGACAAGGCAGGATCTGGATTTGGATCAAGGAAAATATGGCGGTGATCAAAGGCGCCCAAGAGCTTGGTGTGCTCGCTGCGCAGCAGGCCGTTACCAAATACGTCGCCAGACATGTCGCCTACGCCGATCACGGTAAATTCATCGGTTCGGGTGTTAATACCCAGTTCGCGGAACTGGCGCTCCACCGAAACCCATGCGCCCTTGGCGGTAATCCCCATTTTCTTGTGGTCGTAGCCTACCGAGCCGCCCGAAGCAAAAGCATCATCCAGCCAGAAGCCATAGTCGCGTGAAATGCCGTTAGCGATATCAGAGAAGGTGGCCGTGCCCTTATCCGCAGCCACAACCAGATAAGGATCATCCTCATCTAGGCGGCGCACTTGCGGTGGATGAACCACCTGACCCGCTACTAAGTTATCGGTTAAATCGAGCAGACCACGGATAAAGTTTTTGTAGCATTCAATGCCGCGTGTCATTAGCGTTTCGCGATCGCTTGGCGGATTTTTCACCACAAAGCCACCTTTGGAGCCCACCGGCACAATGACAGTGTTCTTCACCATCTGTGCTTTGACTAGGCCCAGCACTTCGGTACGGAAGTCTTCGCGGCGATCAGACCAGCGCAAGCCACCACGGGCAACCTTGCCACCGCGTAAATGCACACCTTCCATTTCTGGTGAGTAAACAAAGATCTCAAACAGCGGCACCGGCTGCGGCATATTGGGAATGCGCGCCGATTCAATCTTGAACGAGGTATAGGATTTGCTCTTGCCCTCAACATCCAACTGGAAGAAGTTGGTGCGAACAGTCGCCAGAATCGCGGCCAGCAGGCTGGAAAGAATACGTTCTTCATCCACGCTAGATTGATTCGCGCAAGCCTGACGAATTTCTTCGGCCAGAATATCCGCCACGCCAGGCGCGCTGGTGGCAGGATCATGCGACATCACAAACAGTGCTGCCAATTGACCGCTCAGCTTGCCGTGGCGCAGCAGGCAATCGGCAATGATTTCAATGCCGTATTTCAGATTGACCTGGCGCATATAGCATGAATAAGCACGCAGAATCAGTACTTCACGCCATGCGAGGCCCGCACCAAGAATCAGGCGGTTAAAGCTGTCGTTTTCGCACGCGCCTTCAAAAATGGCCGTAAAGGCGGCAATCAGGCGTTCACGGTCGATGCTGTTTTCCAGCGACGTGCCGACTGGCAAACGAAGGCCGATATCGATAATCCATGCGTGCTCGGTTTGATCGAAAGTCAGCGCATAAGGGCGCTCGTCCAGTACGCGCACGCCCAAGTTTTCCAGAAGCGGCAGGCAATCGGACAATTCAATCGGTTTGCCACGGTAAAGCTTTAAGCGCCACAGCGTTGGATCAACCACGCTGCCCGGTGAAAGGGTGATGGCGATTTTGTCGTTCTTTAAGCTGGATTCCAGCGCTTCAATATCGTAAACCGCAACACGGCCAGAGAAATCTGCGCAGTAAGCTGGGGAGAAAGCACGCTGATAGCGCTGATACAGCGCAGCACCGGCTTCTTCGCCTCGCACATGGGTCAGCTGATTGCGTAAATCATCTTGCCAACGCTGAGCGGCACGGGCGATTTCGTCTTCAATTTCTTTAACGTTGTAAACAATGCGCTCGCCCACCGGTAGATGAATCAGGAAGTGGATGCGTGCTAATGGGCTGTCGGCCAGCAGAACATTAAATTCTGCTTCGTAGCCACCCAAGCGCTCCATCAGGATTTTCTCAACCTTCACGCGCACTTCGGTGGTGTAGTTATCGCGAGGCACAAACAACATCACGGAGACATAGCGGCGGTAGAGGTCTTCGCGGAAGAAAGTACGTACGCGGCTGCGCTCGTGCAGGCTGACGACACCCTGAGCGATTCGGGCCAAATCATCGATGCCGATTTCCAGCAGCTCATCACGCGGGTAAGTATCGATGACATTAAGTAAAGCCTTGCCACGATAGCCGCCTACATCTGCATTGCTGGCCAGCAGGACCGCATTAATTTTTTTACGCAGTAAAGGAATATTGCGTGGTGGTGTGGTGTAAGCGCTGGCGGTATAAAGGCCAAGAATACGTAATTCACCAATGACTTTGCCCTTGGCATCCACCTCACGCAGGCTGACCATATCGAGGTAAACCGGGCGGTGGATCAGGGAGCGGGTGTCGGCCTTGGTCATCAGAATCAGCGGATCGGCTGAGTAGGCGCGCTCTCTTAAATCAACAGGTAAGGCGGCCCAGGTGTGTGACAGGCCGGAATCGCCAGAGTCACGCAACAAGCCATGGCCAGAGCCACCTACAAAATGTAAGTTGCCATCTTCTGCAAAGCGGTAATCACGCACGCCAAGGAAAATAAAGTGGCCAGCCAGCATCCATTCCAAAAATGCGCTGGTTTCACGTACCAGCACCATGTCCAGCGGAGGCGGGCGATGACGCAGGCCTTCCAGTGCCGCCGTTACACGATCTGCCATGGAGGGCCAGTCGGTGACGCATGCGTCCAGCATGTCCAGCGCGTTGTTTAGATCGTTTTCCAGCTGGGCGATCGCATCACTTGCGGTAATACGATCAATCTCAATGTGCATCCATGATTCGGCTGTGCCTTGCTCGCCCATGCCTTGCCAATCGCCATTTTCCTGACGGCTTACTTGCAATACAGGGTGAACGACCTGGTGTACGCCGTAACCCAGCCGCGCAACGGACATGCCGATGGTATCAACAAGGAAAGGACGATCCGCTTGAACAATCTCAATGACGGTGTGGCTGCTTTGCCAGCCATGATCAGGCACGCTAGGATTATAAATACGGATTTTGCGCGTATTCGCCACCCGGGTGCGAGCCATACGCCAATGCGCAAGCACCGCTCCAAACCAATCTTCCGGCGTTTTTTCTATTAAATCGTCTTCAGAAATGTGGGCGAAGTAAGCAGAGAGAAAATCTTGGGTGATTGGCTGGTCACTCGCTGCAGCAAGTTCGCCAAGTGCTTTGAGTGTGGACAAAACGGTCATAACAGAAGCTCCGGTTCAGTGTGCCCTGACTCTATACCCACCTTTCAGGCATTGCCAGCTTTGGCGCATCATGATTTTCACTAATAGCAGGAATACAATAGTAAGAATATTGCCGCCAAGTTGTTGTTGTTTATGAATAAGCCTGACAGCATGTTATTTTTAACAATAGGGTAAATTGTAAATTTCAAGAATGTTTAATTTGTCGATACATTATCAATCTGCGGTTTTAAAATTAAATCAAGAACATATTGGTAGGTGAAATCACCTACGTCCTTAGCTATTACTAAGAATAAAGCCACTTGCAATGCCTATGCTATAGGCACTTTATGACCGTTTATATTTATAAATAACAAACGACTGTTTTAAAATTGACTGGTCGGATGTCGTTTGTTAATGCTCTGCAAAAAATAAATAATTGCTCAATCCATGTAGCGTTGATATTGATTGACTGATAAATAAACAAGAAAATCCAATTAGGGCAGGAATGGGAAATGCTTGTAAGTTTTCGTGCTTTTGCCAGCCTGCCGCATCCACCTTGCCCATAAAGGTTTCTCACTTGTCCAGAGCTGAAAGATTACTGAGTTTAATGCAGCAATTACGCCTAAATCACTACCCTGTAAGCGGTGCCGTACTGGCGGAAACGCTGGGAGTCAGCCTGCGTACGCTTTATCGTGATATTGCAAGCTTACAAGCGCAGGGCGCAAAAATTGAAGGGGAGGCTGGGCTGGGTTTTGTATTGCGCCCCGGCTTTACACTGCCCCCTTTGATGTTTACGGTGGAAGAAATCGAAGCGCTGGCGCTGGGGGCAAAATGGGTGGCTCATCGCGCCGATTCAGGGCTGGGGGACGCCGCAAACCACGCATTAAGCAAAATTGCGGCCGTGTTACCTGCAGAGCTGCGCTTTGAGCTCGACAGTGCTGCCTTATTAATTGGCCCCAGTTTTCATCAGGGTGATTCAGATGAAACGCTTCATCTCATCAGAGCCGCCATCCGCCATGAGATGAAGCTGGATTTGCTGTACATGGATGCAAAACAACAGGCATCACATCGCCTGATCTGGCCCTGTGCACTGGCTTTTTTTGATCAGGTCAGGGTGATTGTGGCTTGGTGTGAAACAAGGCAGGCTTTTCGTCATTTTCGGGTGGATCGAATTCAATCCGTGCTCAGTATGGATGAACGCTATCCAAAACGGCGTCAAGCTTTGCTTAAAGCATGGCGTGAAACCGAAGGTATTCCTGCGCAGGGCCGGGGCGCTTAGGCAGACTCATGTGCGCGGTCAAGTTTCTGGACTTTGCGCCATACAGAGGGAGAAAGCGTTTCCGCCTGCCGCCATGCGGCTCTGAATGCCTGAGGGCTGGCAAATCCGCAATGCTCGATAATCCCTTCAATAGAGCGATGGCTGTCTTTCAGCATGCGGCGGGCCAGATCCAGCTTAAGTTTTTGCTGGTATTGCTTCAGGGTAATGCCGCAAGCTTGTTGAAATAAACGGGCCAGATGCCGGTAGCTTAGCGAAAACTGCTCTGCCAGCTCGTCATAAGTACCAGAATCGCAAGGATGTTGCGTCATATGGTCCTGCACCAAATGAATAATTGGATCGTTATGATTGCGGTAGCAAAGAGGCGCACTCAGCTCTGGGTCGTGCTCCAGTCGCCGGAACTGCACGAGGTTTTCCCTCGCCACCCGCAGCGCAATCGCGCTGCCAAAGTATTGCCCCACCAGGTGCAAGGCAAGATCAATCCCGGCCGAAACGCCTGCTGAGGTATAAATGGGCCCGTCCTGCACCATGAGCCGCTTACTCAGTACCCGGCTGGCCGGGGCTGCTTTTTGTAAACGATCCAGATAATCATGGTGAGTGGTGCAATATCGCCCGTCTAGCAAGCCTGCTTCGGCCAAAAAAAGCGCGCCTGTGCAGACGCTGGCGATGATAACGCCCTCAGGCATGTTTTTACCTAAGGTGCTAAGCCAGTCCACCACTTTTAATTGATAGGGAGTGTAAGGCTGATCGGTTTGAATTTTGCTGCCCACCATCACGACCACATCGCCCTTTATTAATTTTGCGGGCAGCGGTGCAATATCCATCAGGCTGACACCCTGAAAGCTATTGAGCTCGGTATGGGGGCCAACGCAGTGAATACTGAGTTCTGCAAGTCCCAGCTCAGGAAGCGTGGCCAGAATTTGCATCGGCCCGCCTAAGTCCAGGATATGCACATGAGGGAGCAGTACAAAAAAGATACGTTTCATGGGGCGATGGCAAATCGTTCGTTAAAAAAACGCACAATCCGGCGGCGTGCATCCTCGCGAGCTTCAGGATTTGGGGCTGAAATGCTTTCTCCTCCCTTGCCGTGGTGCGCGTAAGGGTCCTGATAATGGCTCTCTTTTTCCAGCATATCGAAGCCATGCTCTGCATTGGGATAGACCTGCACGCTCAGCTGATGACGATATTCAGGTTCCAGCGACTGAGCCAGCTCAGGGCAGGCTTGCTCATTATCATCGTAACGATCTTTTGCCCCCGCCAGAATCAATACTTTGGTGGCGCTTAGCGACTGGAAGCGATAGCCGGGCACTTTGTTATACGCCCAGCAAACCGGGTAGAGCGCAATATTTCCTTGTAAAGGCGGAACCCCTGCTGGCGGTCCATTCTCTTTGGTGGCCGACAACATCGCCATAACACCCCCCATGAAAACCCCATCACGCCGATGCGTTTTGCGTCTATTTTTTCCTGATTGGCCAGCCATACTTCCGCGCCCCATAAATCGGGCAGGGTGTCGTGTACTTTCTCCGGGCGGCCTTTTGCGCCTCCGTTCAAGCCACGCGCACCCCACATATCCAGCTCTAGGCTGGCAATGCCTGCTTTAGCTAGGTTCTGAGCATGCATGGCACCACGCGAATCGATACCTGCAGAGCCGTGCAGAATAATCACGACAGGAAACTTTCCCGCGCCCTGTGGGGTGCGAAACACCCCCATGACTTCCAGCGGCGTTTTGCCGCCAAAAGCAGGAAAGTGAACCAGCCGGGTATTCAGTGTGATGGCTTCAGGTTCATTGGCAACTGCCGCAGACAAAAGCCCGCAACAAAGCAGGCTGGTGAGGCCTTTAATAGCAAAATTTTTCATGCGCTTGCACGGCCTGTGAATTTGCAATTGCGCCCATTCTAAATGCAAATTCATGAAAATAGCATTAAAAATTTTACGTCCTTATTTTTGCTTTTTTTGTCCTGTTTTTCGCTTATCCATTTGGAATTAACACGGTAAGATCAATGAAAAACCATAATTAATAAGCAGCTATAGGGGGGTGACATGTCAAAACTGGAACTACTTTGGAATCCTGATTTTTCTGCTGAATATGGCAGAAATATTGTTGATCTGATTAATGCCACTGTGGCTGATGGCGGAATGCTCGGTTTTATCGAGCCGCTTGATGAAGACACAGCCCGGCAATTTTTAAGCGCGCTGATTCAAAAAATAGCGAAAGGGGAAACGCACGCGCTTTACGGCTCTGAAAATGGCGAGCCGGTTTTTTTTGTTTTAATGAATCTCAGTGGCATGCCCAATTGCCGCCATAGCGCTGAGCTGGCGAAAGGCGTGGTTTCTCCGCGCTTCAGGGGGCAGGGCTTGGTACAGGCTGCATTTAAGGCCCTGATCAGTAAGGCGCGCACTTTACAGATTGAGCAGTTTGTTCTGGATGTACGGGCCAATTCGAGGGCGCATCAGGTTTGGCAATACTTTGGCTTTAAAACATGGGGCGTATTAGAAGACTACGCCAGAATTAATGGCCAAAAGCATGCCGGGCACTATATGGCGCAATCGGTTGAATCGCTGGCGGAACGAATGGCTTATACACAGGAGGAATCAACATGTTAATGACAAAAATAGAATTTAAAACCACCCTAGAAAAAACCTTACATCAACATTTAACGCTTTCTCATCCTATTTTTTTGCACCTACTGGATGAGAAAAACCCCAATAAAGAATTGCTTATACAGGTTGCATTGCAGGGCTATCAGCTGACTAAGCATTTTCTGGATTATGTGGAGCATCTCTTCTTTTATTGCCCACACCCTAAGTTTAAAAAAGCGCTGCTGATTAATGTGTACGAGGAAGAAACAGGCCAGTTATCCCGCACAGATAACCATGTTGTGCTGATGCAAAACTTTATCCGGGCTTTGGGCGTCAGTGATCAGGAACGTGATGCTGCAGTGGCGCTGCCCGCTACCCAGCGTCTGATTGATTACCGGCTGCATGCGGTACGCAACCCTGATCAATACCATATTGGCGCTGCGGCAGTCATGATTGCCAGTGAAGGGCAAAATCTGGAAACCAAGGCGGGTGAAGCAAGGCATACGCTGCTGGGCGGCGTATATGGCCTGAACGAGCATGATCTGTTGTTTTTTTCGGTACATCAGAAAGAAGACGTGGGGCATGTACAGCAAGGCTTGAATCTGGTGAGTGCCCTCTGCGATACCGTACAAAAACAACAGGAAGCGCTATTTGCCGTAGAGCATACCTGCGAGCTGTTCTGGGGCATGTACGAAAACCTTTATCAAGAATATTGCCAGCAAAGCGAGCCTTGCCTGAGCAGCTAACGGGAGCCCCTGATGAATAAAGCCAGAATCACCTGGACCCTGGTTGGCCTGGGTTTTTTTACAATGTTTTTATCCAGTGCGCTTAAAGGCGTTTTTCAAGTGTACTTCAGCGATCTCGCTCAGTCTTTTGGGCGTGGCCGTGCTGATTTTGGCTTTGCAGGCGGATTGTTTTTGCTGGTGTCTGGTCTTGCTTCACCCTTGGTAGGCGCTTTGTCTGACCGGGCCGGGCCCATTAAAACGGTGATGCTGGGCAGCTTAACAGGCGGAATTGCTTTTTTGCTGCTGGCTTGGTTTTCTGGCCAGTATTGGCTATTTGTTGCTCTGTATGGCCTGGTTGCTGCATTTGCATTGGCCGCCATGAGCTATGTGCCGATGGGTGTGCTGGTTGATCGTCTGTTTGAACAAAAAAAGAAAAGCTTTGCCTACGCGGTGATTAGCAATGGCACGTCAGTGGGGTTTATTGTGCTGTCGCCCCTGTGGCTATGGCTGCAGCCGCAATTTAGCTGGCCGCAGATCTTTATGGTGATTGGCGCTTTATTCGCGGGGCCGGTCACATTACTGCTGTGGTGGGCAAGCCGGATTCCCATGCCTGAAAAACCGGCTGCAGAGCATCAGCAAGAGGGTAACTGGCGCAGCGTACTGAGCGATCAGGGCTTTTACGTTTTAGCGCTTGGTTTTATTGGCTGTGGTGCCACCATGGCCTTTATTGATATTCACCTTGTGCCGCTGTGGCAGGACGGCGGGGCTAGCCGCGCCAGCATGGGATTCAGCCTAAGTTTGCTGGGTATTCTGGAGTTAATCAGTGGTTTAGCCGCAGGTTGGCTGGCTACACGCTATGCACAGCACAATCTACTTGGCCTGTTTTATTTAATGCGCTGCCTAGCCATGGCGCTGCTGCTGGTGCAAAGCAGCCTTGTTACGACCTATCTTTTTGCGGCCATCTTTGGGGCCAGCTACCTAGGAACGGTTGTGCTCACCTCGGCAATATGCCTAGAGCGTTATGGCAATCAGGTCAAAGGACAGGTGTTTGGGGTCTTATTTTTACTGCATCAGGCAGGGGGCTTTGCATCGGCGCAGCTGGGGGCTTATGGCTACGATCTTTTTCATAGCTACCGGCCAACTATTATTGTGCTGACCCTGATCACGGCCATCGCGGGGCTGGCATGTTTTCTCTTTTTTACCGAATCAAAACACCAGCCTGCGGCAGAGCCGGCATAAACCATAGAGGCCATGATGTTTGATATCCAATCCGATAGCCAAGTCTTGCGCCAGGGGCAGTTTGCCGATTATTCAGACAGCTTTTGCGAGCCAATTGCCATGACATCGGCTTACCGCTTTCAATCTGCAGAGCAGGCAGCGGCTCGCTTTAGCGGTGCAGAGCCGGGCCATGTTTACAGCCGATTTACCAATCCCAGCGTACACGTATTTGAAGAGCGCGTGGCCTTGCTGGAAGTCGCAGAAGGCGCGGTGGCTTTTGCATCAGGCATGGCCGCGCTGACGGCCGTGATGATGGCGTTTGCCGAAAGTGGCAGCAATATTGTCTGCTCACGGGATGTGTTTGGCACCACGCTGGTGGCTTTACGCAGCTACTTTGCTCGCTTTGGTGTCGAAGTGCGGGTGGTGGGACTGATGGATTATGCGGCATGGGAGCAGGCGATTGATCAGCAAACCCGCTTGGTCTTTGTTGAAACCCCTTCCAACCCCATGCAGGATATTGTCAATATTGCGGTGCTGGCTGGTTTAGCCCATGCAAAGAATGCCTTGCTGGTTGTAGATAACACTTTACTCACACCGATTATGCAACAGCCCTTATTACTGGGCGCAGATCTGGTTCTGCATTCAGCGGGCAAATATATGGATGGGCAGGGGCGCTGCGTTGCGGGTGTTGTTTGCGGCGCTCTGCCGCTGATCACACCACTACGCGGCGTATTGCGCACTCTAGGTTTTTCTTTGAGCCCAATGAATGCATGGCTGCTTTTAAAAAGTCTGGAAATGTTGTCGCTACGTATGATGCAGATTAATCAAAGTGCTTTGCAACTGGCCACCTGGCTGGAGCAGCAACAAGACGTACAGGCTGTTTATTACTCCGGGCTAAAAAGCCACCCCTGTCATGAGCTTGCTTGCCAACAGCAAGCTGGGTTTGGCGGTGTATTCAGCTTTAAAGCGGGCACAGACCGCCACGATGCCTGGGTTTTTATTAATGCCCTGCGGCTGATCTCTATTGCCACCAATATTGGCGATACACGCAGCATGGTGACGCATCCTGCTTCAACCACGCATGGCCGTCTTTCACCAGAAGAGCGGCAGCAATCGGGCATCAGTGAAAATCTGGTCCGGCTGTCCATTGGCCTGGAAACAAGTGACGATCTGATCCAAGATCTTACCCAAGCTTTAATACAGATGCGCAGCGCTCGCTTGCCGCATTCCTTCTCTTTGCCTCAAGCAAGCGCCTTGGCTTCGCTGCAATGTTAAGTGCGCTGTTATTACTTGCCTTTGTATTACAGGCGCTGGCCTTGTCTCCCACTCTGCGGCGGGCATGGCCAGCGGCCTTGCTGGCGGGCATTCTGGCACTTAGCCTAGATGCAGGCTGGGCAGGCTTTGCCAGAGTAGATGCCAAACTTTTTGGCGCAATGTGCAGTGTCCAATCCCCGCTAAAAGTCACAGTAAACACTGCTGACAAAAACTGACACAACATCCCCTTAGGATGAAAACACTTTCAACCACGCATGAGGTTTAACGTGTTTAATCCTAACTTTGTATTGCTTTATGTGAACAGCCCTGAAGCCAGTGCCGTGTTCTATCAAAATATCCTTGGCTCTGCCCCTATTGAACTTTCGGCCACGTTTGCGCTTTTTAAATTAGAGTCAGGCTTAAAGCTTGGCCTGTGGTCAAAAAGCACAGTTGAGCCTAGCGCACTGGCCTGCGGTGGCGGCGCTGAGCTGGCTTTTGCTTTAGATGATGCATCAGCAGTTGACGATCTTTACGCCCGGTGGTCCGAACTGAATATTTTACAAAAGCCCGTTCAGATGGATTTTGGCTATACCTTTGTGGCCACAGATCCTGATCAGCATCGTTTACGGGTCTATGCACTTAATGCCGCTTAGCAAAACGCTGGCAGAAAAAAGATGAAGAACTGGATTGCAGTGGTATGCGCTACCCATGTGGCGCGCGGCCGTGAAGGCGGGTTTATGCAGGTTTGCCATGGCAAGGCAGGCCCGCTGAAACGCATCCAGCCTGGTGACAGGGTGGTGTATTACTCGCCCACCACCGAGATGGGCGGTAAAGATAAATTACAATCTTTTACCGCCATCGGCGTGGTCAGGGCAGGGGAGCCCTATCCCTTTGATATGGGAGGCGGTTTCATTCCTTACCGTAAAGATGTAGATTGGTGGCCAGCCCAGCAAGCTACCATACAGCCTTTATTAGAGCGACTGGAGTTTTCTAAAGGGGTACGTCAGTGGGGCGCGCCATTTCGCTTTGGCCTGTTTGCAATCAGCGCACATGATATGCAGATCATTGCGAATGCAATGGGCCTAAATATTGGCGCGCCACCGCTTTATTTAAGTAATGGCGGCCCGAATCAAACCGTATTTCCTTTTTAAATTCACACAAAGCATAAAAAATGAATCCAAAACGTCTTGAAGTGAGTGGTTTTACAGTTGCAGGTATTTCCGTCAGAACAAAAAACAGTGATGAATTCAATCCCACAACGGCCAGAATTGCCAGGCTTTGGCAGCAGTTTTTTAGCGAAAACTTAGTTGAAAAAATCCCGGATCGCCTTGAGAACTCTCCTGTTTATGGGGTGTATTCAGGGTTTGAAAGCGATGCAAATGGTTTTTATGATTTAACGGCAGGTGTCTCTGTTCATCAAAGCAGTGATTTCACGCCTGTCACCATTCAGCCCGGCTCTTATTTGGTTTTTGAAGGCGTGGGGCCCATGCCGGGTGCAGTGATACAGGCATGGGGGCAGGTTTGGGCTTACTTTGAACAAAATCCGCAAATTAAACGCAGCTATCAGAGTGATTTTGAATCCTATATTGGCCCGGCCGAAGTGCATATTTACATTGGTGTGGCCGCTGAATAAGGTGCCGTTCCTGTAAAGTCTGGCGTGGCGGCTCAATTAGCCACGCCAGATCTGCTTATCCAAACAGGAAAACTGATGCGCAAAGTGCTTGTTCTTCTTTTTATTTCTTTATGCCCGATGCTTGCCGCGTACGCCCAAGCACCCGTTTCTGCCCCCATACAGTCTGAGCAAACTCCACAAGTTAAATACTTAATCAGCTTGATGACGCAGCGTTTGGCGGTTGCGCCCTTAGTAGCACAAAGTAAGTGGAATAGCGGTGCAGCGATTAATGACCCGGCCCGCGAGCAGGCTATTCTGGCGGATGTGCAAAAACAAGCACGGGCGATTGACCTAGATCCTCGCTTTGCTGCAGCTTTTTTTCAGGCTCAGTTTGATGCAGGTAAGCAGATACAAAGCCAGCTTCATCAAAAATGGCGGCAGCAAAAACAAGCCCCGTTTGCCCCTGCGCCTGATCTGGCAAAAGAGGTGCGTCCTGTACTGGATCAGCTCACGCCTCAATTACTGATGGCGATAAAAGCGGTGCAGGCTGATTTATGTCAGCCAGAGGTCAAACACGCATTACAAACCGCAACATTTGGCCAGATGGATAACGAAGTTAGCAAAATGGCCGTCAGCACATTGCAATGCCCTTGAGTGCTAGCCGCAGATGCCACTAAAAACGTGTTTAAAAAAGCGAACATTTGATAAAACAAGGGGGCAGGGGGCTTAATTACTTAGCAAACAGCGGCGAAGAAAGTGAGTCATTCTGTTAGAATCCTGCCCCATGATACGACTTAAATCCCTCACTCTAAGACGCGGCACCAAGGTGCTGCTTAATTCTGCAGACCTTCTCTTACAACCGGGTAGCAAAACCGGTGTAGTAGGGGCCAATGGTGCAGGTAAATCCAGCTTCTTTGCGCTGATGCGCGGCGAGTTACACCCAGATGGCGGCGATATCGAAATGCCGCCCCGCATTACCATCAGCCATGTGGCGCAGGAAACACCTGCGCTGGATTGCTCGGCGCTTGATTATGTACTGGATGGCGATCGCGAATTACGCCGTCTGGAGCACGAATTAGAAAACGTTTCGCACGATGATGGTATTCGTCATGGTGAGTTGCTTGGCGAATTTGACGCCATTGATGGCTATACCGCCGCATCGCGTGGCTCCAAATTGCTGGCCGGTCTGGGCTTTTCTACCGAAGAACTGAGCCATCCAGTATCGAGCTTTTCTGGTGGGTGGCGTATGCGCCTGAATCTGGCGCAGGCTTTGATGTGTCGTTCAGATTTGCTACTGCTGGATGAACCAACCAATCACTTGGATCTGGAAACCGTGGTTTGGCTTGAGCAATGGCTCAAAACCTACCAAGGCATGCTGCTGGTTATTTCGCACGATCGTGATTTTCTTGATAACACCATCAAGCAAATCTTGCATGTGGAAGGCGGCGCGCTGACGCTTTACACCGGTACCTATGAAGACTTTGAAAACCAGCGTGCCGAGCGCTTGTCACTGCAGCAACTGGCTTTTGATAAACAGCAGCGCACGATTAACCACTTAGAATCCTTTATTACGCGTTTTAAAGCCAAAGCAAGTAAGGCGCGTCAGGCACAAAGCCGGGTAAAAGCACTGGAAAAAATGGAGCGCATCTCTGCAGCGCACGTTGATTCGCCATTTACCTTTAGCTTCCGCGAGCCTGAAAACAGCCCTAATCCTTTAGTTAAACTGGAAAATGGCCAAGCGGGCTACGATATTAACCTCCCCATCCTGAAAGACCTGACACTTAGCCTAGAAAACGAAGCGCGTCTTGGTTTGCTGGGCGTGAATGGCGCGGGTAAATCGACCTTTATCAAGGCTTTGGCCGGTGAAAATCCATTGCTATTGGGCGAGCGAGAAGAGGGCAAGGGCTTAAAAATTGGTTACTTTGCCCAGCATCAGCTCGAGCATCTGCGCTTGGATGAATCACCGCTCTGGCATATGCAAAAGATTGACCCGCAAACGCGCGAACAAGAGCATCGCAACTTCTTGGGCGGCTTTGATTTTAACGGCACCATGGCCACCAGCAAGATTGAGCCATTCTCTGGCGGTGAAAAAGCACGGCTAGCCTTGGCGCTGCTGATCTGGCAAAAACCGAACCTCTTGCTACTGGACGAGCCAACCAATCACTTAGATATCGAAATGCGCCAGGCGCTGACGATGGCGCTGCAAGACTTCGAAGGGGCTATTATTGTGGTCTCGCACGACAGACACTTGCTGCGCGCTACAGTGGATGATTTCTGGCTGATCGAAGACGGTACGGTTCGCCCGTTTGATGGTGATCTGGATGAATACACCAAATACAGCCAGCAAAAGCGTAGCGAAGAAAACAGCGCTCTGCGTAACTCAAGCAGTGCTATCGATCGCAAAGCACAGAAAAAACTGGAAGCCGACGCGCGTCAACGCAATGCCGTACTACGTAAACCCGTAGAGAAAAAGCTCGCCAAGGTTGAAAAAGACATGGCAGGCTTTACTGCGGAAATGCAAAAAGTAGTGGCTTTACTGGCTGAAGAAAGTCTGTACTTGCCTGACCGGGCCGCAGACTTAAAAGCTGCGCGTGCAAAAGAAATTGAGCTAAAAAATAAGCTTGATCCGCTGGAAGCACTCTGGTTAGAAATCTCAGACGAGCTGGAAGCTTTACGCTAAACGCGGCTGATAAGCCATCACAAACGCATAGACAATCACGATGCCTGCTTGGCATTCTGATTGCTATGCGTTTTTTTGGATATTGCCAGTGGCATCTCTGCAATATTGACTATTTATTCTCTTTGCGTATAGTTCGCCGCAAGGAGAGTGTAAACAATGCCCTATCTTTTTTTCTGCCTTATATTCGTTTCTTTTTCAGCATCCGCTGAAATGTTCAAGTGTTTTGACGGCGTCCGCCCCAAATACACTTACCAAAATAAGCCCTGCGAAGAAACCGGCTTAAAAACAGCAAAAATCATTACGGATAAAGATGCCTTGATTGGCAGCGCGGATTTTTCTGGCTACAAGCGGGAAGCCAACGAAAGAGCGGCTTTAGCTGATTTATCAGAGCAAGCCAACGTTATGCGGCAAATCGCAAAAGAATGCAGGCGATCGATTGTCAGGGTGTTTGATGTGATCAGCACTAAACATCGACAGATTGGCAGCAATAAAAATGCCTTGGTACGGCCATAGACTAGAGCCTAAAACAGCCGACGCAGCGGGTCCGGCCGGGCTTACTGATTAAAAATACGCTCCATTCCTCTTTCCGCTTATTTCGCTCAAAAACAGCTTGTAAGTTTTCTCTGTTTTTATGTATTAGCTTTACATAATATACAATATACGAATATGATAAATTACGTCTTGTAATGTAGATTACACTCTGTAATTAATTTATTCACAAACGAAAGATTTGCTCTTATTTTCTTACTGTTTTTTCTTACTAAAAACCCCTGCCTGCGCATAAAAATTATTGATCAATTAGGAAATATGTCATGCCTATCTAGTTAATACCAATATATACGTGACATAGCCGACAGGAGGTTATCGTCCCCCCTATGGAATGAACTATAGAGAGAAGGGGGCATTTCCCCAGATGGCCTCGGTATTTTGTAAGTAAAAAGCTGACAAAAAAATCATTAAATTTTTAATTTTTGCAAATGCATAAAGGCTGCAACCATGAAGGAGAAACCCCTGCTGACGATACTGATCGTGGATGATGAGCCACGCAATCGTCGCTTGCTGGATGCCTTCCTGTCTGCTGATGGCTATACCGCAATCCATGCCAACAATGGTCAGGAGGCATTAATGCTGTCTATCGACATGCAACCCA
This sequence comes from Iodobacter fluviatilis, assembly GCF_900451195.1. Taxonomy (NCBI): domain Bacteria; kingdom Pseudomonadati; phylum Pseudomonadota; class Betaproteobacteria; order Neisseriales; family Chitinibacteraceae; genus Iodobacter; species Iodobacter fluviatilis. Next base: position 2,463,539 of record NZ_UGHR01000001.1, read on the forward strand.
GCGCGCTGCTACTGGATTTGATGATGCCTGATATGGATGGCTTCCAAGTTTTGCAAAAATTAAAAGACAACCCTGCAACTCAAGCTATCCCAGTCATCATTGTCAGTGCACTGGATGATCTTGCTGCGCGCCAGCGTGTCCTTGCCTCTGGTGCCGACGATTTTTTGGGTAAGCCAGTTGATCGCTGGGAGCTCTCACTACGGCTACACCGCTTGCTACACAAAGGCGAGGTAAACGCCAGCACTGGAGACACGCATGACCAGTGAACTCAGCCGGCTGCGGCGGCTTAATCATATGTACCGTGTACTAAGCCGGATCAATCAGGCCATCGTACGTGCGGAGAGCCCGGATGGCCTGTATCAGGAAACTTGCCGAATTGCTGTTGAGTCAGGTTTGTTTTCCATGGTATGGATTGGCCAACTGGATCATGTCCACGCCCGCCTGCGCCCGCTCGCTCATTGCGGACAAGTACCCGATTTAATTGAGCAGACTTGCCACAACCGTACATCGCCTGCTTGGGGCGTACTGCACGCAAGCCGTCTTGTGGTGTGCAATAGCTTGGCTGATCAACCCGAAAAATACTCAGGCGAGCTTGCCGCAGGTTTGCATTCACTCGCATGCATCCCTCTACATGAAGCTGGCGAGGTTATCGGGCTGTTAGCGTGGTATGCAGAACGGCCAGACCAGTTTGATGAAGACGTGGTCGGGCTCATCACAGAAGTGGCTAACGATATTTCATTTGCTCTGGAGCACTTATTACAAGAGCAGCAGCGGCTGGTGGCAGAAACCCGGCTGCGTTACCTAGCCTACTACGATCCTCAAACGGGCTTACCCAACCGCGCCTTGCTGGAGCAACGCTTGTTGCAACTGGCCGATTCAGGCGAGCCACTGGCACTACTGGACATCAAGTTGCAAAGACTGGAGCCCATTGCCCGCGTATTTGGTGATCAGGTTGTGGATGTCTTATTACGCACCCTTGCGCAACGACTAGAAGGCCGCATCACAGGAGGCGTACTTGCACAACTGGCGCCGGATGAATTTGCCCTGGTTTTGCCAGGTCTTGATGAGCACGCGGCCATAGAGACATTTGCACAAAATGTGCTTGCATCCATAAGACAAGCCCTGCCCGCTGGCAGCGGTGAAGTATTCGTAGGCGCTGGCATTGGCGTGGCCATTTATCCAAGTATTGAAACACAAATCCTTCAACTGGTACCGCGGGCCCGGCTGGCCGCCATCGGCGCAGTGCTCAATAATGAAGTGTGCTTTTATCAGGACGGACAAGATCGCGATTCGGCGGGACGGCTGGCCTTAGAGGGTGAATTACACCGTGCGCTGGAGCGTGGCGAATTTGAGCTGCACTACCAGCCACAGCTGAATATGAAGACGGGGCTGATGATCGGTGTTGAAGCACTGATACGCTGGCAACACCCGGCCAAGGGGCTGATTGGTCCTGCCTTATTTATCCCCGTATTAGAAAGTTGTGGCTTGATGGAACTGGTGGGGGAATGGGTATTGCGACAGGCCTGCGCTCAGCAACGGGACTGGTTAAATTGTGGCCTACCTCCGCTGCGCATGGCAGTCAATTTGTCAGCCCAGCAGTTTCGCCAACCAGGCCTCGTGGAGTTGGTGCACGAAGTGCTGTGCGATAGCGGCATGGATCCAGGCTGGCTTGAGTTGGAGCTTACAGAAAGCCTGATTCTGGAAGATGCCGAACGCACTATTCAAACAATGCACGACCTGAAAAAGTTGGGTGTGCGGCTGGCTCTGGATGACTTTGGTACGGGCTATTCCTCCCTTAGTTATTTGCGTCGTTTCCCGGTAGACAGCATCAAGATTGATCAGAGCTTCGTTCGTGATATTGCGACACAGGCCAGCGCAGGCGCGCTGGCTCGGGCCATTTTGGGAATGGGCCACAATCTGGGCTTAGATACAATTGCTGAAGGTGTGGAGGATGCCAGTCAGCTAGGCTATCTGCGCAAACAAGGCTGCAATGAAATGCAGGGGTTTTTGTTCAGCCATGCGGTGACGGCGCAGGAGCTGGCCCTGTTTCTGCTTGAAGAGCGCCGGCTGCCTCCCGCCGGAAGCTGTACAGCCGCCAGCGCAACCATCCTTGTGGTCGATGATGAGCTAAACATCTTAACCGCGATTAAACGCTTGCTGCGCCAAGATGGGATCACTGTACTGACCGCAAGCAATGCCGCAGAAGGTTTTGCCCACTTAGCGACGACCGAAGTGGGCGTCATACTGGCTGACCAGCGTATGCCCGGCCTAAGCGGAGCCGTTTTTCTCGATCAGGTTAAGGGACTTTACCCTGACAGCATCCGCATTCTGCTGACAGGCTATACCGAGCTGGCTGCGGTAATCGACGCAGTGAACCGCGGAGCCCTGTACAAATTACTCACCAAACCATGGGAGGATGATGTGCTGAGGGAAAACGTACGCGAAGCGTTGCACCACTATGAAACAGTGCAGGAAAATCGACGTTTGCTGCAAAGCCTTAATAATCGCCAGCTAGGCAACACCAATGCCAGACAAAATTAGCTCCCCCGTTGAGCGTAAAGTATTAGTGGGCTTTATTGCCACGATGGCCGTATTGCTGCTGCTGGGCGGCTTAAGCTATCAAACCACTCGCATGGCCCTAGATACAGCAGACTGGGTTACGCACACCTATAAGGTACTGACTGCGCTGGAGTCCTTTGAGGGCGGGCTGTTTCAGGCCGAAAGCGGCCAGCGCGGATATTTTATTTCTGGCCAGCCTGCGCTGCTGGATCAGCGTCGTGCAGGGCTGGAAAAAGCCGATACGGCGCTGGCCCGCCTGAGAGAGCTGACGGCCGACAATACAGTTCAGCAAACGCGCACCAACATGTTGCAACAGCGCCTGGCTCAGCGCCTTGCTGCTTTTGATGCTTCAACCAAGCTCTATCTGAGCCACGGTCATGATGGCGTACGGCAGCAATATATCAGCACGGCCGGGCCAAAAGGCCCGCAGCTGACAGAGGATATTCGCCATATTGTGGCCAGTATGGCGCAAGAAGAAAAACAGCTACTGGCTGTGCGTCACCAAGAAGAAAACAGTAAATGGGCCCGTAGTCAGCTTATCTTTGCTGCAATTCTGGTCTTACTGACGGGCTTTCTTGCGGGGTTGTTTTGGCGCATCCGCTGTGAAATGAGAGAGCGGATGCAAAGTGAGCAGGCTCTTAAGCAAAGCGAAGCTTCTCTGCAACAGATCCTCGATGTGCTGCCCGTTGGGGTATGGCTGGCCGATGCCAGTGGACAGCTGCGCTATCACAACCATGCCGGTCAGCTCATCTGGGCTGGCGCTCATATGGCAGGTATTGAGCAATATAACCAGTACAAGGGTTGGTGGCTGCATAATGGCCAACCGCTAAAAGCAGAAGAATGGGGAATGGCGCGGGCGATACGCCATGGGGAAATATCAACAGGGGAAGAAGTCGAAATAGAGTGTTTCGACAGCAGCCGTAAGATCATTCTGAACTCTGCCACGCCACTGTACGACACAGCAGGTAAGCTGACCGGTGCGGTTTCTGTTAACCAAGACATTACTGGGCTTAAGCATGTTGAACAGGCGCTCAAAGAAACGGCTCGCTTTGATTTCAGCCATGGTGCAGCACTCACCTTATTTAATGCGACGCTGGCGCGACAGCCGCTACTGGATGGGCTGTTAAAACTACTGGCAGATAACCACCCCTTTCCATTGGCAGCTTTTTACCATCAAGATGAGCTAAGCGGGCAATTTGTACTTCTGGCCAGCAGAGGCTGTACTGCCGGCATCAGCCAGCGTTTCAGCCTTGGTGAAGGTTTGGTCGGACTGGTGGCACAAACAGGCGAAAGACGATCTCAGCACTGCCCGCCGGGTATGCCGGGCATGCAGATCGATACAGGGTTGTTGCAATTTTCCCCTTTCGAGCTATTGCTCAGCCCGGTCAGCTACCAGGAACACCGCCACGGCGTCTTGGTACTGGCCAGCGACCGTGCCCTGAGTGAAGGAGAAAAAGCCTTTATAGACCGACTAAGTGCACAGTTGGCAGTGGCACTGCACAATCTGAAGCAATTTGATGATGTGAAGGCGCTGGCGTCCAAACTGCACGTGAGTCTGGACGATATCGCCCGAAAAAATGTGCAGCTGGAAACAGCCTCAAAACTAAAATCCGAATTCCTTGCAAACATGTCGCATGAGCTGCGAACGCCCTTAAACGCCATTATTGGTTTTTCAGAAGTATTGAAAGACGGCATTGCTGGGGATTTGAATTCAGAACAATTAGCTTACACCATTGATATTTTTGATAGCGGACAGCATCTGCTGTCGTTAATTAACGATATTCTTGATTTATCAAAAATTGAGGCTGGTCAGGCAATATTCGAGCCCGAGATGCTGAATATAAGTGCATTGCTGCGCAACTGTCTGACCATTGTTAAGGAAAGTGCGGGCAGGCATGCGATTCGCCTCAGTTTGCAAATGGATGGCGTTGAGGGTGAGTTGCTTGCTGACCTGAGAAAACTCAAGCAGATCATTTATAACCTGTTATCCAATGCAGTTAAATTTAGCCCGGATGGGGGTGAGGTGCGGCTGGCCGCACGCCGGGTGAAGCGCCACGAAGTACGCCTGGAGAATACGGCACCGCAAATTATGCGCTTACTACCTTTACCCTCAGTGGATTGCGATGATTTTCTGGAGGTGAGTGTGAGCGATACGGGCATTGGCATTGCCGAAGCAGATTTGGGTCGCTTATTCCAGCCTTTCCAACAACTAGATACATCACTGGCACGTACTTTTGAAGGCACAGGCCTTGGGCTGGCACTCGTGCGTAATATGGTGGCCTTGCATAGTGGCACAGTAGGCGTAGTCAGCGCGCCAGAACAAGGTTCACGATTTGTTTTCTGGCTACCATGGCTTGAGGCGAAAACCGTTACACCTCAAGCCGTTGTGCCTATGACGGCACCTCTTTCGCATTCCGCTGAAGGCCACACAATACTGATCATCGAAGATGACGAGCAGGCCGTCATGTTGCTGCGCCTGCAGCTTGAGCGGGCTGGCTTCAGGGTTGAGCGTGCGGCTAATGCCGAAAGCGGGCTGGTGATGGCGGCACAGTTGCAACCTGCACTCATCACACTGGATTTATTACTGCCGGGCTTAAGTGGCTGGGATGCGCTTGAGCAGCTGAAGGCCGATCCGCAGCTGGCGGGAATACCTGTCGTGATTGTTTCCATCGTGACCGACCGGCAGCGAGGCTATGCACTGGGCGCTCACCAGGTATTGCAAAAGCCGATCCAGCAGGGAGAGCTATTAGCTGTTTTGCATGGATTGGGGTTAGGAGATAAAGGTCAGCCATGCACTATATTGCTGGTCGATGATGACCCCAAGGCGGTAAAGCTGCTAAGCGCCCACTTTAAAGACAGTAATTTCCAACTGGAACATGCTTATGGCGGCCATGAAGCGATCGGGAAGGTACAGCGTTGCCCGCCTGATTTATTGATTCTTGATCTGATGATGCCGGAAGTAGACGGATTTGCTGTTGTTGAGGCATTAAAATCACAAGCACACACCGCGCAAATCCCCATCTTGATTCTGACGGCCAAGCATGTCAGTGCGGAGGACCGGCGACGGCTGAATGGATTTGTTATTGATATCATGGAAAAAAGTTCATTCGATGCCAGCCAGCTGTTGCTTGAGGTAGAACGGGCACTGGGCAAGCGCGGCGGCTAAATACATTGTCTAACAGGCTACTGGCCACGCAGAAGTAGCCGTTCTATTTGGTGCAGAAATGGCCAAGATACTGATCGTAGAAGACACCCCGGCAAATATGCGCCTGCTGATCGTGATACTGGAAAAAGCAGGCCATCGCCTGCTGCTGGCCCCGGTGGCCAGCGAAGGGATACTCATTGCCCAGCAGGAACAACCCGACCTCATCCTGATGGATGTGCAGTTGCCTGGCATGAACGGACTAGAAGCAACTCGCTTACTTAAGGCCGACCCGGTCACTCAGGGTATTCCAGTCATTGCGATCACCGCTTTTGCTATGAGTGGTGATAAAGAGTATTTCATCAACGCAGGCTGTGACGGCTACCTAGCTAAGCCCATCCGCTACAAAGAGCTGTTAGCTGCGGTTGAAAATGCACTAAAAAAATGAAATAAACAGGCAAGCCCGAATCAGGGAATATGAAGGAAACATAAGCAATACGATCTGATAAAGCGCTTGGTTTTATAATGCAGCGCCTCGCAACAGTAAGTTTCTCAGGGGTGAAGACCTATCCTAAAAATTGTAAAATTTACACCTTACCCCCTCCGGGTAGACGTTTTTGCGCTGAAGGCGTATGGTTCACCCGTCATTATTTTACGGAGGTCCCTCGTGGACAGTTCTGGTAGTCGATCGTATATCGATCGCTAGCGGCAAGGTTGCAGGGGTCTTTTCTTCTGCCGTTACCTTGCCGCTCTGGCGGGTAACGGTGTCTGTGATGCATCCATATCTGGATTGCTTGCGTACGCCATTCCCATTTTTTTGCGCTTAGCACGACGCCCTTAGGGCGTCCGTGATGCTATGCACTGCTGATGCTCGTTTCACAGACTTGCTCCGCGAGGAGTAGGCTGCTCGTCGATCTTTGATGGAGTGAAACCATCATCAACAGCGCGTCATTGCTGCTTGCGTAATGGATTGTCCTCAACGTCGCCGTTTTGCCGCGACGAAGGAATGCATATGCGCCTGTTTAAAAATCGTTTGTTGAATTTCATTCAAAAAGGGCTTTCTGCCCGTCAATTTCGTCGTTCCGCCAGCTTAGAGCAGCTTCGCGGCATGAATAATGGCCGGGAGATGAGTAAATCACTTGGACAGCGTTTACTCACCTTGTCCAAGCTTGAAATCAGCACAGCTTTGCATCGGCTGGGCTCTTGCGCAGAAGGCTTAAGCCATGCTGAGGCGGACAACAAACGCCTGCAGACCGGCCCCAATGAAATCGAGCACGAAAAGCCAATCTCCTGGATAGAGCATCTTTGGCTCTGTTACCGCAATCCTTTTAATATTTTACTCACACTACTGGCTGTGATTTCCTTTGTGACCGAGGATGCAACTGCAGCAGCCATTATTTCGGCAATGGTGGTGATCTCTGCTTTTTTGCGTTTTGTGCAAGAGAAACGCTCGAATACAGCCGCAGACCGGCTTAAAGCAATGGTCAGCAATACAGCAACAGTTTTACGGCGGGATCCCGCTAAAGTTGCAGCTGCTGAAGCTGAAAAATATTTTGGAGTACAGCTTCATCCAAGGCCTGCAGGGCAAATTGAGCTACCGATCAGGCAGCTTGTACCGGGGGATATTGTGGTGCTTTCGGCAGGCGATATGATTCCTGCTGACTTGCGATTGTTTGCAGCCAAAGATTTATTTATCAGCCAGGCCGCACTCACTGGTGAATCTATGCCGGTAGAGAAATTTGCTTGGCATAAAGACGCATCCATCAGCAACCCATTAGAGCGCGACAATCTGTGCTTTATGGGCACTAATGTGGTGAGTGGTGCTGCAACGGCGGTGGTGATTGGCACAGGAAATCAAACCTACTTTGGTTCTTTGGCTGAGCGCGTAAGCGCCAGTGATAGAACGCTGACTCAGTTTCAGCTGGGCGTAAATAAAATCAGCTGGCTATTGATTCGCTTCATGTTTGTTATGGCGCCCCTTGTGTTGTTTATCAATGGCTTTACCAAGGGTGACTGGCCGGAAGCGGCGTTGTTTGCATTGTCTATCGCGGTCGGTCTTACGCCAGAAATGCTGCCTATGATTGTGACAGCCGCGCTAGCCAAAGGCGCCGTGATCCTGAGCCGCAAAAAAGTGGTGGTCAAACGCCTCGATGCCATCCAGAATTTTGGCGCGATGGATATTCTGTGCACAGATAAAACCGGCACGCTAACGCAAGATAAAATCGTCCTTGAGCGCCACACCGATGTATTTGGCTGCGCCAGCGATGAAGTTTTATCGATGGCCTATTTAAACAGCTATTATCAAACCGGCCTTAAAAACCTGCTTGATGTGGCCGTGCTAGAACATGCCCATTTAAATACCGAACTGGGTGTGGCGCAAAACTACCGCAAAGTAGATGAAATTCCTTTTGATTTTAACCGCCGCAGGATGTCGGTTGTGGTGAGCGAGCAGGAGGACCATCACGAGCTGATTTGCAAAGGCGCTTTAGAAGAAGTATTGGCGGTGTGCAGCCACGTTCGCCACGGCACACAGATTGAGCCATTAAGCGCTGGGCTGCTGCATGATATTCGTAATATCACCGCTGCACTGAATCAGGATGGTTTGCGCGTGGTTGCTGTTGCCAGCAAGGAAATGCCGTCTGATCGCGAAGCCTATGGTGTGAGCGATGAAAGTGATTTAGTACTCGTGGGCTATATCGCCTTTTTGGACCCACCCAAAGAAAGTACCGCGCCTGCGATTAAGGCACTTAAGGCCAATGGCGTTTCTGTAAAAGTGCTTACGGGCGACAACGATCTGGTCACGCTGAAAATCTGCAAAGAAGTGGGTTTGCAGGTGGATGGGGTTTTGCTTGGGTCGCAAATTGAAACGATGGATGATCCGCTGCTCGCCAATATGGCTGAAACAACCACGGTGTTTGCCAAGCTCACACCATTACACAAAGAGCGCATTGTGCGTTTGCTGCGGGGCAACGGCCATGTGGTCGGCTTTATGGGCGATGGGATTAATGATGCACCTGCACTGCGTGCAGCAGACATTGGTATTTCAGTTGACTCGGCAGTCGATATTGCTAAAGAAGCGGCCGATATTATTTTGCTGGAAAAGAGCTTAATGGTCTTGGAAGAAGGCGTGATTGAGGGCCGTAAAACCTTTGCCAATATGCTGAAATATATCAAAATGACGGCCAGCTCTAATTTTGGCAATGTATTTTCGGTATTGATTGCTTCAGCGTTTATTCCGTTTTTACCCATGCTGCCGCTACATTTATTGATTCAAAACTTGCTTTACGATATTTCGCAAACCACCATTCCTTTTGATCATGTGGACAAAGAATCACTAAGTAAGCCTCAGAAATGGAATCCGGATGAATTAGGCCGCTTTATGATTTTCTTTGGCCCAATCAGCTCGATCTTTGATATCACGACTTTCGCCGTACTGTGGTATGTTTTTAAGGCAAATACTGAATCAGCACAGACATTGTTTCAATCTGGCTGGTTTATTGAAGGCTTATTGTCACAAACATTAGTGGTGCACTTATTACGCACACGTAAATTGCCATTTATTCAAAGCCGTGCAGCATGGCCTTTGCTGGCCATGACCGCGCTGATTATGGCGATTGGTATTTTGTTGCCCATGGGCCCTTGGGCGCATTACTTTAAGCTGCAGGCATTGCCTTTAGCCTATTTCCCTTGCCTGATCGCTATTTTGCTTGGCTATATCACGCTCACGCAAATCATGAAGGGTATTTACGCAAGGCGTTATGGCTGGCAGTAATTCTTAAATGAAACAGGGGCAAGATTCATTCTTGCCCTTATTGATTCGCTCAAAGGAGCTGCGCATGCATTTTTCGCAAGGTTTTGATTTCAACCTATTATTTAATTCTTTTTTAAATCTGAGTACTGCTTTTATTCTTGGCTCAATTATTGGTTACGAGCGGCAATATCGTCAGCGCACAGCAGGCTTACGCACCAATACCTTGGTTTCTCTGGCGGCAGCGGTGTTTGTGGGTCTTGCTTATCGCTTAAACGGCCCCGGTAGTGCGGCGCATGTTGCGGCTTATGTCGTCTCAGGCGTTGGTTTTTTGGGTGCAGGTACGATTATGAAAGAAGGCCTGAATGTGCGCGGCTTAAATACCGCAGCAACACTTTGGGGCTCTGCTGCTGTGGGGGCCTGCGCAGGGGCCGGCATGATTATTGATGCGCTGATGGCTGCGGTGTTTGTGCTGGCCGCCAATACTTTGCTGCGTCCCGTAGTGAATGCCATTAACCGCACGCCAATTAATGATCAGACAGGCGAAGTAAGTTATCAGATTTGTATGATTGTGGATGGTGACCGGCAAAAGCATGCCTTGAGTGCTTTAGAGTCTTTGCTAGAGCACGCTCAATACCCACTTGGGGATTTAGATGTGGAGCCATTTGGTGATGATGATGTGGAAATCACGGCTACTTTATTATCCACCTCGGTGGATTCGGGCAAGCTGGATGCTCTAATCGCACAAATGACCAAACGTCCGTACATCAAACAAGTTTTCTGGAATCTTTCCGCAGCAGAATAAAGCGGAAAAAACCCGCATTGGCGGTAATGCCGTTCACTTAAGGGTTTTGACCTTAGCTTCCCCCCCCTTAGTAAAAGGGGGATTGTGGGGGACTAAAAGGGCGTAATGATAAGCATAAAAAATGCCGCTCACTTGGCTTAAGTGAACGGCATTACCGCATTGGCGGGGTTCTTTTTTAGCTCAGCGCTTATTTAGCCGCTTGCTCTTCACGCAGATGGTTTTCTACAAAAGCGTTACCGTAGTAGCTATCCAGCAAGAGTTGTTTTAGCTCTGAAATCAATGGGTAACGTGGGTTAGCACCGGTACATTGATCGTCAAAAGCTTCTTCAGCCAATTGATCCACTTTGGAGAGGAACAGCGTTTCAGGTACGCCCGCTTCTTTAATCGAAGCAGGAATTTGAATCGTTGTTTTCAGCTCTTCAATCCAAGCAATCAGATTCGCCACTTTTTGCTCATCATTCTTGCCGCCAAGGCCAAGGTGCTCGGCAATATCTGCATAACGGCAACGCGCTTGTGGGCGATCGTACTGGCTAAATGCAGTTTGCTTGGTTGGAATGTCTGCTGAATTAAAGCGAATTACATTCGAAATCAGCAGGGCATTGGCCAGACCGTGTGCCAGATGGAACTCTGCACCCAGCTTATGCGCCATGGAGTGACAAACACCCAAGAATGCATTGGCAAAGGCAATACCGGCAATCGTTGAAGCATTGTGTACCAGCTCACGTGCTTTTGGATCTTTTGCACCGTTAATATAAGACGATGGTAAGTTTTCTTTCAGCAGTTTTAGTGATTGCAGTGCCTGTGGATCCGAATATTCATTGGCCAATACGGAGACATAAGCTTCTAAAGCGTGCGTTACCGCATCAATCCCACCAAAGGCAGTCAGACTTTTTGGCATATTCATCACTAAATCGGCATCAATAATCGCCATATTTGGTGTGAGTTCGTAATCGGCAATCGGGTATTTCATGCCCGTTTTTTCATCTGTAACCACCGCAAATGGGGTTACTTCTGAGCCAGTACCTGATGTGGTTGGAATCGCAACCAATTCTGCTTTGACGCCCATTTTAGGGAATTTGTAAATACGCTTAGTGATATCCATAAAGCGCAATGCAAGGTCTTCAAAGTGAACTTCCGGATGCTCGTACATTACCCACATAATCTTAGCCGCATCCATTGGAGAGCCGCCACCCAACGCAATAATCACGTCAGGTTTAAACATATTCAATGAATGCACGCCTTTACGGACCACTTCTAATGTCGGATCGGCTTCAACTTCGTGGAAAACCTCAACTTCCATGCCCATTTGCTTCAGCACTTTGATGGTTTCATCGCAGTAGCCATTAGCAAATAAGTAAGGGCCGGTAACAACAGTTGCACGTTTCTTGCCAGTCAAATCAGCAAGTGCAAAGGGCAGACAACCACGACGGAAGTAGATGTTTTTAGGAAGTTTGTGCCACAACATATTTTCGGCCCGTTTAGCGACAGTTTTGGTGTTGATCAGGTGTTTTGGACCCACGTTTTCAGAGATCGAATTACCACCCCATGAACCACAACCCAGTGTTAACGACGGAGCCAGCTTAAAGTTGTACAGGTCACCAATCCCGCCTTGCGAAGCAGGGGAGTTGATCAGAATACGAGCAGTTTTCATTTTGTCGCCAAAATAAGCGATACGTTCGTGCTGCTGATCCTGATCTGTATAAAGCGCGGAGGTGTGACCAATCCCGCCCAAGGCAACTAAGGCTTCAGCCTTGGATACGGCTTCATAAAAGTCTTTAGCGCGATACATCGCTAAAGTTGGGGATAGTTTTTCGTGCGCAAAAGCTTCTTCTTCGCCCGTTGATGTGACTTCAGCAATCAGAATCTTTGTGTAACTAGGCACTTTAATACCCGCCATATCTGCAATCTTGACTGCAGCCTGGCCAACAACACCTGCATTCAGGTTGCCATCAATCAGAATGACTTTACGAACGGCTTCGGCTTCTTTCTTGCTTAAGATATGGCCACCGCTTTGCGCAAAACGGGCTTTCATTGCTTCATAAGCACTGTCAACCACAATGACAGATTGCTCTGAAGCACATACAACGCCGTTATCGAAGGTCTTGGACATCAGGATAGAAGCAACGGCACGTTTGATATCAGCAGTTTCATCAATCACAACCGGTGTATTGCCCGCACCCACGCCAATGGCTGGCTTGCCGGATGAATAGGCCGCACGAACCATGCCCGGGCCACCTGTGGCCAGAATCAGGTTGATGTCTTTGTGTTTCATTAGCTGGTTAGACAGCTCAACAGTTGGCTGATCAATCCAGCCGATAATATCGCGTGGTGCGCCAGCCGCTACAGCAGCATCAAGCACAATACGTGCGGCTTCACAGGTTGAGCCTTTTGCGCGCGGGTGCGGGCTGAAAACAATACCGTTACGAGTTTTAAGTGCAATCAGCGCTTTAAAGATGGCGGTAGAAGTAGGGTTGGTCGTTGGCACAATCCCGCAAATAATTCCGATAGGCTCTGCGATAGTGATAATGCCGTACGCGTCATCCTGAGACAAAATGCCGCAGGTTTTTTCATCTTTGTACGCGTTATAAATATATTCGGAAGCAAAGTGATTTTTAATTACTTTATCTTCGAGTACGCCCATGCCAGTTTCAGCAACGGCAAGCTTGGCCAGTGGCAAACGCGCATCTGCGGCAGCCAGTGCAGCGGCACGGAAAATCTTGTCAACTTGTTCTTGTGAGTATGTAGCAAAAAGCTGCTGCGCTTTTTTAACCCGCGCCATCAGTGCATCGAGTTCTTGAATGTTAGAAACAGTCATTTTTCATCTCCAGAGAAACTTTATAAACGGCTTTAAAATCACTAATCAATTGGGACCTGCGAACTTGCTGCTGGTTCACATGGGTAAAGCGAACATCTACAGAATATACCGGGCAGCCCAAGACTACTTGATAAATATCAAACTGCATTTGATCATTTTATATTTGTTCGCATAATGTATATTATGTCAAGTAAGGTAGGCGCGGCGAAACCAAAAAAAACGAACCGGTTACACTGATCTATGGTGATCGTTTAACCGAGAAAAAACCGATGAACGGCACAAGCTTGGAAGAAATCGAGGCTTACTTTATTGAGAAATGGACGCGAAACGCTCGCAGCTTAAAAAAACCTAAACCCGATATTTCACCCGAAGACTTACGCATCTGGGCAAAGGCCGCCCAAGTCAATCTCCCTACCGATCCGCGCCACCTCGCGTATTATCTCATCTTCTATTGTGTCGCAAGTAAAATCATAGCAGCAAAAGAAGCTGGCGACTGGCCGCCGCAACCTGTTTACCGCAGATATTAAATCGCAGGCGATAAAAAACGCCGTTACGTGTAACGGCGTCGGTTTGGCTTGGTTTATTTTTTATCGTTACGTGTAACGCCATCAGTGCGCTGTTTCGTCATAAAGGCAACGATACAGCGATAAGCTATAAAAATCACAACTCCATTAATGAGCACGCCCAAATCAAATGCCTTACCTGACAACAAGGCATAGAGGCCAATCAAAGCGAAAAACAAAAACATCGTGGCAAGCCATGGATGTTTTTTTGCGCTCGCTATCCATAAGGCGATTTTTTCTTGCTCTTTGCTTTTGACTTGATCGGCGTTTTGTTCTGGTCGGTCGGTCGGCTGGCTTTGTTCTTTGGCCCTAGTATCTGACATTCTTTGCCCCATTTTTCCCTAAACCGCTTTTGTCTATCTGCATTTTTCATCCTGTCTAGGAAGTCGTTATAGGCCTGTTCTTCGGTTTTATCATCCTGTCTTTTTACTTTGCAAAGCCGATCCATTACCCGCCTGACTAATACTTTTATTTTTTCTTTATTAATGAGCGTATTCATAATGTTTTATGCCCTCTTACTTCTGCTTCTACGTCATCAATTGCAGACAAAATAACGTCAAGCACGGCATTTTCAACTTGTTCTTGCAGATTGTTGAGTGGATATAAACCGGTAAAATTTGTGCCATATCTATTATTTAATTCATTAGCCAGCCAGCGCCCAATATCAGTAAGTAATGCCTCTTTATTAAATACATCAGTTAATTGAACGCCAATCTTTTGCCCAATTCCCGCGCTAATGGATTGCCTTGTTAATGGATTATTGCGATCAAGAGTAATTCCCCAGTGTGTTAAGGCGTAATCACATACCCAGCCACTGGTTAACGACACCAAATGATCAAAAAATACACCCTCTTTTAACCACGTTTCAATCTGCACAGTGACCCATGTAAGTCCGATACCCGCAAGCAATGGCACAAGTCTTGCCATCATCCCAGCAATAAATGCATTAACTAAGCCGCCCATTATCGCGCCCTCTTCTCAATTTTTCGCTCGACTACGGTCAGGCGATCATCTATTTTTTCTATTACATCGCCCTGCTTGTTGATTTGGCGTTGTGTAGCGTGCTGGGCTTTGTTTTCGTTTTCGTCTGGCGCGAATTTTGCGACCGCACCGGCCACCGCAACCACAGCGGCCACGATGGAAGAGACAATATTTACTAGCCAATTACGCGAGCGCCGGTCGCCTTTGCGGCGAGGTGGTAGCGGCTCATTCATGGCCCCCGCCTTTTTCTGGCAACACAAACGCGAGCACACCGGCCAGACTTTGCAGGCCCAAGCCGATGGCTTTGGCGTTATTTGAAGGAACGGCCAGCAAGGCCGCGCCGATCACTGACGATAGACCGGCCCAGCTTGATGGCTCTTTAAAGCGTTTTTTCAAATTGGCAAACATTTATAAGTCCCTCGCGCAAACGTAAAGCGTGAATTCGGCCTTGCGGCGGCTTAATAGCCCGGCATTCTCTTTGCCGTTATCAAATCGCCAGCGTAAAAATTCATGTTCTATCTCTGCAATAGGCCGATTGAGTTTGATTTTCTTGATTAGAGTAGAGCCGTTAAATGCACTAACGCCGATATTGAAAACGAGTGCGATTAATGCGGCTTGCTGGTTTGAGTTTAAATGCACGGTTTTTGATAACTCACCGACCGCGCCAGCGGCCAGAGCCAAATCAGTCTGCAAAAGATATTCTGCAATGGCGGGCGTAATGACGAGATTTGCGGCCATGCGCTGCCCCGCCGCCGTCTGTAAAAACCGGTCTGGCATTGCTGCGCAATTTAAGGGGCTAGATGGCGGCAGGATATCAACATCATGGATGACGTGGCCGTAACCGATCGTCAAAACCCCGCCGCTGTCTGGGTAAGCTTTTAGCTTTACGTCCTCAGCGGCGCGTATAAATGAAATGGCTTTTGCCCTGGCTTTGTCGCTTATATATATAGTGGCTTGGCTGGTTTGCATCATATTTCCACCCAATAGGTCAAAACGCTGACAAGAATAGCGGTTGAATGCGGCTGAATAACAAACGATGCAACGCCTAGCGTTCTATCTATCCCTTTTCTTACAATTGTCATGCCCGCCGGAGCAACAACGGTCAATTCCCCCACATGCGCCCGAAGATATAGCGTATTCACTCGCTGGTTTGCATTGGCTGGTATTGTGATTCTTTGTGCCGGTGCGCCCCCTACTCGAGTGCTCAAAAAGAAACAAAACCCCTTAAAAGGGAGCAATGTGACATTTGGCCCATTAGATACCACTGACGGATAATCATGTTCATGCGCGTCCGGTGGGAAAGTTGCGGGCTTGCCGGTCAGATTTTCCCAAGGCAAGGCGGAAAGATCCGCCGGAAATGCCGCCGGAACGCCGGTACTGATTTGTGACCAGTCAATTGAAACTGCGCCGTTATCATGCGGAAATACAACCGGCACACCGGTACTGATTTGTGACCAATCAATTGAAACCGTGCCGTTATCAACAGGGAAAACGTCAGGCTTGTCAGGCAAGCCCGCCCACGTTGCCGCCGAGCTATCACTCGGAAATGTAGCGGGAATACCTGAAACAATTTGTGACCAATCAATTGCAACCGTGCCGTTATCAGCAGGAAAAACATCAGGCTTGTCAGACAAGCCCGCCCATGTTGCCGCCGGTATTTCAGCCGGAAAGGTAGCGGGAATGCCTGACGTAATTTGCGACCAATCAATTGAAACCGTGCCATTGTCTACAGGAAAAACAGATGGCTTGTTTAATACTTGCGACCATCCAATATTTACCGCGCCCATATCGGCTGGAAACAACATTGGCTTATTTAATATATTGTTCCATTCGACCTTTAAATTTTGGCCGCCTGAAGTCACTTCGGGCGGGATTCCGGTAATCCGCGCCCAAGGTACGGAAATATTTGAAAGGTCAGCGGGGAAAGTCAGCGGCTTATTGCTGATGCTTTGCCATGTTACCGGCCCGCCGCCCGCGCCCAAGTCGGGTTTGTTCTTGATTAATTCCCACGAAGTCGGGTAATTGACCGGCTTATCTTTAATATCTGCCCACGCCCCGCCGCTGACATGATCCAAACGGCTGGTATTGTCAGCAACCACGCGGCTTAATAGTGTGACTGAATCACTTAATAGATTTGTGACCTCGACCATTTCGCCATGCTTTACAAATTCCAGCGCTTGCGTTTTGGTCACATAATTTATATTTTCGTTATTTTCCCAACCGACCAGCGCGGCCAGCTCAGCATCTAAAACATTCAGGCGCACCACCACCGCGTCATTTTTTGTTTTTGCCGCCGCCACGGTTTCGTAAGTGCTCGCCAGTGTGGTTTTGAATTGGTCGAATACTTCCAACAACACGTAAGCTTTTTCTGGCACGTCATCCGGTGCAGGTGGTAAGCCACCGTTGCCGATTAAAATCGACAGATACTCTAAATCAATCGACAGCGGCGCGTGGCAATCTGGCGGCGAAAAAAGCTTGACCGGCCCCACTCTAAAATAGCGTTTTCGCGTACCGGCCAGCGTTGAAGACAAATCTTCTTTGCGCGGTAATTCTTGCTCAGGCATGGGATTACCTCGCTATTGCGGTTTTATAGGTGAAGATTAATAATTTCACTGCGCCGATACTTGCACCATTTGCCACAGCCATTAAGTCGGTCGAATTTTCCACTGGATAATTTATTTCTAGCGTTATATTGCCCCCTGCTAAATTAGCCATTTCCGCAGCGGTAAACGTGGCAATAATTAAATTACCCAGCTTTAAACTTAAAGGCTGATCCAGTGGGAAATTAGCCACGTTCAGGCGAACTTTAGAAATGGTATAGCCGCCATTAATGCGGCCAATCCGCAGCGGAAAAATATCATCGTGATAAATGAATTGTTCATAGACATTTTCTAATTGGCCCAGTCCGGAACTTGGCAGACCGCCCACGCTCAATTCTGCAATGATGATATTTAAACGGCTGTATTCTGAATCGCACCACGCCGTAAAAACGCCAATCGTTGTAAAGCGCGTTGCGGCCTCAGCCCACAAATCACGCTCTTCTACTTTGTTCGAGTGCTCAAAATCCGCTAACATTGTTAGCTCATAATTGACTTTTAAAAGCGCATCTTGCGCGATCTTTTTTTCTTTATTGATTTGACGCAAACGCCTTTCCGCTGCGATTAATTTATCAAAATGCGTTTGTGAGGCTGTGACAATGGCTATATCTATTTCAATAAAATTATTACGCCGATACACTAAAACCAAATCAACACCGGTTTTACCGATGTATTGAATAATGGGCATTGTTTTGTCTGACTGCAATAACTCCCCCGACGAATCCGAAACCGGCCAAACGCGCATTAATCCGCCGATTAAACAGCGCACTGTAAACACACATTTTTTATTATCAATACGCTCAATATCCAACCGTGCCAGCGGCTGATCAGCTAATAAATCGCAGATCATTTCTAGCGGTTTTCTACCCGATTCAATAAATGACATAGACACCCCGCTCAATAGATGGGGCATTGCGCCCCACCATGCCGGAAAACATCAAATTAAACGGGTGGCAGCGCCGCTGTAATGCGGGCAATTTCAGATAAAACCCATGCCGCATAATCAGTCACGGCGGTTTGCTGGTTTTTCATTTCAGCAAATTTAAGTTGCTCGTCTGGCGTACCGGTTTCCCACGCCGCAGCAAGTACCAGTTCGCTATTAATGCGTGCCAGGGTTTCGGTGTTTTTGGTTTTGATTAAATTGAATTTAACCAGCTGCTTACGGGCTTCTGCGATGATATCGGAGATATTGCGCGGCTTAGGCGTGAGCAAATGCGCACCGACAATAGTCACCGGCAGATCGCCAACGATTTTTTGCGGAAACAGTGTCATGACCGCCGCCGCGAACGAATCTACATCGCTGTAGGTTTTTTTGCGACCGTCTGACTGAGCCACAGAAAACACACGGATTTCATTATCGACCATGGCCGACACTTCACCCACAAACGTGGTTTTTGACGCATCAACAACCACGGCCCGGATAGAAATATCGCTCGCCTCTTTCATGACTTGCGCCAATAGTTCGGGTGTTTTACGCCCCGCTGCCTTCATTGCTGGAGTTAAAGCCATTTCACCACCTCGCTACGTTGAAAAAAAACACCCACAAAAAACCCGCGCCGCTACTTTGGCAAATGAAAAACCGGCAATTCAGGCCGATCTAAAATAAAACTTAGCGGCGATCGCTTGCCCATTGCCTGCATTCTTTTGGTCTGGCCACTGATACACGCCAAACGGCGGCGGTTAAAGCCGTAAATTTGATGACTCACCACGGCCCAGCGATACGCCTTGTCAAATTCCGCCCGCTCATAACTATTTGTCGTCATGGCTCGCGCCTCTAAAACATCAGCCTCAGCGCCCGCATAGGTAATATTTTCCAGCGTCCAAGGGCTTGGCGTATAAGGGCGTTGATCCGTTTCCGCCTGAAAATTGGCGTACAGCGCTTGCCCGCGTGAGCGATATTCAATAATCGCCAAAGCCAGCGGATGCCCAACACAAGGCAAAGCTTCCAGCTCCTCTTGTGTGGCACGATTAAAAAATTGCTGATCCATGGGCGTGTGAATGATCGTGTCATCTTCCAGCGGCTCATCGGGGCAATCTGGCGTCGCGTGGGGGCAATGAAACGCCGCCGAACTAGCCGAACTAGCCGCACTTGCGCTGGATTCCCCCGAAAAGCCCCCCGCCCCTGTCAAAATCGCCCAAACCACCGCCACCAACAGCAAGCCCCGCATGATTTTTTGTGTCATTTTTTGACCCCGTACAGTTATTCACACGAGTCCGAGAAGGGCAAAAGCCTAAAACCTGTGCCGAATTCACCGCGTCAATCAGCAGCGACTTTTTAACCACTGATTCCAAATGCCAAACCCGCAGCCGAGTGACCACCGTTTCGCGTTCGCCGCTGTCAAAATCGACGATGCACACGCCCTTAGTCACAACAGTGGTTTCTTGATATTGGTTTTTTTCGCCTTGCACTTTGAAAATGCGTAGCTGATGAATCTCGCAAGCCTTGCAGAACCCCATCCAGTCGCCAGAGTCCGCCGCTTGCGCCGCGACTTCGATTAAGCCCTCAGCATCGCCGCGCAATTTTCGCAGCTCCCGCCACACCCCAACCGGCGGCCCGCCGATGGGTTGAAACTGTCGAATGTTCCAAGCCCACGCCCAGCCCTGCACACGTTCGGCACTGCTCGCCACTTCCACGCCGCTTTCGTAATCATCTTGGCCGTGCATGGCTGCGCCGCCCAAGTTTTTGCAAATATATTTAGCGATGTAACCGGCAGCAGAGCCACGATTCCAGTCAATATGCTTGACCGTAAAACGATGTTTCCACGCCATCGGCTCATGCTTATTATCTTTGCGGGCATAACGGCGAAAAATCCGAATCATTCGCCCGCGCTGGGCGCGATTCACAAACAGCAACATATGCCAGTGCGGCGTCCCGTCATGATGCGGCTCAGCCACTCTAAAACCGTACGTCTGAATTCCTGCCCTATGCCAAGCCGCCCGCACCCGCGCCCACAGCTTACAAAGGTAGTCTTGCGCCGCACGGGGGCTTAGCTCATCCCATTTATTATTCTGATAACAGCGGCCCGCGTCGTCCTGCTTCATGCGATGAAATCGAGACGGGCATGTAAGCGTAAAAAACAGCCCGCAATCCCCCACTTCCCGCGCTATTTCCTCAAATCCTGAAATGCGCGTCATCAATTCACAGCCGCGTATTTCAGGATTACTCACCGAAACCGCCGCCAAATCTTCCAAAGTAAAGCGCTGGCCTAAATCATTTACCGCCGAGGTGTTCGCTAATATCGCCGCGTTACGTTTTCTTTGTGCTCGAAATTCAAGCAGCGAATCATTCGAGATATAAACCTGCTGATCTTTGCAAACGCGCCCAAAGCTGATACTTTCAAATTCACTAATGCGTTTTTTCTCGCGCCGCATATTACGCAACCACCACGCCTCATCGGTCAGGCGCAATACCGCGCCCTGCAAATGACGCGCCCGCACCGTGGCGCGGTATTTAATCGCCGCTTGCTCGACAATGGCGGCCTGTTGTTCTATTTCGCTTAGTGCAACTGGCCGCGATAATAGCCCCGCTCTCTGTTTCTGCTTGTGGCGCGTCGCCGCTGCCCCTCGTACCAATTCCGCAAACTCACGCGCTCGCTCGCGTCCCAACCGCTGCAAATCTGAATCATCAAATTCGAGTGGCACGGAAAACGGCAAGCCAGCGAAATGATCCGCATAAACACGTAGCCACTCGTTAGCGGCTGGCAATCCGCCAAGGCCACCGGCGCGTATATTTTCCCACTTGCGTTTTGCATCATCGCGAACCCCCGCCGGTACTGACTTCAGGCGACTATTTGCCCATGCTCTTTCATTTTGATCTTGCCATGCCCGCACATTGTGCGGCAGCGTGTGCGGGTAAACGCTCACGCCATGACCGCCGCATTTTTAGCCCGCGCCCGCGCTGCTTTTTTCATTCTGAAATTGTTCACCGCTGCTTGACGGTGTTGCTGCCTACGTGTTTGCAAATCCAGATCAATATTGCGTAATGACACGCACGCCCGATCAATCTGCGAAGCGTCCAGACCC
Organism: Iodobacter fluviatilis; assembly: GCF_900451195.1. NCBI lineage: Bacteria > Pseudomonadati > Pseudomonadota > Betaproteobacteria > Neisseriales > Chitinibacteraceae > Iodobacter > Iodobacter fluviatilis. Next base: position 2,484,772 of record NZ_UGHR01000001.1, read on the forward strand.
CGCGCCGCAAATTCATCTTTTAGATTTGAGAATTGTTTCTTGATATCGACCAGATAAATAAGCGCCGCCTCGACGAAATCAAGCGAGCCTTGATCTAATAACATTGGGTTATTCATGATGTTCAGCCGCAGCCAAGGCTTTAAACACCACTCTTTCAATACGTTCAATACTCGCAATTTCTTCTTTTATATCGCTGACTAGCTTTATTAGCGCCGCATCCTGATGAGCAAATGATTGCAATGTTTCGGCCCGCTCTTTTAGCTTCTCCAGTCGAGATTCAAAGCAGTTAGAAATAATCAGCGAATCACCCGCGATCAATCCCGCCAAAATATCGCTACTATTTTTCACACCCCACCCCCGTCTGCATGACAAAAAACCAAGCACTTTGTTACGCATCCACTTCTCAATTAATACGGGAGCAGTCAAGTCACTGACTAATTGAGAAATGGTGCGGCAACAGAAACAAGGTTAGAGGACAGAATATATTTAGTCAATCGAATATGAACTATCTACGGTCAGTGGTGGTTTATTTAAAAATAGTCAAGCGATACTTAAGCGCGTAAGTTAAACTCGAAAAATACAAGCCGCATCGAAGCGCACGCAAAAGGAAAATGGCGATGAAAACAGCTAACGAATACCTTGACGACATCAAGAAAAAATTAGGCATTGATTCTGATTATGCAGTCGCAGCAAAACTTAGCATCTCGCGCTCTGCTATCTCAGCAGTCAGAAACAAAGGAATGAATTTTGATGGAAAAACAGCCATCAAAGTGGCGAATTTACTAGACATTGACCCCGCCCTAGTCATTATTGATATGCACCACGCGCGCGCAAAAGACACCGAAGAAGCAAGTATTTTGCAGCGTGTTTATAACTATTTGAACAATGATAATGACGATGAAGGCAGTAGCGGAGGTAGTGGCTGGAAGTCGGAAAAAATGAAATTTAAGAAGGTGCTGGAAGAACGGCAAGACCTACGTTTTACTGCCCAAGATGACCTACTGTATATTATGTAAAGTTAAATACGTCATACCTAGATGCTTCGTTATCCCATGCAATTCTTGGCTCAACTCTTTAGTTGCCGTACTAAAATGGCAAAGTTTGGATGGTTACGCTGGTTCTTCAAAAATCATCAAAAAAAAACAGTTCACTTCAAGGCGCTTATGTCAGACACGTTGAGTTTAATCTGTTTCCCTCATTAACTCATAAGCGCTGTTAGTTTAAATCGCTCATTCAGGCTTTTTATGCGGAATTTTTCTATGATTGATGGATTGCAAACATTTGTTCTTCATGTTTTATTGAGATTTTTTCAGGTAGCTATAAAAATTACCCTAGCTCAAATACCTCGCCATGCCTTTGTTCTATTGAGGTTTGCAATTGTCAATGCATTGCCCAGGGTAAAAGCCACACATTCAAAACGTGACAACTGACACATTCAGTCACTAAAATGGCGTCCGCCTTAAATGATCACAAAGTAATATGCGTCAGATCGAAGATACTAAAACTGCTGAATTACCCGGCATGCCGACGGCCAAGAAACGTGGGCGCCCTCCTCTTGGGGAGCGCGCCATGACGGCTGCTGAGCGCCAGAGAGCCAGCAGAAAAGCCCGTTTTCAGGCAGGTTTAAAAAATATGAGTTTAACAACACCCGTGCAATTTAATGCAATGGTGGATATTGCAACGCGTGAAAAACTAAAGCGTGTCGCTGCAGAACAGGGTTTAACGATGGGGCAATTGCTTGATCGCCTAATTGAACAACTCTGATCAATCATTTATTCAAAAAAAAAAGACACCGCAAGGTGTCTTTTTTTATTAAAAACTAATTAGTTATGCTGATGCTTTTGTAGCAACTACTTTTGCGCCCGCTTCAGCCGCATTTACAGTTGCACTGACTAATTCGGATGCGATTTTTTGGCTTGTCTTAGAAACAGCATCATAGGTGTTGCTGGCTGTTTCAACCACATTACGCAGTGCATTAACTGCCACACCTGAACCCGCTGGTGCGTTTTCAGTGGCTTTATCTAAAGTAGCCAGCAGGTTTTTGTTGAATTCTAAGACTTGTTCTTCGATCAGGCTGTTTAATTCTTGTTGTGTTGCGCTGGCAGCATCAAATACATTGCGTGCAACTGTCAGGCTTTTTTCAACGGAAGGCTGTGCCAGCTGGCGCTGAAAAGCCACCAAACCTTGAACATCTTTTACGGCAGATAACGTTTTTGTCGTTTCAGCATTTTCAGCGATTAAATCGCGGGTAATGCCAATTTGCAGGTTAACTAGGCGTTCAACACTGCTCAGTGCGATATTTGTAAGGCGCAAGGATTTTTCCAGATTAGCCTGGCCAAAATCAGCAAATTGCTTAGGATTGAATTGTGGGGCTTTAAACAGGTCTTTAAACATGGTGGTTTCTCCGGTTGTGCAGTGCAACAATGCAATTCATTATGAAGGCATTACCCACCCGGAGTCAAACCATTTTGTGCAGTGCAACAAAATATCCAGCCTATCCTACAAAAAACATCCTAAGCCCTTGTATCTACAAGGCTTCCAAGCCCGGAAGGATTGTTGTATTTAGGCGCTTCAGGCACGGCACTCAGCAAACTTAAAGCAGATTGTGCCTGTATATCCATCGATTTTTTAGCCATCATCAGTGCTGCTGTATTTTGCACTGTGGCGCTGCTTGCAGAAACTTCCATGAAACACCTCACAGCAAGGATTTAGTTGCCTTATTCTAGCACTCGGAGGGTCTACATGCTGTGTGAAATGATCTGTGCGATGTTTCCTGTGGCTCAAAGCGCGATGAGTGATAAAATGCCGCGATGAATTCGCCCTCTTTGCTGAGCGACTCCGTCGCACGCTACATCCATTTACGCCTCCATTCCGAGTTTTCAGTCACCGACGGCATCGTGCGCCTAGATGATGCGGTTAAAGCCGCAAAATCTGGCGGCATGCCTGCGCTGGGTGTTTCTGATCTGATGAATCTCTTTGGAATGGTGAAGCATTACAAAGCCTGCCGTGAAGCGGGGATTAAACCCATTGTTGGTATTGATGCATGGGTTGAAAACCCGGAAGACCGGGATGTCCCCTTCCGCATTCTGCTTATTTGCAAAAGCCGCGCCGGGTATGGGCGGCTTTGTGACCTATTATCGAATGCATTTCGAAACAACCAGTACCGTGGCCGGGCCGAGCTAAAAAAAGAATGGCTCACCGAAGGGGATAATAGCGAGCTGATTTGCCTCTCAGGCGCAAGTCTGGGGGAAATTGGCCAGCTCCTGATCGGCGGACAGTACGATGCCGCCCTCGCAGCCACCCGCTGGTGGGCAGATACTTTCCCTGATCGTTTTTATCTGGAATTACAACGCACAGGCTTTCCTGGCTGTGAGCCCAGTGTGCAAGGCCATCTGGATTTAGCTTCTGATCTTGACTTACCCGTTGTCGCCACTCATCCCGTTCAGTTTATGGACAGGGATGATTTTAAGGCACACGAAGCCCGTGTCTGTATTGCTGAAGGCAATATGGTGTCGGATAAGCGCCGCCCCCGCATGTTTACAGAAGAGCAATATTTCAAATCCGTCAGCGAGATGGCCGAATTATTTGCGGACGTGCCTGAAGCGCTTGCCAACAGTGTTGCCATTGCCGAGCGCTGTAATTTATCAGTAACGCTTGGCAAAAACTATTTGCCCGATTTTCCGACTCCAGATGGCATGACGCTGGATGATTTTCTGGTGTTTGAAGCTAAGCGTGGTCTGGAAACCCGTCTGCAGCTGCTATACCCGGATGAAGCCAAGCGGGATGCCGAGCGCCCGCGTTATTTAGACCGGCTAAAATTTGAAACCGATACCATTGTGCAAATGGGCTTCCCCGGCTACTTCCTGATCGTTGCCGACTTTATTATCTGGGCAAAGCACAATGGCTGCCCTGTGGGGCCAGGCCGGGGGTCGGGTGCAGGATCGCTGGTGGCGTACAGCCTTGGCATTACCGATATCGACCCCACTGCTTACGCCCTACTCTTCGAGCGCTTTCTGAACCCTGAACGCGTCTCTATGCCCGACTTTGATATCGACTTTTGTCAGGAAAACCGCTGGCGCGTGATCGAGTATGTGCGTGAAAAATATGGCGTAGAAGCGGTCAGTCAGATTGCCACCTTCGGCACTATGGCCGCCAAAGCGGTGGTGCGGGATGTGGGCCGTGTGCTTGATTTGCCCTATATGTTTTGTGATGGTTTATCCAAGCTAATCCCTGCTGCACCGGGCAAGCAGTACAGCCTTGATGATGCGCTGGAAATGGAGCCCATTTTAAAGCAGCGGGTTGAAACAGAAGACGAAGTTAAAGAGCTTTGGGTGCTGGCCAAAAAGCTAGAAGGTCTGACGCGTAATATTGGTATGCATGCCGGGGGTGTTTTGATTGCACCCGGCAAAATTACTGATTTCTGCCCTATTTATCTGGCTTCTGGCGCGGATTCTTCGCCCGTTTCCATGTTGGATAAAGACGACGTTGAAAAGATCGGCCTGGTGAAGTTCGACTTTTTGGGTTTACGCAACTTAACCATTATCGAGCTGGCACTGAGCTATATCCGGGATATGGAAGGCAGTGCACCTGATTTAATGCTGCTGGGCTTTGAAGACCAGGCCGCGTATAAGATTTTCCGCGACGCTAATACCACGGCAGTGTTCCAGGTGGAATCGGACGGAATGAAGCGCCTGCTGGCCAAGCTGAAGCCAGACCGCTTTGAAGATATTATTGCGGTATTGGCACTTTACCGCCCTGGCCCACTTGGCTCCGGGATGGTAGACACCTTTATTAATCGTAAAAATAAACTGGAAGAAGTGGATTACTTCCACCCTGACCTGACGGCTTGTCTCGACCCCACTTATGGTGTGATCGTGTACCAAGAGCAGGTAATGCAGATCTCGCAGATTATCGGCGGCTATACACTAGGTGGCGCGGATATGCTGCGCCGGGCCATGGGTAAGAAAAAACCGGAAGAAATGGCCGAGCACAGGGAAAAAATTGCCCAAGGTGCTGCGCTCAAAGGGTACGACCCGAAGCTTGCCGAGCAGTTGTTTGACTTAATGGCGAAATTTGCCGAATACGGTTTTAATAAATCGCATACGGCCGCCTACGCCGTGGTTTCCTATCACACGGCATGGCTGAAAGCACACCACTGTGCTGCTTTTATGGCCGCCACGATGAGCTCGGAGCTGGATAACACCGATCAGCTGAAAGTGTTCTACGACGATAGCGTTGAAACGAACAAACTCATTTTACTGCCGCCCGATGTTAATCAAAGCTTTCACAAGTTTGTGCCGGTTTCCCGCAGGGAAATCCGCTATGCACTGGGTGCCATTAAAGGTGTGGGCGAATCTGCCGTACAAATGATTGTTCGCGAACGTGAAGCAAATGGCCCCTTTACTGATTTATACGATTTTTGCCGCCGCACCGAAAAGCGCGAAGTAAATAAGCGCACCCTCGAAGCTTTAATTCGGGCGGGTGCATTTGATCTGCTGGATCCGCATCGTGCAAGACTTCTGGCTAATGTAGAGCAAGCAATGGCGCTGGCAGAGAGCGAAGCGGCCAATAAAAATCAATCCAGCCTGTTTGATATGCTGGAGGCCGTTGATGTACCCCAGGTCGCCATGATTGAAGTGCCTGAGTGGGATGAGCGCATTAAACTGGCTGAAGAAAAAAATGCGGTCGGATTTTATATTTCCGGCCACCCCTTTGATGCCCATGCCAAAGGAATTCGTCAGTTTATTAAATCATCACTTGAGCGCCTAGAGCCCAGCCGAACACCACAAATGATTACCGGCATTGTGAGTGGCTTACGCATTAAAAACGGTGATCGGGGCCGGATGGCTTTTGTTACCTTGGATGATGGCAAATCTCGCCGGGATGTCACCGTTTACTCGGAAGTATTTGAAGCCAACCGGAACAAAATCAAGGAAGACACGCTCTTAGTAATTGAGGGCAAGGTTTCTGAAGATAGGTTTTCAGGGGGCTTACGCATTATTGCTGATACTATTTATGATATTGCAGAGGCACGCAGCCGTTTTGCGCGCAGTATGACTTTGGGCATGCGCCAAGGGATGGATGCGCAAAGGCTAAAAAGCTTGCTTTCACTTCATCGCGGCGGCGAGTGCCCTGTTGAGGTTGATTATCAAAATGCCGAAGCCGCATGCACTCTTTCTCTTGGCGAAAGCTGGAGAATCACTTTGCATGACGAGCTACTGGCAGAGTTAAAAAGTTGGTTAGGAAATGAAAGTGTTTCAGTAAAGTTTTAGTTAAATTTTTAACAACTACTGAAACACCTGATTACAAGCGCTTTAAAGAAAGCACAGCATCTATATAAGCTCATCAGCTTTTGACAAGGGATACAAATATGGACGAAGAAATTCGCAAGAAAGCCCTCGAATATCACCGCTTTCCAAAGCCGGGTAAGATTCAGGTCTCGCCTACCAAGGCTTTATCCAGCCAGCGCGATTTAGCACTGGCCTACTCTCCTGGCGTTGCGGCTGCATGCGATGCCATCGTTGAAGATCCTAACGAAGCGCGTAATCTTACAGCGCGTGGCAATTTAGTCGCGGTCATCACCAATGGCACTGCAGTACTCGGTTTGGGCGATATCGGCCCATTGGCGAGCAAGCCCGTTATGGAAGGGAAAGGCGTACTCTTTAAAAAGTTTGCCGGCATTGATGTATTCGATATTGAAATCGAAGAAAAAGACCCAGAAAAACTCGTTGAAATTATTGCTTCGCTGGAGCCTACTTTCGGCGGCATTAACTTAGAAGACATCAAAGCACCAGAATGCTTTTATGTTGAAAAAATGCTGCGTGAACGGATGAAAATCCCGGTTTTCCATGATGACCAGCACGGCACAGCGATTATTGTTGGTGCGGCGGTAATCAATGGCTTACGCCTGATCGGTAAAAAAATCAATGAAGTAAAACTGGTTGCATCCGGAGCCGGTGCTGCTGCGATTGCATGCCTTGATTTGCTCGTTTCTTTGGGCGTAATACGTGAAAACGTAACCGTTTGCGACTCCAAAGGCGTTATTTATACAGGCCGTGGCCCGCTGGATGAAACCAAGCAACGCTACGCGCAAAATACTGAATCCCGTACGCTGAAAGATGCGCTTGTGGGTGCAGATATTTTCCTGGGCTTATCTGGCGCAGGATTAGTGACAGGCGACATGATTCAGTTGATGTCAGCTACCCCGCTGATTTTGGCGCTGGCCAATCCGGATCCGGAAATCACCCCGCCTGACGCGCGTGCGGCACGCAGCGATGCCATTGTTTGCACTGGCCGTTCTGATTATCCAAACCAGGTCAATAACGTTCTTTGCTTCCCCTTTATTTTCCGCGGTGCGCTGGATGTTGGTGCAACCACGATTAATGAAGCCATGAAGCATGCGGCAGTTAACGCCATTGCAGAGCTCGCGCATGCCGAGCAATCCGATGTGGTGGCTGATGCCTACAGTGGCCAGAACTTAAGTTTTGGTCCTGATTACCTGATTCCAAAACCATTTGATCCACGTTTGATCATTAAAATTGCGCCTGCAGTTGCACGTGCAGCAATGGAATCCGGCGTAGCAACCCGCCCGATTGAAGATTGGGGCGTGTATATCGAAGAGCTGACGCAATTCGTTTACAAATCCAATTTATTTATGCGTCCGGTATTTACTGCTGCGAAAAAAGCCAATAAACGGGTTATTTTCTGCGAAGGTGAAGACGAGCGCGTCCTGCATGCGGTGCAGGAAGTCGTGGATATGGGGGTTTGTCAGCCGATTATCATTGGCCGCCCTGCTATTATCGAAAAGCGCATCGAAAAACTGGGCTTACGCATCAAAGCAGGCGTTGATTTCCAGTTATGCAACCAAGAAGACGATCCGCGCTATCGCGAATACTGGATGGAATACCACGACATTATGAAGCGTCGTGGTGTGGCTGAAGAGCTGGCAAAAGCAGAAGTTCGCCGTAAAACCACCCTGATCGGTGCTTTGATGCTGAAGCGTGGCGAAGCCGATGCTATGATTTGCGGCACTTACGGCCAGTACCAGCGCCATCACTGGTATGTCAGCAATGTTTTAGGCTTACGCAAAGACGCTAAAGTCACCGCTGCGATGAATGCACTGCTCTTGCCTACAGGTAATGTATTTATCACAGATACTTACGTTAACCAAGATCCAAACCCAGAAGAACTGGCTGAAATCACCATGATGGCTGCAGATACCGTACGCAAGTTTGGTATTCAACCTAAAGTGGCGCTGCTCAGCCATTCTAATTTTGGCAGTATGGATACGCCTTCTGCCCGTAAAATGCGCGCTACTCTGGCCATTTTGCGTGAACGTGCGCCTGATCTTGAAGTCGATGGTGAAATGCATGGCGACGCAGCTTTATCGGCAACAGTACGTCAGCAGGTATTCCCAACATCCACGCTGAAAGGTGAAGCCAATCTGTTGATTATGCCAAATCTGGATTCCGCAAATATTTCTTTCAACTTATTGAAAATGACTTGCGGCGATGGCGTAACAATTGGCCCGATGTTAATGGGCTTAGCCGCTCCTGTGCATATTCTGACACCTACAGCATCGGTACGCCGTATTGTGAATATGGCGGCATTAGCCGCTGTTGAAGCAGCTGCACGCGACTAAGCAGTAATATCAGCCCGCCCCCTGATTCATAATCATTTGACTGAATCAGGGGCTTGGGCTTTTTATTTTTCAAGGAGGGGAACAATATGAGTGAATACAATCCTAATGATCCATTCGGCTTATTTTCCCAATTTTTCAAGCCAGCAGCGGGCAACCCCTTTACGCCGCCCATGACGATTGAAGAAATAGACCGAAAAATTGCAGAATGCCGCACTGTTGAACAGTGGCTTTCTATGCAGGTTGGTATGCTGCAAATGACCATTAAAACCCTTGAAATGCAAAAAGCAGGGATTGCTGCCTTTAAGCAAGGACTTGATCCAAAGGAACCATGATTTATATTCGCTCAGCCCGTACCCTCAGCCTCGCCGTCATTGCAGCGGGGCTTTTTACTGCCTGCGCTACCACGCCAGTCCCCTTGCCCGCCAAGCCATCCCCCCCTCCGGTTGCAGAGCCCAAAACAGCTTTACCATATCAGCAGAGTACCTGGCAAAACCTACCCAATTGGCCTGGGGACGATCTGGCTTCCAGCTTTGCCACATGGAAAAAATCTTGTACCAAACTGCGCCAAGAGCCTTGGTTGGCGCTATGTAAAAATGCCAGCAACATCGGCGCGCAAGATGCACGTAAATTTATTGAGTCTCACTTTACCCCCTATCAGCTAACCAATCCTGATGGCAGCCAGACAGGGCTCATTACCGGTTACTACGAACCTGTATATCCGGGAAGCATGCAAAAAACCAGCCGGGCACTTTATCCTGTCTATGCGCCGCCTGAAGATATGATTACCGTAGAGTTGGCTGCGCTTTATCCAGAGCTAAAAGGAAAGCGTGTACGCGGGCGTTTGGTTGGCAATAAATTACTGCCTTACTTCAGCCGCAGCGATATTGTTAAGAAAAACATAGATGCGCCTGTACTGGCATGGCTGGAAAGCCCAATGGATGTACAGTTTTTGCAAATTCAAGGGTCCGGACGCATTCGTTTGCATGAGGGGAAAGAGCTTCGCCTAGGATATGCCGATCAGAATGGCCACCCATATAAACCTGTAGGACGCTGGCTGGTGGAGCAAGGCGAGCTGAAAGCGGCAGATGTTTCGATGCAATCCATCAGAAGCTGGGCAGATACGAATCCTGATCGTATTGAAAACTTGCTGGACAGCAACCCAAGCTACGTCTTTTTTCGCACCCTGCCCCTTTCAAATGAGGGTCCAGTTGGCGCACAAAATATCCCTCTGACGGCAGGCTTCAGCATCGCAGTAGATAAAAACGTGATCCCTCTTGGGAGTATGACTTTTATTGCAACGGATCGGCCAGATAATGGGGGCGGTATTCACAGACTGGTGGCGGCGCAAGATACCGGAGGCGCTATACACGGCACAATAAGGGCTGATTTCTTTTGGGGAACGGGAGATGCGGCAGGTGAGCTGGCAGGGAAAATGAAGCAAAGCGGCCAGCTGTGGCTGATTTGGCCTAATAATCTGGCCTTGCCTGATTAAAAATTCAATTGGCTACTGCGTTAAGCAGTAGCCAATTAAAGTTATTTATTCAAGTCCATTTATTGGAAAGACAATCGCGATGAAAAATAAAAACATTTAATTTATCAGGCTTATCTTAAAAGTGATAACCCACGCCTAAAAGCCATGTTGATACTTTCGCTTTATTAAAATACTGACCTTCAAACTTCATAGACCAATTTTGTCCCAGCCTCATTCGGGTGCCTGCGCCCAAATTAGTATCTGTCTCAGAGTAATCGGCATATTTTTTTTGGCTGCTGGAAAACAGCGTCCGCCCCACGCCTAACTTTGCATATAAATCAAAGCGCTCATTCAGAGGCAAATTGCCGACAAGAGAAATACCGTAATAACTTTCCGGGGTATATTTGACTTTTTCCTCGAACCAGCCAGCGAACATTGGCGTCACCAAACCTAAACCGACAAACTGCCCTTCAATCGCAAAATGAGTATTAATCTGATAAGCCAGCTGAGCAGAAAACGCAGCATCGGGCTCAGAATCGGTAGAATATTGTGACCTTCCAATAGAGAAATCAGCCATAAAACCCGGCCGAATTTCTGCATTGGCAGAAGAGACCATTAATATAAAACCAAGCGCAACAAGTAAACGCATAAACACCCCTGTTAACTATTATTTCTATTGTTTTTTTAAGAAGAGGTGATTATGCCATTTAATTATCGAAAAAACAGCAATGCTTTCAACAATATTTCAAACCCCAGCAAGAATCAGTAATTTACTTTGTTGGAGAAATTTATTTCAGCGTAAAGCAGAGCCCAATTCCCGTCTTAAAAAAGCATGAAAATGGCGCATACCATCTTCCATTGGGCTTTGATATGGACCAACTTCATTGCGCCCTGCGGCATACAGCGCACTTCGCCCGGATTCCATTCTGCGGATGATGTCCTGATCCTCCACTGCCGTTTCGGCATATGCAGCTTGCTCTGCCGCCAATAACTCAGGCTCAAACCACGCAATATCTTCAGGGTAATAAAATTCAACCACGTTTTTATAACTACGCGGCCCTGTTGGAATAATGGTTGAAATCACTAAAGTATGGGGATACCACTCCACCATAATATTGGGATAATAAGTCAGCCAAATTGCCCCGTGCTTTGGGGCTTTTCCTTGTCCATAGCGCATGAGTTCGGCATGCCAGTCGGCATAGACTTTAGAGCCGGGTTTAGCTAATGCATTATGAACACCCACCGTCTGTACCGAATACCAATCGCCAAATTCCCATGCCAGATCAGCACACTCAACAAAGCGGCCTAAACCCGGATGGTATGGATCCACATGATAATCTTCTAAATAAACTTCAATAAAGGTTTTCCAATTACCTTCATATTCATCCACCACGACGCTATGAAAAACGTATTTCGAAAAATCTAAATCTTTTGCAACGCCTAAATTTTTTAAATCGCCTTCAATATCGCGGCCAGATTCAAACAATAAGCCATTCCATGCTTGCAATGGCGTATTGGGTAAATGCAGACAAGGATTTTTTTTGAAATGAGGCGCGCCAAGCAGCTCGCCCTTAGCGTCGTATGTCCAGCGATGAATCGGGCAGACGGTATGCGTTTGATTGCCACGCCCTTCCAGCATCAGCGCCTGGCGGTGGCGGCAAACATTAGAAAGAAGGTTTACGCCATCCTGATTGCGCTTTAGATATCGTGCGGCGTTATCCGCTTCTAAAACATGATAATCGCCCACTTCGGGCACCATCAGCTCATGGCCGATATAGCGCGGGCCTTTCGCAAATAAAAGGGCTTGTTCTACTTGATAAAGCGTCTCATCAAAATAAGCGCTTACTGGTAATTGTGAATCGATTGTGTCTTGCACAACGGCAATGTTTGCCAGATTAGACATATCCCACACCCCCGAAAAGAGAAGGTTGGTCTTGCCACTGCCGCTGTATCCACAGCGAACATCAGATGGGTGGGCAAGCCATCAATAAAAAAGCCGGGCATGGCGCCCGACTCGCAAAGGATCGTGATTTTCGCCGAAACAAGCTACTTTAGGCAAGTTGTCTTGCGAAATCATCTAAAAAGCCACCACTTCATATGGCAAGTGGCGGCTTCGTTTTTATTACATCACTACGATTACTTCACTTCTGCTGCAATATCGCTATAGCTCTTGATTTGATCAAAATTTAAGTAGCGGTACACTTCCGACGATTTTTGCTCAAGAATGCCAATGTTTGCGAGGTATTCTGCATGCGTTGGAATCTTGCCCAGCATCGCGCAAACCGAAGCCAGCTCGGCCGAGCCCAGATAAACACGGGTGTCAATCCCTAGGCGGTTCGGGAAGTTACGTGTTGAGGTAGAGAACGCTGTCGAGCCCTTACGCACCTGTGCCTGGTTGCCCATACATAGCGAGCAGCCCGGCATTTCCATGCGCGCGCCTGTGCGGCCCAATACGCCATAATGGCCTTCTTCGGTCAGTTGCTGTGCATCCATCTTGGTCGGAGGTGCAATCCATAAACGAACCGGAATATCGCTCTTGCCTTCTAGTAGCTTGGATGCTGCACGGAAGTGACCAATATTGGTCATGCAAGAGCCAATAAACACTTCATCAATGGTGTCACCCGCTACTTCAGACAAGAACTTCACGTCATCCGGATCATTCGGGCAGGCGACGATAGGCTCTTTAATATCAGCTAGGTCGATTTCAATAATGGTGGCGTATTCCGCATCCGCATCGGGTTGCATCAATACAGGGTTAGCCAGCCATTCTTCCATCGCAGCAATACGGCGTGCCAGAGTGCGGGCATCTGCATAGCCTTCGGCAATCATCCACTTCATCAGTGTGATGTTTGAGGTAAGGTATTCAGCAATAGGCTCTTTATCCAGCTGTACCGAACAACCTGCAGCGGAACGCTCAGCGGAAGCATCGGACAATTCAAAGGCTTGCTCCACTTTCAGCTTAGGCAGGCCTTCAATTTCCAAGATGCGGCCGGAGAAAATATTTTGCTTACCTTTTTTCTCTACTGTGAGCAGGCCTTGCTTGATGGCGTACAGCGGAATGGCGTTGACTAAGTCACGCAGGGTGATGCCAGTCTGCATTTCACCCTTAAAGCGCACCAGTACCGATTCAGGCATATCCAGCGGCATCACACCGGTTGCGGCAGCAAAAGCCACTAAACCAGAGCCCGCCGGGAAAGAAATACCAATCGGGAAGCGGGTGTGGCTGTCGCCGCCTGTGCCCACGGTATCTGGCAACAGCAGGCGGTTTAACCATGAGTGAATCACACCATCACCCGGACGCAGCGATACACCGCCACGAGTGGAGATAAACTCTGGCAACTCGTGGTGCATTTTAACGTCAACCGGCTTTGGATAAGCCGCTGTATGGCAGAACGATTGCATCACCAGATCAGCAGAGAAGCCAAGGCAGGCCAGGTCTTTGAGCTCATCACGGGTCATCGGGCCGGTGGTGTCTTGCGAGCCAACCGAAGTCATGCGTGGCTCACAATACGTACCCGGGCGAACACCGGTCACACCACAGGCTTTACCGACCATTTTCTGAGCTAAACTAAAGCCTTTGCCAGAATCTACCGGTGCAACCGGGCGTTTGAATACGGCAGATGGCACCAAGCCCAAGGCTTCGCGTGCTTTATCCGTTAAGCCACGACCAATAATCAAAGGAATACGGCCACCGGCGCGCACCTCATCCAACAGGACGTCGGTTTTTAAACTGAAAGTTGAAACAACGGCGCCGTTTTTCTCAATTTTTCCTTCCAGTGGGTAAACATCAACCACATCACCGGTTTCAAGCGTAGAAACATCTACTTCGATCGGCAAAGCGCCTGCGTCTTCCATGGTATTAAAAAAGATAGGCGCAATCTTTGTACCTAAGCAGAAGCCACCAAAGCGTTTGTTTGGCACATAAGGAATATCGTCGCCGGTAAACCACAGTACTGAATTGGTTGCCGATTTACGAGAAGAACCTGTCCCAACCACATCGCCAACGTAAGCAATTTTATGGCCTTTGGCTTTTAGCGCATCCAGCTGTTTGATCGGGCCAACGCTGCCAGGCTGATCGGCTTCGATGCCTGGGCGTGGATTTTTTAGCATTGCAAGCGCGTGCAATGGAATATCTGGGCGTGACCACGCATCTGGGGCTGGCGACAAATCATCAGTATTGGTTTCGCCAGACACTTTAAATACGGTCAGTGTTACTTTTTCTGGCACGGCCGGGCGGCTAGTAAACCATTCTGCATCTGCCCATGATTGTAAAACTTGCTTAGCAAAGGCATTACCCGCATCGGCTTTCGTTTTTACATCATGAAACGCATCAAACATTAAGAGTGTTTTAGATAGGGCGGCAGCAGCAATGGCAGCAACCGCTTCATCGTCGAGCAAGTCAACCAAGGGGGCGATATTAAAGCCACCTAACATCGTGCCTAGTAATTCAGTTGCTTGAGCACGGCTGATTAAACTGCATACTTCCGTACCATGGGCAACGGCAGCCAAATAAGATGCTTTTACTTTAGCTGCGTTATCTACACCGGCTGGAACACGGTAAGTAATCAGATCGACAAGAAAGGCCTCTTCACCAAGAGGCGGAGTTTTTAACAGTTCGATCAGGTCGACTGTTTGCGACACATTCAGTGGAAGCGCTGGGATACCCTGTGCTGCGCGCTCTGCAACATGCTGACGATAGACTTCTAGCACGGTTGGACCTTTCAAGTGATGATGGGATAGTGTCGAGAAAAACTCAGACTAGTGACATTTTACCTGTCTGGCTTTTAGATGTGAATCAAAGTGTAACTACTTTTACCACACTACAATGAATAAGGAGCGGCGAAGCGCCGCCATCTGGCGGCGTATGCGGTAGGCTACTTCGATTTAGCTTGCAATTTTGTTTGTCTATCGGTATGATCCGCAACCTTCTTTGTGCTTTAGCACAAATCCCCATCGTACCCTGACCTTCCCCCGCCTGTGCTGTATGAGATGCGGATTGACCGGTTAGCGTCGATGTAACGCTGACGGCCGATTTCCGTATTTAATTCCGGAATGCGCCCGTCTTCCCGCTCGCCGGGATATATTCAAAGGAATATTCATGCCACATCGCGACACTCATTCTGAAACCGCTGTTAACGCTTTTGCCGAAATGGGCCTTGCCACCGAACTGGTACAAGAATTAGCTAAGCTCGGTATCACTACTCCAACCCCAGTGCAAGCCGCTGCAATTCCACAATTGATGGCTGGCCATGATGTGATGGCTTCTGCACAAACGGGTACAGGTAAGACTGCAGCATTCTTGCTGCCAGCGCTGCATAAATTATTTAAGCCTGCTAAGCACAATGCACGCGGCCCACGCGTTCTTGTTCTTACACCAACACGTGAACTTGCAGAGCAAGTTGCCAAAGTTGCGACAGATTACTGCAAACTGATCCCACGTTGCAAGGTTGCTTGCGTAGTGGGTGGCGTTCCTTACCCAGTTCAAAACCGTATGCTGGCACAACCTTACGAAGTATTGGTTGCAACACCAGGCCGTTTGTCTGACCTGATGCGCGGTGGCCGTATTGATTTCGGCCGTCTGGACATGCTGGTACTGGACGAAGCAGACCGCATGCTGGACATGGGCTTTATTGACGAAGTTGAAGCCATTGTTTCTGCAATGCCTAAAGATCGCCAAACCGCCCTATTCTCTGCAACACTTTCAGAAACAGTTCAACGCTTTGCTGGCCCAATGCTACGCGATCCACGTTTAGTGGAAATGGAAGTAACCATCAATGCTCAGCCACAAATCGAACAGGCTGTTCATTACGCTGACGGTTACGAGCACAAGCAAAAACTGGTTGCTGCCCTACTGAAAGATGCAAGCGAAACACAATCGATTGTATTTACCGCAACAAAAGCAGATGCCGACGGCCTTGCCGAGTGGCTGAAACTGGAAGGCTTCCGTGCTGCAGCGATGCACGGTGACTTAGCTCAACGCGATCGTCGTCGCACTTTAGATCGTCTGCGCCGCGCTGAAATCGATATCTTGGTTGCAACTGATGTTGCTGCGCGTGGTATTGACGTTGCCGGTATTGGTCTGGTTCTGAATTTTGATCTGCCACGTTTTGCTGAAGACTATATTCACCGCGTAGGTCGCACTGGTCGTGCAGGTCGCACAGGTAAAGCTATCTCCCTCGTGACTAAAAACGACTTTATGTTGCTGACACGCATTCGTCGTCGTTACAACATCGATTTCGGTACTGTATCTTTACCAGGTCTTGAAGCACGCTTCAAGCCAGGTCAAGGTGGTAATGGCGGCGGCGGTTACGGCGATCGCAAACCATCCGGCGGCTATAAAGGCAAGCGCCCTCATGGCGGCGGCGGTGGTTATGCCGGTGCCAGCACGGGTGGCTACGCAGGTAATGGCGGTGGCTACGGCGACAAACGTCGTAACGACTCCCGTGGTGCAGATACACGCGGTGCAGGCAGCGAATCCCGTGAATCCCGCGGCAGCTTTGGCGGCGGCGCACACAACCCAAACAGCAACCCGGGTAGCTTCCGCAGCGGTAGCCGTGATGGCGGTGCCCCACGCGCTGAACGTCCGGCCGGCAATGGCGAAACACGTCAACGCCGCGCCAGCTGGTAATTGAGTAATCTGATTATCTTCTGGCCCGTTTACAGAGGTATTTAAGCCAGTGCTTTTAGATTAAATCAACAGCCCATTCCTTACAGATGGGCTGTTTTTACTTTTGAGCCCGCCTTGAAAATTAAGCAAAGCGTACACATTCGCCCTCTTAGCCCTTCAGATATCCAAGCGATAATGACCATTCAAAGTGCCTGCTACCCAAGCGCACTCTTGGAAGATGCTGCACATTTAGTTTGCAAACAACAACAATCCCCCTCCAGCTGCTGGGTTGCCACAAAAGAGTGTGAAGTGGTCGCCTATTTATTCAGCCACCCTTGGTGTGGCGATACCCCGCCCGATTTAAATTCCGTACTACCACCCGCCAATACCCAGCAACCCATCTATTACCTGCATGATCTTGCCGTGCATCCGCAAGCCCGGGGTCTGGGGCTGGCTCAGCAGCTTATAGACACGGCATTATCTTGGGCAAAACAACACGCCTTTGCACAAATCAGACTGATTGCCGTAGCTGGTGCTGCACCATTCTGGCTAAAGCAAGGTTTTAAGCCCGTTTTTCCGCTCAACGAGCAAATACTGAATAAGCTATCCGGTTACGGGCCAGACACGCACTATCTTGAAGTGATGATCTGACTGATCTGCGCCCTGCATAATTAAATGATCAACTTATACAACAAGACGAGAAAATGATTAAACGCCCCCGCACCGTTCGCCGCAGCCGTGGTGCTGCTGAAGCAGATGAATTAATCCATATCGCAAGCAGCCTTTCGATATCTTGCACCCTTGTGGAAGATCGTTTCTGGCAAGACAAACTGACGCAGCTGGTTGAAGAAATCCTGATCGACGAAGACGAGGACACATTAAACAGTGCCCTTGATACTCTTTCAAAAACAGATCCGCAGGCCTGGAATGAGTTAGCAGATATTGTTGAAGCGTGCACAGAAACACATCATGTGATGATTGATCAGCAAGATGGCCAGAGCGTTATGTTTGCCATTCCCCTTTTAGCGTGGTCTCGCTTTAGCATCCCCTCAGGACCGCTTGGTGCAGAAAGAATCGAAAGCTTGCGCAAACATTTAGCAGAGCAGGTATTTGCTAAGGGCACGCTTTTTTCCCTGGCAGATTTTTTATTCAGCCCGGATCAACTCCCTCAGGGCTATTGCAATACTGCAAAACTGAGCAAAATGCTGGCAACACTCAGCACAGAAAACGGCACACTAATCTGCGAACGAGCCAGCAGCGCCGAACCCGCCACTTTTTTAACCGACACCCGCTACCTGCTAGGCGCCGTAACCGCCCCCGTTGGCCAAGCTTTATTTCGCTGGCAGGAAGAAGATGGTGTGCGCAAAGACATCCTCAGCCAATGGCAGAAGCAAGGACTTCAATCCCTGCAATCTTTATTTGCCGGATGCGCCATGGAATCACTCACACCGCTTTCTTATTTTGCAGCCTGGCGCGAATCTGATCGTGCATCAAGAGGCTATTCATTAAGGGCGACCATTTCGTTCTTACAGCTATTGCTCAATATCGAAGCACGCCAGCTCACCTGCGTAATTGCGGCATGCCACGGTCGCCATCTTGAAGAATACAGAATTGGTTTTATCCGCCGCAATGAAGAGCCAATGCTGCATGGCGTAGTCTGGCCTCTACTGGATGGTGAAGATGAACATACAGATTGCGTTGCAGATATAGAATCCATTCTGCGTGACGCAGGCATCAATGATATTGTGATTCATGAGCATACCTTCCCCATGGATCAGTGCGATGACTGTGGAAACCCGCTATTTCCTGATTTAGACGGCGATTTACTGCATATAGAAACACCAGAAAGCAGCGACACCCCGTCCCCACACTTGCACTAAACGCATGGTAGTGGCGGACACCCCGGCCGCCACTGCAACGTAAGCCACATGACTGATTTCAATCGACTATAATCACCACGCCTCCAACTGAATTGACCTGCCATGCGAAAGCTCAGTAATCCCACCGATATTGCTCGTGAAACACTTAAGCAGCTGACTATGCGCAGGGTTCCCCCGACGCCTGATCACTACGAATCAATTTATCATGAGATTGCGGGTACGGCAGACAACGACAAACTTCACCCTGTGATTAAAGACTTGATTGTCAGCATGGGAAGCTTCCCAAGGCAAACCCCTGAACTACAGCGCAATATTGAGCAGCTTTATAAGCAGGCCGGCCAGTCTAACTGGGCCAATATGCCTGCACTCATTATCCGCAGCATAGAGACCCAGGGCGGGCAAACCGAGCTTAGCCGAAGCTGGGCTGATTTAATTCGTGATTTAATCCGCCAGTGGGAGTTACGCAATCCTGTTTACACTCCCAGCCGCAAACAAGAATCACTAGAAAAAGTACTGATTAATTTTGGCAGCGACGCCAATTCACTCAATGAAAAACTAGGTGCTTTGATCAAAGCATGGTCCGGGGCCAGCGTGGAAAGTGGCGAAAGCCCAGAAGTGTTATCTGATCCCGGCGATTTAAACAACCCGGCTAATAACTCAATTAACAGCACATCAGACCAAGATAACGGCGACTGGCGTGATTGGCGTGACGCCCTGATCTCCGCACTGAGCGTGGGAATCGAGGGAAGGCTTTCGCACAATGCGGATCTGCAAGCTGAAGCAGCCAGCCTTGCCGTGGAAGTGGCATCTGTAAGCAATAATGCGGGCACGCAAAAGCTGATGCCACGACTGAGAAAATTCTGGCTGCGTTTAGAATTGCAAAACGATCAGGAAATTCGGCTTTGTGATGGACTAATGGGCCTGCTGCGCCTGCTCACAGATAATATGGCGGAAGTCGTCATTGAAGATGAATGGGTCAGGGGCCAGGTGGCGGTGGTGCAAGCCATCATGGCGCAGCCCCTGGATATGAGAGTCATCTATGACGCGGAAGCTGGGCTCAAGGAAGTCCTTTTTAAGCAAGGCCAGATTAAGCACAGCCTTGTAGAAACCCAGACTGTTCTTAAGAACATGATTGCCACCTTCATTGATCGCCTGAGCGTTATGTCGGACAGCACAGATCAATACCACAGTAAAATCAGCGATTACACTGAGCAAATTCAACAGGCCAATGATTTAAACAGCATTAAAGACGTTTTAGAGTCATTACTTGGCGATACTCGCAGCATGCAATTGGATGTACGTCGATCCCGCGATGATTTAATCGAAGCACGTGCGCAGGCCGATGATGCTCAGCGTCGCATTATCGAGCTGGAGAACGAGCTGACCCATGTCAGCCAGAAAGTCCGTACCGATCAGCTCACCGGCGCACTTAACCGCAGAGGGCTGGAAGAAATCTTTGATGTTGAGCTTGCAAGAGCGTTACGCAGTGAAAGCCCCATAAGTATTGGCTTGTTGGATATTGATAATTTTAAAAAATTAAACGACAGCCAGGGCCATGCCGCAGGTGATGCTGCGCTAGTACACCTCGTCTCGGTAGTAAAAGATTTATTACGCCCAAGTGACTCTGTTGCACGATATGGCGGCGAAGAGTTTGTTCTCGTTTTGCCTGAAACAGATATTAATGAGGCCGTAAGCGTTGTGCAGCGCTTACAAAGAGAGCTAACCAAGCGCTTCTTTTTAAACAATAACGAAAAACTTCTGATCACCTTCAGCGCCGGCGTGGCACTTGTCTTGCCCGGCGAAGCTAGGGACCAGGTGATTGAACGGGCAGATCAGGCGATGTATCAGGCAAAAAAACTAGGGAAAAATCGGGTAGAGATCGCCGAAACCCCAACTGGGGTCGCTTTGAGATAATAAAAAACGCCGCTTAATTCAGCGGCGTTTTTTTTGAAACCAGGAACATTCAGGCGAATAACTCATCCGGATGAACAACGGCAGTCCCTAGTTTGGCAACCACAACACCCGCGGCACGATTAGACCAATCCATCGCTTCAGGCATTTCCAGCCCTGCAGCAAGCATAAGACCCAAAGTGGCAATAACTGTGTCACCCGCACCAGAAACATCAAAAACCTCATGGGCATGGGTTGGCTTATGAACAACACCCTGCTTACGAAACAGGGTCATCCCTTCTTCACTACGCGTCACCAACAACGCATCTAAGTCCAGCGATGCGCGCAAAGACTCGGCTTTCTGTGCCAGCTCACTGTCGTTCGTCCATTTCCCTGCCACCTGCTTAAACTCACTGCGATTTGGAGTCAGCAATGTCGCCCCACGATAGCGCTCATACTCATCACCCTTAGGATCAACCAGCACCGTTTTGCCAGCTTCACGGGCAATTTCAATCATCATCTGTACATGACGCAAGCCACCCTTACCATAATCAGACAAGATGACGACATCTACATTGGGCAACAGCGCTCTGAAGTCATCCAGTTTAGCGGCCAGCACTTCATGGCTCGGCTCACTTTCAAAATCAATGCGCAGTAATTGCTGCTGTCTGGCTAAAACACGCAACTTGACCGTGGTATCAATATTTGAATCACGATGAAAATAAATATTCACCTTATCCGCCAGCAGCAAGCTTTCTAAGCTACGACCTGCCTCGTCATCACCAACAACCGCCAGTAAATATGCCTGACCACCCAAGGCTGCAATATTTCTGGCCACGTTGGCCGCGCCACCAGCACGCTCCTCGGTACGGCGAATTCGCGCCACAGGCACAGGCGCTTCGGGAGAAATGCGCTCTACATCACCAAACCAGTAACGATCCAGCATGACATCACCCACCACCATTACCCGTGCTTTTGCAACAGCACGTTGCAGCATTTTTTTACCTTCTGGAGACAACATAATTACCCCACTAAACTGGCGTTAATCTCAGCCAGCGTGGCCGCAGGATCATCACTTTGGGTAATTGGCCGCCCGATTACTAGGTAATCAGCACCCGCATCAATGGCCGCTACCGGCGTCATAATACGTGATTGATCATTTGCGGCACTATTGGCAGGGCGAATACCTGGTGTAACCAACTTAAACTCAGGGCCGCTTAAAGAACGCACCAAACCCGCTTCGTGTGCAGAGCAAACCACACCATCGAGGCCACTGCTATAAGTTAAACGAGCCAGCATCTCAACCTGCTTAGCAGGCTCCGGCAACATCAGCTCTGCCAGATCTTCCGTATTCATACTGGTTAACACCGTAACAGCAATCAGCAAAGGACGCTGCGGTAGTGCCTCCAAAGCATTGCGAGTGGTTTCCATCATACGACGCCCCCCGCTGGCATGGACATTGACCATCCAGACACCCAGCTCGGCTGCCGCTTTACATGCTTGCGCTACCGTATTAGGAATATCGTGGAATTTCAGATCCAGAAAAACATCAAAGCCACGCGCAACGAGCTGATCTACTAATTGAGGACCACAGCGGGTGAATAATTCTTTTCCGACTTTCAGACGGCAAAGCGCCGGGTTAACCCGGCTGGCAAACGCCAGAGCCTCGGCCGCATTGGTATAGTCAAGGGCAACGATCACTTTGGATAAAGAAGGCATACACGATCCTGTATCTATATTTTTTAAGTTATTTTTATGTTTAATGAACAAGGCAAAGACACACAGATCAAGCGTTTTTCTGCGCCCCACGCACTGGAGGAAAGGTTTCCCATTCAGTACATGCAGGACAATGCCAGAAATATTGTTTTGCTTTAAAACCACAATGAGTACAGCGATACATTGTTTGCTCACGCGTTGCGTCGTGGATCAGCTTCACAATGACTTCAAGCTCTACCTTCTGATCATCTGGCGCAACTAAGAGATGAGCTTCCAGCACCTTGCGTAAACTTGGCATGGTTGGATGGGCTTTAAGCCGCTCACGAACAAACTCATGCGTTGCCAACAAACCCTGCTCAGTTAATAAGCGCTCATAAGCCAGATCCAGCACATCTAACTCTGGATACTGACGCAACAAGCCAAGCAGCAGCTTGGTGCCCTCTTCCGTTCGTTCCTGAGCATCATAAGCCGCCAGCAACCCTCTTGCGGCCAGCGCAATATAAAGCGGCTCCTGCGACTCAATTCGAAGCCATGCCTCAATGGCGGCATCTATATTGCCCGCAGTCATTTCCAGCTCAGCCAGAATGATATTTGCACGTGCGCATTTACGATGTTCAGCAAGCGCTTTTTGCAAATAAACTCTTGCTGCTGCAGGCTCAGAGCGTAAAGCACCTTGCGAAGCAAGTTCACAATAAAACTGGGCAATCTCATGCTGATAAGTATGACGCTCATCCCGCAATTGCTGAGCCGTTTCAATCGCCTTGGCCCACGCCTTTTCTTGCTGATAAACACCCAGCAATTCTATTCTGGCCTGACGCGCATAATCTGTATCGGCCAGCTCTGTTAACAGGCTTTCTGCACGATCAAATAAACCAGCCTGCATAAAATCAAGAGCAAGCTCAAATTGCGCCGTTTGTTTTTGTGCAATCGTTAATTCTCGGCGCACCAAAAGCTTTTGATGCATACGAATAGCACGCTCTAATTCACCTCTGCGGCGAAACAAATGGCCAAGCGTAAATTGCAATTCAATCGTTTCTGCATGGTGCCGTGCAATATCAACATAGACGTCAACAGCACGGTTAGTCTCACCATTTAGGAGGTAATTCAGGCCTTTAAAATACGCTACAGGCAAAGATCGGGTTTCAGACAAGACATGTTTAATATCTACACGCGCAGCCAGCCAGCCCAAGGCAAAAAAGACCGGCAGGGCGATGAGCCACCAATATTCAATTTCAAGCATAAAGGGATTTACAACGCATCACGAGGTTGTTCAACAAGAAGATCAGGCGGGAAGTCTGCAACGGTTTGGCGAGCACGCAATTCTTTTTTCAGCCCGACCACTTCACGTCGCAAACGAATAATCTTAGAGAATGCAGCCAGCAAGCCAAATACAGCACCAACCACAAAGAATACTAATAACAATAGGGCCAAAGGAGCTTGCCAGAAATAGCCTAAAAAGAATTTAAGCACCACAGGTTCGGCATTATGCATGGCGAAGCCAAACAGAATGACAAATAGAAAAAATTTGATAAGCCAGAACAAATAGCGCATTGATCTAAACCATAGAAATAAGCTAGCTCACATTGTAACCGATTAAATGCAATCTACACGATCAGGAATCATCTGGTATTAAGTAAGAATTAAGAATACAGCTCCTTTTATGCAAAAAGGCGACACCCGAAGGTGTCGCCTGAAAGCAGAACATCAAATCAGGGCATCTACCCTTTCTCTTAGTTCTTTGCCCGCTTTAAAGTGGGGAACAAATTTTTCCGGAACCGATACTTTCGTACCTGATTTCGGATTGCGCCCCACTCGTGGCGGACGATAATTCAGATCAAAACTGCCAAATCCACGAATCTCGATACGCTGGCCCTGAGACAAGCTCTTGGCCATTGCATCTAAGATGGTTTTCACAGCCAGCTCTGCATCCTTCGCAACCAGCTGCGGATAACGCTGGGCGAGCTTTGCAATAAGCTCGGACTTGGTCATCCCACCTTGATCCATATTACTCAGCGCCGGACATCTTAGCTTTCAGCAGTGCGCCAAGGCTAGTTGTACCCGCAGTACCTGTGCTTTCGGTAGACAGTTTGCTCATTACTTCTGTTTCATCAGCGGAATCTTTCGCTTTGATCGACAGATTGATCGAACGGTTCTTACGATCAACGTTGATGATCATGGCTTCAACTTCGTCGCCTTCTTTCAGCACAGTACGGATGTCTTCAACGCGATCGCGTGAAACTTCTGTAGAGCGCAGGTAACCTTCGATTTCTTCAGACAGAGCAATGATCGCGCCCTTAGCGTCCAGAGATTTTACAGAACCCTTAACAAGGGAACCTTTATCGAATGTAGAAACGTAGTTGTTGAAAGGATCACCTTCCATTTGTTTGATACCAAGGCTGATGCGTTCTTTTTCTGTGTCGATAGACAGAACCATCGCTTCAACTTCGTCGCCTTTCTTGTAGTTGCGAACAGCTTCTTCGCCAGCCACATTCCAAGAAAGATCAGACAAGTGAACCAGACCGTCGATACCGCCAGCCAGACCAACGAACACACCGAAGTCAGTAATAGACTTGATGGCGCCCTTGATCTTGTCACCCTTCTTGAAGTTTTCTGCAAAATCATCCCATGGATTAGCCATGCACTGTTTCATACCCAGTGAGATACGACGTTTTTCTTCGTCGATATCCAAGATCATTACTTCTACTTCATCGCCAAGCTGAACAACCTTGGATGGATGAACGTTCTTGTTAGTCCAATCCATTTCTGAAACGTGAACCAGACCTTCGATGCCTTGTTCGATTTCAACGAATGCGCCGTAGTCTGTAAGGTTAGTAACCTTACCGAACATACGTGTACCCGATGGGTAACGACGTGACAAACCAACCCAAGGATCTTCGCCCAATTGCTTCAGACCCAGAGATACGCGGTTCTTCTCTTGATCGAACTTCAGAACCTTAGCTTCAACTTCATCGCCAACAGCCAGCACTTCAGATGGGTGTTTCACACGACGCCAAGCCAAGTCAGTGATGTGCAACAGACCGTCAATACCACCCAGATCAACGAACGCGCCGTAGTCAGTGATGTTTTTAACGATACCCTTGATGATCGCGCCTTCCTTGAGTGTTTCAAGGAGTTTTTGACGCTCTTCGCCCAAGGATTCTTCAAGCACAGCGCGGCGTGAAACAACAACGTTGTTACGCTTACGGTCAAGCTTGATCACCTTGAATTCGATTTGCTTGCCTTCGAATGGAGTGGTGTCTTTAACCGGACGAATATCAACCAAAGAACCTGGCAAGAATGCGCGCAGACCGTTAACCATAACAGTCAGACCACCCTTAACCTTACCGGAAATAACACCGGTCATTACCATGGCTTTTTCGAGGCAGTCTTCAAGCTCAATCCACGCAGCCAGACGTTTAGCTTTTTCGCGGGAGAGTTTAGTTTCGCCGTAGCCGTTTTCAAGGCTATCAATCGCAACAGGAACGAAATCGCCAACCTTAACATCAAGGTCACCGTTGTCGTTTTTGAATTCTTCGAGCGGGATGAGCGACTCGGACTTCAGGCCGGCGTTCACAGTCACGAAGTTATGGTCGATAGCAACCACTTCAGCAGTGATCACTTCACCAGCGCGCATTTCCTGACGCGTTAGGCTTTCTTCGAACAGAGCGGCAAAGCTTTCCATGGAGCCGGACAGAGTAGCAGTAGTCATATAAATGGAAATTTCCAAGCATTTCTGGCGGAATGCCAAAAATAAGTTAGTTGAACAAATGTGACAGCGCTTTGCGCCCTGCCAACACGACAAACGCCCCAGAAGGGCAAAAGCCATGACCAATGGCCACGGCTTAGTGGGGCGATTGTAAAGATTTCTCTGTTATAGTTCAAGCACTTGGAGACAAAAGGTGTGATTTATAACAAGAAAAACCACATTTATTACGTTTCTGTGCGTGTTTTCCACCAAGATAAAACACATTCAACCACTTGATCTAGGCTTAATTGCGACGTTTCAAGCAATAAAGCATCATCCCACTGGCGCAGTGGGGCCTCTTTTCTTGCAGCATCACGCTCATCTCTTGATTGCAAATCGCGCGTAATGGCAACCAAATCAGCAGACTCCCCGCGCGCGATTAATTGCTGATAACGGCGTTCTGCCCGCACCGTGGCCGTTGCTGTCAGGAAAATCTTTAGCCGCGCACCAGGAAAAACCACCGACCCCATATCCCGCCCATCCGCAACCAAACCGGGCGCCACCGCAAAATTTCTTTGTCTTGCCAGTAACGCCTGCCTGACCGCAGCAAACGCAGCCACTTTCGAGGCACCTGCACCGACAACCTCGCTGCGAATCAAGCCACTTACATCTTGCCCCCCTAAGAAAGTGAGGTCTTTTTCAAAACGCACATCCAAAGATTGAGCGATTTGCGCAAGGCCTTGCTCGTCACTCCAATCAATACCAGCCTCTTGAGCTGCCAAAGCTGTCAGGCGATATAATGCGCCCGAATCCAAATAAGCAAAGCCCAGCGCCTCTGCAACGCGCTGCGCCACCGAGCCTTTGCCTGAAGCAGATGGCCCATCAATGGCTAAAATAGCAATACCCGACATATTTTCCTTTTTGGCGGCGCACAGCTGCCGCTATCCTTTTAAAATTAATTCAATTGCTTGTAACTCAGCCGTATCAAAAGCTAAATTTTGTACCGCTAAAATATTTTCCTGAATTTGTGCCACCTGGCTAGCGCCAATAATCACCGACGTAACCCTGAGCAGCGCCCACGCCAAAGCCATTTGCGCCAAGGTTTGCCCGCGTGATTGCGCAATTTGGTTTAACGCTTTGATCTGAGCAATACGTAATTCCACTTTATCTGCCGTCAAAAAAGGATTGTCCGTTGCTGCGGCACGCGAGCTGGCTGGAATACCATTTAAATAGCGCGATGTAAGCAGACCCTGAGCCAAAGGGCAAAAAGCAATCGAACCAATCCCCTCTTCGGCCAACACATCGCACAATCCATCCTCAATCCATCGATCAAACATCGAATAGGATGGTTGATGTATCAGGCAAGGCGTACCCAACGCCTTCAGGATACGGCTTGCCTCCTTTGTTTGCTCGGCAGAATATGACGAAATCCCTACGTACAGCGCCTTACCTTGGCGCACCATGGCATCCAATGCCGACATGGTTTCTTCCAGAGGCGTATCTGGATCAGGGCGGTGAGAGTAGAAAATATCTACATAATCCAAACCCATACGCTGCAAGCTTTGATCAAGGCTCGCCATTAAATATTTACGACTACCCCATTCCCCATAGGGGCCTGGCCACATTTCCCAGCCCGCCTTACTGGAGACAATGATTTCATCGCGATAAGATTTAAGATCTTTCGCCAGAATACGGCCAAACGTCGATTCAGCCGCGCCGGGTGGAGGGCCGTAATTATTGGCCAGATCAAAATGCGTAATGCCTGCGTCAAAAGCAGATAAAACCATCTGACGACTGGTTTCATAGGCGCGATTCTCACCGAAGTTATGCCACAAACCAAGGGATATGGCAGGAAGTTTCAAGCCACTGCGCCCCACACGGCGATAAGGCATATATTGATAACGCGTTTCATTGGCCAAGTAATTCATTTTTATCCCTTTAGCGAGCAAACACCCACTCAAGCACGACATAATCATGAGCGAGACCGATGCCCCCATTGATTACGCGCCGCACTGGCACGAACAATTTGCTCATTCAAACCTAAAGCATCGTGATGTTCAATGCAGTCTATTAATGCCAACAATTGCGCGACATTGGCTTTTAAATCCAGCAAAATGGCATCTTTATTGGCCAGCGCAATATCCCGCCACATTTCAGGATGAGATGCTGCGATACGGGTAAAATCCCGAAATCCCGTGGCGGCAAAATCAAAACATAGCGCGGCATTGTGACGATCAAGTACTGCATTCATATAGCTGAACGCCAATAAATGCGGCACATGGCTTACCGCTGAAAAAACACCGTCATGCTCGGCAGCGCTCATTTCAAACACTTGCGCACCGCAGGCCTGCCACAAGGACCTTAATAGCTCAATAGATTCTGGCGCACTTTCAGCCAATGGCGTCAGCACAACGCGCCGCCCCTCATATAAACCATATTGCGCTGCGGCAGCACCTGATAATTCAGACCCTGCGATGGGATGGCCCGGCACGCAGCGGCTTAAATGCTGCGGCAAATACTGCTGATAAAGCGCACAAACATCCTGCTTGGTAGAGCCTGCATCACTCACAATACAATGTGCAGGCAGGTGCGGTGCAATTTGCTGTAGAAGTACGGCCATTTGGCCAACTGGCGCACTCAGCAAGACTAAATCAGCATCAATCACCGCCGATGCCGCATCATTACTGGCTTCATCAATAACGTTCAGCTCAAGCGCGCGTGCCAAATTATCAGGATTGCGGCCCACACCCACCACATGCTCAACACACTTGGCCCGCTTGAGGGCCAAAGAAAACGAGCCCCCAATCAGGCCCGTTCCCAGCAGAACCAGCTTTTTAAGCTTGCGCATCAGTCACCCAAAACTTCGAGTAATACATATTTAAATGCAGAAGCATCCGCAGGCGGGTTAGCCACTTTTTCACGACGAACTTTAATCTTGTAATTTTTCCCCGCCACAAAATCAAAGCCCTCGATGTGATTATAAAAAAGTGACCATTCGTCAGAAGGGGCTTCGCGCGTTTGCAGGCAATTCATTTGAGCTACACCAGCAGAGCAGGGCTTTGTCTCCGGCGCAATATAAAGCACCTGCTCAATGGTATCGGGCTGGCGGACAAAAGTTAAACGCTCACCCTTAGCGCTACTAAATTCTAAACGATCAGGCTGTCTTAATTTAAAGCGCCTTGCCCCCTCAAACACAGACAGCACGGCAGATTCGTTGCGTTTTGCCTCATCACCCAAGCATGCCATACGGGTTGTGGCAAGCGGCCCAACTTTAAGCCTAGGCAACGTATTAATTGAACCGGTGTAACGATTACACCCGGCAAACCCGCTGATACGATCACCTTGGATCTTCAGGGTTGGCGCCTTTTCACCCGGACGAAATGACGCCCCCGTGTGCCGCCATTCTTTCAGAATATAATCCCCGTCCAACAAAGACTGAGCCTCTGCGAACACGGACAAAGAAAGCAAAGCGGCCAGTAGTATCGTTTTTTTAAGCATATTCATCACCTGTTCAAGTTCGTTACAAAGAACGCCCAAGCGCTGCAGCAAGGGGCTGAAGCCCCGCAATTAATTGCGCCAAATCCAGCGGACTCAGCGTCTGATCGGCGGCATAAAGGGCTTCGGCCGGATTGGGATGTACATCAAGCAATATCCCGTCGGCACCCGCCGCAATTGCTGCTTTTGTTAAAGCGGGCACCATCCATGATTTACCACAGGCATCACTTGGATCAACCATCACCGGCAAATGGGTTTCTTGCTTTAATACTGCAATTGCACTGACATCCAGCACATTGCGGTAGGCATTTTCAAAAGTGCGAATACCATGTTCACAAAAAATAATATTGTGGTTGCCGCCAGCCGCAATCGATTCTGCCGCCATCAGCCATTCAACAATTGTTGCAGACACGCCGCGCTTCAAAATAATAGGCTTATTAATCCGCCCTACTTCCCTGAGTAAATCCAGATTTTGCATATTGCGCTCGCCAATCTGAATCATTTCAATATCGTGTTCCATAAAGGCATCAAGCATACGCACATCAGATAATTCAGCCACCACAGGCAATTGATGCCGCGCGGCGGCGTGTTTAAGCCAGGCCAGCGCTTCGCGCTCTTTTCTTGGCACGGCATAGGGCGGGGAATGAAAAGCACCACAACGCATTAGACGGCAAGATATTAAGGCCAAAGCATCAGCGCTTAAATCCATTTGCTGCGCTGATTCAGCCGCATATGGCCCGGCGATGATTTGAATTTGCGCCCCGCCAATTTCAATACCGCGCACTTTAATCGTTGTGCCATGGGGGTGTGTACTGCGGGAAACTATTTTATATTGTTTGGCAACGCGATTTACCCGATCAACCCCTGGTAAAATCGCAAAACGGGAAGGATCCAGCCGCTCCTCATCACCAATAACACCGATAATGGTAAGTTCTGCACCACGAGACAAATGCTCTTTCAGCCCAGACTGATGGATTTTATGCACGACAGCTTCGATCTGCGCCTCGTCAGCGCCATATTTCATTACAATAATCATACGATTGCCTTTTATATACAGGCCCATAAAAAACCTGCAGATTCTGATTGCTGCAGGTTTTTTATGGAAAGATCAAAGCATCATATTCATCATGCTTCTTTAAATTGCTTTGCAGCCAGCTTTAAATAATAAAACATAGAAATAATCGTTAAGATACCCGCAACATACAAGGCCAGCTCACCCACAAACTGAGTAGAAACACCAGGTATTAAGGGACCAGACCACAGCAATAATAAAATAGCGACCATTTGCGCGCCGGTTTTTAATTTACCAATATAAGCCACTGCCGTGTTTTTGGATTTACCCAGCTGAGCCATCCATTCGCGCAGTGCAGAAATAGTAATTTCCCGGCCAATAATAATCACAGCCAGCCATGCAGGTGCGCGTGCCAGCTCGACCAGTAAAATAAGCGCAGCAGCCACCATCAATTTATCAGCAACTGGATCTAAAAATGCGCCAAAACTGGAAGTCTGATTCCAGCGCCGGGCTAAATAACCATCAAACCAATCGGTAATGGCCGCAAGGAAAAATAAAGAGCCTCCCACCATATTTTGCATGGTCACCGGCATTACAGTGTCTGGCAGGTAAAAAACACCTACAAAAATAGGGATCAGCGCCACGCGCAACCAAGTCAGAAAAATCGGCAAATTAAAAGGCATGCGAATACGGAACCCAATGGCAAATATTGCAAGAAAACCGCATTCTACCAGCATGCGCCAGCATATTAGCTGTCAATGGTATTTTATTGCGCGCATTCGTAAAGAATCTGCAACAGGCACTAAAAAACCACAAAAAACAGAGAACTCTAAAATCAGGGATGTAAAACGGCATAGATTTTTTCCGCTAGTGCCGCATTAATCCCTTCAACTTGCTTCAACTCATCCAATGTCGCCGCTTTAACGCCCTGCAAGCCACCGAAACTGGCCAATAATTTCTGTCGGCGCTTAGGCCCGATTCCCTCTACGTCTTCTAATGAAGACGTCACCCTCGCCTTGGCCCGCCGCGCACGGTGGCCGGTAATGGCAAAGCGGTGCGCTTCATCGCGAATCTGCTGAATCAGATGCAGAGCGGGATGGTCGCGTTTAAGCACAATAGGTGCAGGCCTGTCATTCAAAATTAATTGCTCAAGACCCGCTTTACGTGTTTCGCCTTTGGCTACGCCCAGCAGAATAGGGCTACTCATTCCGACCTCGGCCATTGCTTCCGTCGCCATAGAAAGCTGGCCTTTGCCGCCATCGATCAAAACCACATCAGGCACAATCCCCTCGCCTGCCGCAATTTTACCGTAGCGGCGAATCAAAGCCTGGCGCATTGCCGCATAATCGTCACCGGGAGTAATGCCCTCAATATTGTAGCGGCGGTATTCTTTGGGCTGCATATCAAAGCGGTCGTACACTACACATGAGGCAACGGTCGCCTCGCCCATGGTGTGCGAGATATCAAAACACTCGATTCTAGCCACTGTATCAGGCCAATTCATTGCCTCTACCAAAGCCCCTAGGCGGGCATGTTGCGTGGCAGTTTGGCTACTGCGTTGTAAAATCGCCAATTCAGCGTTTTTAATGGCCATTTCCAGCCAGACCCGCCGCTCGCCATTGGGATTACTATTCAGTACCACTTTATGCTCGGCCTGCTGACTAAGTAAGTCGGCCAGCACGGCCGCATTTTCTGGCTCTGGTTGGCAAAAAATCACAGATGGCGCATTGCGGTCCAAATAATGCTGCGCCAAAAATGCCTCAAGGGCGGCGGGCGCATCGTAACCATCGGCATGAGAAGGAAATAAATTCTTATCTCCCACATGTCGTCCACCACGCACCATGGCTAGATTTACGCAAATCATGCCACTGCTAATCACGCAAACCACAATATCGGCATCCACTTCACTACTATTGCTGGATACAAATTGCTTATCTTGGATCCGCGACAACGCACTGATCTGATCACGAAGAGCTGCAGCCTCTTCAAATAACCAAGTATCGGACGCGGTTTGCATACGCGTTTCCAGCTCCCCCAATACCTCACTGGCTTTGCTATTTAAAAAACGCACCGCGTTATTTACGTCACTGCGATAATCGTCAGCAGTAATCAAATCCACACAGGGGGCTGAGCAGCGTTTGATCTGATGCAATAAACAAGGTCGGGAACGATTGGCAAATACGGTATCTTCACAGGTTCGTAGCTTGAATACCTTTTGTAGCAGCTGAATACTTTCTTTGACCACATAACCATTCGGGAAAGGGCCGAAATACTGATGGCGCTTATCTAATGCACCACGGTAATAAGCCAGCCTAGGCGAGGCATGGCCGGTAATCACCACATAGGGATAACTTTTATCATCACGAAATAAAATGTTATAGCGCGGGCTTAATGCCTTAATCAGATTATTTTCTAAAACCAGCGCCTCGCCTTCAGAGCGAACTACGGTCGTCTCAAGGCTGACCACTTGCGCAAGCATTAAACGAATGCGCGGGCTGTGATCATTCTTCTGAAAATAAGAACCCACTCTTTTCTTAAGGCTAATTGCCTTGCCCACATACAACACCGTGCCATCCGCCGCGATAAAACGATAGACCCCCGGCTGATTTGGCAAGCTCTTAACGTGCTCCAATAAGGCTTCCTGCGGATTCAGAGGGGCTGATGCAACAGGTGTTACGGGCAAAGATTGTTCAGGCATGGCTCAGATAAAGGTCAGCAAAGAGAATGCAATTCTACCCTGAAGCCATGCCGAATTACGCCAAATATAACGGCAATCAACACCAACTGATTTATTCCCTGCTTGCCAGCACAATTAAACTAACATTGGCGCATACCAAGGGCATTTAAACAAAACAAGAGCGGCCTTGAGGCAGGCAGATAATGGCATTCAATAAACATAAACACTTATGTCATGCATGCTGTATTTCGCCAAAATACAGCAGCAATCACATTACATAGGCATTAAGCCAAACGCCCATTATTGTGGAATGATTCTGCAGGCACGATCATTGAAACCTGTGCATCTTTGATGCTTTCTTCATGGGCATTCACAATAATGAGATACAGCGTGATATGTACAAAAGCCACAAAGAAAAGAACCAGTAAGTGAGAAGTGGTTTTCATGTTGGAGACTCCATTCAGTGCGATTGATAAGTTCACTGTAATGGGTCAAATGACAGGCAGACAGGTGTAAGCGATAAACTGCTAAAAGTGATGCTTGGACTGCAAAAAATGCCAGCTGACCTGCTATAAAGAAAGGGATGCGTCAAAAAGCCGGGCTACACACCCGGCTTTATTTTTTACTTACTCAGCAATGTCTGGATATAACGGCGAACACCCTCTTCAACAGTCAGGAAATCCTCGTCATACCCTGATTCACGCAGCAAAGTTGTATCAGCCTCGGTAAAACTTTGATACTTGCCCTTGAGTGAATCGGGGAAATCAATGTATTCCAGAATACCCTGAGCAATCATATCGTCCAAAGTCAGCGCAGCTTTGCCTTCATGCTCACGGCAGGTATTCACCACCGCCAGCGCCACATCATTAAATGGCTGTGACTTGCCTGTGCCCAGATTATAAATCCCGCACACATCGGGATTATCCAAAAACCATAAATTGGCTTTGACTACGTCTTCTACAGAAATAAAATCGCGCGTATGACCGCCATTACCGTAGCCGCCATATTCGCCAAATAATTTTACTTTGCCATGTTCACGGTATTGATTGAAATGATGGAAAGCCACCGAAGCCATGCGGCCTTTATGTTGTTCACGTGGACCATATACATTGAAATACCGGAAACCCACAACCTGCGCAGTAATTTCATTCATCCGCTGACGCAGCACTTGATCGAATAAAAGCTTGGAGTAGCCATAAACATTCAATGGCGCTTCGCAATCTGGGCTTTCAATAAAGCCATTATCCCCATTACCATAGGTTGCAGCGCTAGATGCATATAAAAATTGCACTTCCTCGGCTTGGCACCAATCAAACAGGGCCAAAGTATATTGATAGTTATTATCCATCATATACTTACCATTATGTTCCATCGTATCGGAACACGCGCCTTCATGGAAAATAGCTGTTATTTCGCCGTCATAATGCCCTTCGCTTAAATCAGCAATAAAATCTTCTTTATCTGCATAATGACTGATCTGGCAATCCACCAGATTTTTAAATTGATCTGGCAGGGCCAAATCGTCAACCGCAATAATATCGGTTTCGCCGCGCGCATTCAGGCCCTTGATAATATTTGAGCCAATAAAACCAGCGGCCCCGGTCACTACAATTGCCATTTTTTATTCCTTTTCAGTATTGCTATTAACGTGTGAGTGATACAAGGCGTGTGGCCCGCTCTACTCCTTACTTCCAATTCGCGTACTGAGCGCTAAAAACAACCAAGCGCCATGCGGCATCCATTGCTCTGTCCAGCGCCAGCTATTGGCCATTGTCGCTATTTCAGACTTTTTAAAATCGATATCGTTCTCATCATTTAAGCCGCTGGTAATCCCATTACACACCCCGCCAGGTGCATTATAAAAGCCAACTTCATAGCGTGGATTGTTGCGGCCCCAGCCTTGCAGCATGCAGGCATCAAATGGATTTGCACCCAGCAGCCAATCCAGCGCGGACTGCTCGTACTTGGCCAATTGTGTGACTAGGGGCGATTCACTAGCAAAGAGCGTTTGTGCACGTGCACTGGCTGCGGCAATCGAGCCCAAACGCGCATTTTCGCCCTGCCACCAATAGCCCGTGCCATTGTCGTGCGGAATAAAAAATTGCTCGCGCCCGGCTTCGCCCGCTTGTTTTACATACTGCCGCGGATAGCCAAAGGGGTTATTTACGCTGGCAAAAGTGATTTTAAATTCGTATTCAAAAGCACAACGCAGCACTTCACGAATCCGCCCAACCAAAGGCGAGCCGGGCACAACTTCGATAAAGCGCATCAGTGCGATATAAGGCAAACCTGCATCACTTGCATGAAAAAAGCTACGCTCGCCCGCGGCATCTGCCTTAAACCAGCCATCTACCGTTTGTCGCCCCAATAAATTTAAAACACGCCGTGCCGCGATATCAGCGTAAACCCCTTCGCCACTGACTGCCAGTAATTCGCAAGCCGCCAGCAAGGCGCAGTAATCATCAATGATGTTTTCAACACCATTATCCAAGTATTCCAGATTGTGTTGCTCAAGATGGGCAAAGCCACGCTGCGCTGCCTGCAAATATTGAACGCGGCTAAATTCGCCATCGCGCTGCAGTGCCGATGCACGCGCCAAAGCTGCGATCGCCACACCACCCCCTTGGCGGTAGCCGGCCTGATAAGTAGCAAATTTCTCGCCTTTTTGCGTTTCATAAGCGCAGATATCACGGCGGTTTTCGTCTTTTGACCATTGATCAAACACAGTGATATAGAAGTAGCCTGCCGGATCCTGCATACGCAACAGATAATCTGCACCGTGCAAGGCTTCGTCGACAATTCTTTCATTAAACCATTTGGATTGCGCTGGCAATTGTGCCAGTCCGTCGAGCAAATTCCACACCACCTGCGGGGTTTGCTGCGGATTCATAAAGTTAGCAAAAGACAAATGACTCAGGTATTTAGAGCAATCCCCCGAAGCATCGTACCAACCACCATGAACATCCCGTCGCTCTTCACTGCCCCATTTAGGGCGACTGCGATCTGCCTGATCATACAAGCCGGTACAACGCTGGCCTTTAATGTAATGCACAATATCTGACAGAATTTGCTCAGAAAATAGTTTTTTCGCAATATTGAATGTATGCGAGGCTAAGGGTGGGTGGATGCCATCTACGACCAGAAAATACTCGCCCTCAAGCTCCAGCGCAGAGAAATCAGCCGTCCAGTAATGCCACTGACCTGCACCCCATTGGTCGACGCCGCCGCTTTGTTTGATCTCGCCAGCAAAAGCCAGCTCTCGGCTCTCTGCGTGATACACACTAAAACGACGCGCTGCAAAATCAGCGGGCGCATCGATAATGGCAATTTTTTGCCCTGCCAATTCAAAACCAAGGTGATTCAGTAATATTTTCATTTATGCGCCCCTATGTGTCATCAGCCAGTTACGTACAGCACCCAACATCCCCGCATGATTACCTGCGGTTGCAAGTGCCAGCTCGGTCATTGTTTTAAAATCAGGTAAAAGTTGTTGCCCCACGGCTTGGCGAATGGCGTTTAAAAAGACTTCGCCCCGCCCGGCAATACCGCCGCCCAGTACGATTTTTTCGGGATTAAAGGCGTAAATTAAATTTGCGATGCCTGTGGCAAGTAATTCCTGCCACTCTGCGACCACTTTTTGCATGACGGTGTCGCCTGCATCAACGCGCGCAAAAATCACTTTGCCATTTAATCCGATTTCTCCCGTTGCCGCCTCTGCTCTGCGTACCAAGCCCGACATCGAAGCTTGCGACTCCCAAATCTGACCGCCAATATTCATGTAACCCCATTCACCCGCAGCGGCACGATGGCCACGATGTAAGCGCCCGCCCAAAACAATACCGCCTCCAATGCCCGTGCCAATTGCAATAGCCAGATAATCAGCCACACCCTTGGCGGCACCTGTCCATCCTTCGGCCAGTGCCACGCAGTTCACATCATTTTCTGCAGTGACAGGTAAGCCAAATTCATTTTCAAAGGCAGGGATCAGCGCAATACCGGGGTAGTCTGGCACGGCTTCAGCAGCGCCAAGTACGGTGCCGCGAACAGGTTCAATCAATCCTAGGCTGCTGATCGCAATGCCTGCAGGCTGATATTGGGCAATGAAAGGTTGAGCTAAAACCAGCAATCTGTTCAATAAAGCGGGCCCGCCGTCTGCCGCACAGGTGTTTTGAACTTCAGCGTGGAGCACTTCACCCGTATCACTGACGATGCCATATTTAATTTGCGTACCACCGATATCAAAAGCTAAAAGTTCACTCACACACGGGCTCCACAGTTAATACATACGAACTAAAGAATGCTCACTCGCTGATTTCCCAACGGATGGCATCTTTACCCTGACCAAGCAAATAGCGATTTGCCGCAGAAAAATGTCCGTTGCCAATAAAGCCGCGATACACCGATAGCGGCGAAGGATGGGCTGAACACAAAATACAATGCCGGCTGGCATCAATTAAAGCTTGCTTCTTTTGTGCATAAGCGCCCCAAAGCATAAATACGATATGGCTTTGCTGCTCCGCCAGCGATTGAATCAAAGCATCGGTAAGCGCTTCCCAGCCTTGCTTCGCGTGCGATGCCGCTTTATCTGCTTCAACCGTTAAAACACAATTAAGCAGCAGAACACCCTGCGCGGCCCAAGATTGAAGATTGCCATGCTGTGGCGGGGTATGACCCAGATCCCGCGCAACTTCTTTAAAGATATTCACCAAAGAAGGCGGTGGTTTAACACCAAAAGGCACAGAAAAACTGAGCCCATGCGCCTGCCCCGCGCCATGATAGGGATCCTGGCCAAGCACCACCACTTTAACCTGCTCTGGTTTCATATATTCAAGCGCGGCAAACCATTGCGATGGCTGGGGATAAACGGGTTTCCCCGCAACAAGCTCCGCTTCTAAAAATGCGTTAAGTTGCTGCCATTTTGCACTTTGTAAAACATCGCTCACTAATGGCTGCCATGCAGCAGGCAACGCCATCATGCTTGCGACCCGCGTTCAGCATGCACCAAGCGGCGGTGATTTCTAAATACAGTGCGTTCAAACCAGTCACGCAAGGCTTCTTCCTGCAATAATAAGCGTGCAGTGAGCACATACCCTTGCTCTGATACAACACATGAAATAATTTCAGCAGGCAATTGCAAGGAAAAAGGCAGTATATGTGAAAGGCTAAGAGCCAGCGCGCCACGCGTACCCAAAGGCAAGGCAGCCGGATCACGCCAAGCAATGGTTTCCAAACCAATCATGGCTTCTTTAGCGGCAGGCAAGGTATGGCTGGCATTTTTTGCTGTCCATAACAGCATTAAATCCAGCTTGGCGTGCAAAGCATCCTGCGCATGGCTGCGCTCATCACTGATTGATTCAAATTCGGCCAGCACGGCAAGGTAACGCGTCGCTTCAAAAGCGCTTTGCTGCAGTACGCCATGCCATGCAAGAGGCAAATGGGCAGAGAAATGCACGCCATCCGGAACTGGAAGTGTATTCATCGGTTTGAACCTTGGTTGTTTTACAAATTATAACGCGGCAACGTTGTCTTTTTGCCGATCACAGCTAAGCTTTCAAAAAGACACGCAGAACTTACCTAAACGGAATACATACTATGCGCTACTCCGCACTGATGATGTGCCTAACAGTTGCTTTTACTTTTGCAGCTGAACCCAGCCATAAAGCAGCCACCCCGGAGCCTGCCCATAAAACCGAAAAACCGGCCGCAGAAACTGTAGCACCCAGCCATGATGCACCGCCTGAAACAATACCCGTACCTCATTCCGCTCCGGTTGGCAAATACGGCATCCCAAGCCCCGGAGCAAGCCACCGCAGTAACAGCAATTCTCATGCCGCAAAAAAACACAGCGCCCCCTCCGCTCACGCTCCGGCTGCAGCACACGGCGGCAGGCATGGAGCACCTCACGCGGGGGGGCACTGGGGCTACGAAGACGGAAGCACCGGCCCCAACAGCTGGGGCAGCATGAGCCCGTCATTTGCGCTTTGCGCCGAAGGAAAAGAGCAATCCCCCATCAATATCACAACCAGTTATGCGCAGGAGATGGAAAAAATAAAATTCAACTATGGCATGACCCGAATTATTGCGGTCAACAACGGGCACACCATTCAGCTTAATATCGACCCTGGTAGTTATATTGAGGCCTTAGGCAGCAAGTACCAACTTTTGCAGTTTCACTTTCATACCCCAAGCGAAGAAGCCATTGGCGGCATTCGCTACCCGATGGTGGCGCATTTAGTTCATAAAAGTGAAGAAGGTAAACTTGCGGTAGTCGCCGCGCTGATTCAGCAAGGCGCACAGGATAACCCGCTAATAGAAGCACTCTGGGACAAAATGCCTGATGAGCACAATGAATCGAGAACCTTTGATAAGCTGACCTACAGCCCGGCAGCCTTGCTTCCGCTTGATCAGTCTTTTTATACCTTTATGGGCTCACTCACCACACCCCCCTGCTCTGAAGGTGTGCGCTGGTTAGTGATGAAAAACCCACTAAGCATTTCAGCCAAACAAATTGCACGGTTTCGTAAGTTATTCCCCATGAATGCCCGACCCATCCAATCAATCAATGCAAGAAATGTAATGGAAGGGATGTAGCCCAAATATATAGACTAAGGAAGGGCGCTCACTTGCCTTTGCCGCTCGTAACAAAGAATCGCGGCCGCTGCGGCCACATTTAAAGACTCAACCTGGCCTTGCATAGGAATAGTCAGCCGCAAGCTGGCTACATCCTGCATCGCCTGGGAAACGCCTGATCCTTCCGAACCCAGCACTAAAGCCAGATCGTGCGCTAAATTGGCCGCATAGGGTGGCACCGCTTGCTCAAGCACAGTAACGGCGACTGCGCCGGAAAACTGACTGGTAAAAGCAGGCAAATCGATATGCTCCAGCATATCCAAGACAAAATGCGCCCCCATCCCTGCCCGCAGCACTTTTGGCGACCAGATATCCGCACACTCATCTGCAAGCAATACCTGATCCACGCCAAACGCCGCGGCTGAACGCAAAATGGTGCCCACATTACCCGGATCCTGCACGCCATCCAGTAAGAGGCAAAAACCACGCTCACGCGCTGGGGCGGCAGGCGGAATGGCGTAGAGCCCCATAATGCCCGTGGTGCTGGGCAAATCGCTGAGCTCGGCAAATAAAGCTTCATCAAGAATGATTTGAGCCGCAGTAAAACGTTGCAGAAGTGCTCGTACCTCTGTGTTTTCAAGTGCGGCCGGTGTTAAAACGATTTTCTCTAGAACACCACCGGCATCTGCCAGTGCCAGCAGCAGATGCGTGCCGTCGAGCAGGGTTTGTCCGGCTTTACGCCGCTCACGGCGGCTGCCTGAGAGTTTTATTAAAGATTTAAAAAAAGGATTCTGACGGGAAGAAATAACAAGCATAAAGAACCTAAAACAATCAGCGATGCTGAGCGGGATGATGAGATAAAGCACGGCTGGTTAGTAAGCCTATCTGCTTAAAGTGCTGATAATGCGTATCGGCAAGGTGATCTCCCCCCTGCCGGTCGGCATAAATAATACCAACGGCCTTGTCTCCAACAAAAATAGACATGGCACAAAATTCTTCTTTACCCACCTGATCACGAAACCCAGCTGGCAACATGGGCTCTAGGCTTTCAGCATTGCCTGAATTTAACCAGATGCTTTGCTGCTTGAGCATCAGCCGCGTCAGCAAATGAGGCTCATCCAGCTTGATATGCAGCTGGCGGGCAGGATCTGACGGCTCTATTCCATGGGCAAAGCGCGCTTTAACCGCGTTTTCACCCGCAACCAGCAGGGCAAAAAGAATACGCCTCATCCCCAACCCTTCTGCCAGGGCACGTACCGCCAGAGTCATAATCTGATTAGCAGGCGCACCCTGTGTGCCAGCCAGATGCAGCGCCTGCATTCTTTCGGCAAGAATGTCTTTTGTGATCAAAACAGGAGCAGGTGCCGGAGCTACCTGCGTGGCAGGTACAGGGGAAGGTGCCGCAACAGGCTGCGGCCATTCACCAGGCAGCATAGGCAACCAGCGTGCGGCAGGCCAGCCCTGCTTCTGAGGCTCGTTACGTGCGTATTGCAGCATTAAACGGTTGGTTCGCTGCCAAACATCATCCACAGAGGTATTTAAGATTTCAGCCATGGCATTCAACGCCTCAGCCACGCCGGGCTGCCACCAGCCACGATCCAGCAAATGAGCTAGCTGTAAGGTCGCGTACTGCAAAGACTGCCTTGGCAGCATATTTTCTGTTTCTTGAGACAATAACGCGCTTAATGACTGCGGCAAAGACCAGGCCGCCAGCAAGGCATGTGCATGGTCTTTGCCATGAGGTGCGCTGGGGTCACTGTCATGCGCTAGCAGCTCCAGCATCTCGGGCATCCGGCTGAGCAAGGCAGAAATAAAAATCTCGTCCAGATGCGCATCATAGCGTTCCCCCGCGAATTCCCTTGCCATCTTGGCGGTAAAGCGCGTGTCGGCAATGCATTTATGAATACGGGCTATCGTTCTGGGGTGGCCTTGCAAAACGTCTTCCAAAACAGGCAGGCGGGTAAAGTGCTCAATAAAAGGAGCAACCCCCATCAGCATCACAATACCATTGATGGTTGTAATATCGGCAGCTAGACTGCTTTTTTGCCGCTGATTAATATAACGCAGTGCCTGCGCCGTCAGCAGCGGGTCTTTTAAAACAATATCGGCTAAATCTGAGGGACTAACGCGATCTGCACGGCGCAAAGCCAAAAGTAACTGCTCACGACTGGATTGCAAAACAGGCAAGCCTCGGCGTGCCCAGTAGGCAAGCCAAGCAACATTACTTGTAGCGGCGGGGTGAGCTAGATTTTCCATACTAAAAGTCTGCTGCCTTTCCAGTCTCCAATATCACAGATGCGGGCTGGAGGCGCATTGGGAATATCAAAGCTATTACTAATTAATAAGCTGCCGGGGCGCATTTCTTTTTGCGCTTTTTCCCAGAGCAAGCTCATTGGCTCGGGTGATAAATAAGCATAAACCACATCATAAGCAGCCAGATCAGCGGCGAATGCATCGCCGTGATGCCAGCCCGCATTACTCCGGGCTAAGCGTAAGCGGCCAAACAACCAGGGGAGCCAAGAAAACTCGATACCATCAGCCTGCACATCTGGCCGATAACG
This sequence comes from Iodobacter fluviatilis, assembly GCF_900451195.1. Taxonomy (NCBI): domain Bacteria; kingdom Pseudomonadati; phylum Pseudomonadota; class Betaproteobacteria; order Neisseriales; family Chitinibacteraceae; genus Iodobacter; species Iodobacter fluviatilis. The sequence continues at coordinate 2,526,977 of NZ_UGHR01000001.1, forward strand.
GACAAACCAAGCCAGCACCGTGCCCGTGCCTGCACCCAAATCCAGTAAACGCGCCCCTGCAGGCACTTGCTTTGCCAGCTGTTCCAAAGCCTGAGTGTTACTTAAATACAAAGGCACTCTGTTTCGTAAGACGCCGCCAAACACCATCCAGCTGACCAGCAGCGCCGCCAGATACCAGCGGGGATCAACGGGACTCAGGAGCGCCAGCAAAACAGCAAATGGAAAAACCAAGTGGATATATCGCCACCACTGGCCATCATGCCAACGTAAAGCCGCTGAAAAAGAAAGGCCTGCAGTAAGCGAGGCCCAGATGATTGCAGGCCATGCCATCAGACCCACAACAAGCGCCGCAATAGCCATGGCGCAAAACTGAGTAAGCACGAAGCGCAGGGCTTGCGTCATTTATCCGTCTTTTTTACAGCGGCTTCAGGCGTTACCTCTTCCTGGCTTTTCCCTGCCTGCTGGCGAATATTGTCTTCGGCCTCATGATTCAACACGACGATGCTAATCCGACGGTTTACCGGGTTATAAATATTGCCTGTATCCAGAGGGATAACATCGCCAAAGCCATTAACGCGTAATATTTTTTTATCGGATAAGCCACCTGCAACCAGCTCACGACGGGATGCATTAGCACGATCCGCTGACAGCTCCCAATTGCTGTAACCCTCATCGCCCCCCGCAAAACGGGATGAATCGGTATGGCCGGATAGTGAAACCGCATTAGGGACTTCATTTAAAAATTCAGCAATTTCACGTAGCATATCCCGGCTGAAAGATTCAAGATCTGAGCTACCCGATTTAAACATGGGCCGATTTTGCTCATCCACAATCTGAATTCTTAAACCTTCCGCGACCATATCTAATTTAAGCTGATTTTTAAATTGCGCTAATTTAGAGTTTTCTTTGATTTTATTATCCATCAAAGCTTCAAATTTTTGTTTCAGCTCTGAAAGACGTTTTTTATCTTTGGCAGCAACAGAAACAACATCACCATTTTTAACCTGCCCCGCCTGTTTGGTTAAATCATTTCCGCCGCCCTTAATTAAGGATGTCGCATCCCCTGCGCCATCCCCGCCGGACATAGACACCTTAAGCGGATTAGCAAAGTAGCTGGTAATCCCTTTCATGGTTCCTTTTGATACAGACCCCAGCAACCACATCAGCAAGAAGAAAGCCATCATCGCAGTAACGAAATCGGCATAGGCAATTTTCCATGCCCCACCATGATGCCCGTGACCACCTTTTTTAATCCGTTTTACAACGATGGGGCGTTGTGAATCATCGCTCATTTTGCGCTACCTTAAAAACGATATGGTTTTACTTACCCTTAGCACTCTTCACATGATCTTCTAATTCTTTAAAGCTTGGGCGATCACTGCCACTTAATGCTTTGCGGCCAAATTCAACAGCAACCTGCGGTGCGTAGCCATTCAGGCTGGCCAGTAAAGTGACCTTCACCGCCTGAAACGCAATGCTGGTTGCCGCGCCCTGCTTCTCCAGCACCGTTGCCAATGGCCCCACAAAACCATAAGCCAGCCAAATCCCCATAAAGGTACCCACCAGCGCCGCACCAATCAGCTCACCCAATGCGGGTGGCGGCAGATGCAATGAGCCCATCACGTGAACCACGCCCATCACCGCCGCCACAATACCAAATGCGGGCAGACCATCGGCCAGCTTGGTAATCGCATCGACCGCAACGTGAGCATCAGCATGGTGCGCTTCTAATTCCACATCCATCAGATTTTCAATTTCCATTGAATTTAAATTACCCCCGACCATCAGGCGCAGGTAATCACAAAGGAATTCAGTTAAATGATGATCATGAGCAACGGAAGCATATTTGGAAATAATAGGGCTGGAATGCGGGTCTTCAATATCTGTTTCAATCGACATCAAACCTTCTTTCCGTACTTTGGAAAGAATTTCAAACATCATGGCAAATAAATCCATGAAAAAAGGTTTGTTATAGGGGGTGCTTTTAAACATAAGAGGAAGAGCCGCAACCGTTTGCTTCATCCCTTTCGCGCCTTGGGCTGCGATCATCCCACCAATTGCACCACCGAAAATAATAACGAGTTCAGATGGCTGCCAGAACGTGCCTAAATGCCCGCCGTGTACAGCGTAAGCGCCCAGAATACAAACGCACATAAAAACATAGCCAATAATGACGAACATGCGTCAGCTTCCCTGTAATGACTTAATAAAATAACTTACTTAGGCTGCATATTAGAAGATTGAATACAGCACGACAACCAATCAAGGAGAATTAAAGCGAAATGAATTGCGCTTTGAGATGTATTACCAGAGAGACGCCTGCGCATTTGCTCTTATGACAGGGCCAAAACTTTTTCTGTGCACAGGACAAGGGCCTAGGCGCTTTAATGCTTCCAAATGTTGTGCTGTTGGATAGCCCTTATGCTGTGTAAAACCATAGCCAGGATAAAGCGCATCAAAACCGTCAACTTCACGATCACGGCTGACCTTAGCCAGAATGGATGCGGCAGAAATGCAGCCTTCAAGTGCATCGCCGCCCACAATCGCCCTTGCAGGAACGATTAAACCTTTTGGAACCCGATTACCATCAATTAAAGCTTCGGCAGGCTGCACATCAAGCCCTGCAACAGCACGCTGCATGGCCAGCATCGTGGCATGCAGGATATTCAGCTCGTCAATTTCCTCAATAGAAGCCGAGGCAACCGACCAGGATACCGCGCAGGATTTAATTAAATCAAATAAAACATCACGGCGGCGGGCCGTTAATTTTTTTGAATCATTTAAACCAGGTAAATCATAGCGGGCAGGCAAAATAACTGCAGCAGCAAACACCGCCCCGGCCAAAGGGCCTCTGCCTGCCTCGTCAACACCACAAATTAAACTCACGCCTTTACCCCCAATACCGAGCACACCGCATCTGCAGCGCGATCTGCTGCACCGCAGCGCAGGCTAAGGTGCAGATCCGCAAAGCGTTGGCTCAGCGCAGTGGCAAGACGTTTATCATCGTATAAATTGCTGATGGCCTGAAGCAAATTATCCGAGGTTGCATCGTCCTGCAAAAGCTCAGGCACCACAAATTTGCCAGCCAAAACATTGGGCAGGCTGACATAAGGAAGCCTGAGCTTTCTTTTCACCATACGGTAAGTTAGCGAAGACAAGCGGTAAGTCACCACCATGGGCTGGCGCGACATCATTGCTTCTAAGGTTGCCGTACCTGACGCCAGCAAAATCACATCAGCAGCCTGCATTGCTTCATGCGCATGCCCAAACATCAGGCGAAACGGTAACTCCTGAGCGCCCTGCTTCCAAATTTCCTGCTCAAACAATAAGCGTGTTTCACGCGTTACAAAGGGCACCAGAAACAAAGCGTTTGGATATCGCTCCAACAGTTTTTTGGCGGTTTCAACAAACAAAGCCGCCAGCATTTCAACTTCGCTTTGGCGACTGCCCGGCAGCAGGGTAAACACAGCTTTTAGCTGCGGAATTTCGAGCACTTCACGCACAGCGAGCTGATCTGGCACTTCAGGGAAAATCTCTGCTAAAGGGTGGCCAACGTAGCTGGCAGGAATATTTGCTTCCCTATATATTTTTTCTTCAAAAGGAAACAACAGCAGCATATGCGATACGCACTGGCCAATTTTTTTAAGCCGCTCCGAACGCCAAGCCCAGACCGAAGGACCAACATAATGAATTGTTGGTACACCCGCTTGTTTAAGTGCCTTTTCTAATCCGAAATTAAAATCAGGCGCGTCAATACCAATAAATAAATCAGGCTTATCTGCCAGCAATTGCCTTTTTAGCTGACGGCGGATACGCAGTAATTCCGGTAAGTGACGAATCACTTCCAGATAACCACGCACAGCCAGTTTTTCCATAGGCACAACAGAGGTGCAGCCTGCGGCCTGCATTTTAGGGCCGGCAATGCCGAAAAAATCAGCATGGGGCAGGCGTTTTTTTAGGGCCAGAATCAGCTGGCTCCCCAATAAATCGCCCGAAGATTCACCGGCCACCACCGCAATACGCAGGCGGCCTTGAGTATTTAATATGCGCTGCATATCAGCGGATAATCCCACGCGTGGATTGTGCAAAGAAATCAAGAAAGGCCTGAAGCTCTGGCTGTTCAGTGACTTGTGTTTCTATAGCCGCTTTAGCCTCTGCAAAAGGCAAGCCCTGACGGTAAAGCATTTTATATGCGCGCTTAATATGGGTAATTTGCTCGCTACTGAAACCCCGGCGTTTTAAGCCTTCGCTGTTAATTCCGTTTGGCACGGCCCGATTACCCGCAGCCATAACAAAAGGCGGCACATCCTGAGCGACCGCAGCGGTAAACGCAGTCATGGCATGCGGGGCAATTTTGCAGAACTGGTGTACGGTGGTAAAGCCACCCAAAATCACCCAGTCACCAATATGTACATGGCCTGCGAGCGTGGTGTTATTGGCGAAAATAGTATGGCTGCCAATTTTGCAATCATGGGCAATATGCACATAGGCCATAATCCAGTTGTCGTCCCCGATCATGGTGACGCCATCGTCCTGCGCCGTGCCAGTAGAAATCGTGACATTCTGGAAAATAGTATTGCCATCGCCAATCACAAGGCGTGTTGGTTCGCCCGCATATTTTTTATCCTGAGGTGCACAGCCTATACTGGAGAAAGAATAAATACGGTTGTTTTTGCCAATTTGCGTATGCCCGTCAACGACCACATGGGCCTCAAGACGCGTACCTGCGCCGATACTGACATGCTCACCGATCACACAAAAGGGGCCGATCTCTACGTCAGAGGCAAGCTCGGCTCCGTCATGAATAATGGCTGAAGCGTGGATTTTCGACATATTTTACTCTGACTGAATTAGCGTTGAACTTCGCGTTGCGCACACATTAAATCAGCTTCGGCAGCTAATTCTGTACCGACAAAAGCCTGTGCTTTGTATTTCCAGATTCCACGCTTATTGGCTGTGATCTGCACGCATAAAGTCAGCTGGTCGCCCGGTACAACCTGGCGTTTAAACCGCGCATTATCAATACCTGCAAAGAAATATAAAGAATCTTCTGAAGGCGCAACTTCCAAGCTTTTATACGACAATACACCAGCGGCTTGGGCAAGGGCTTCCATAATCAACACACCCGGCATGACCGGATATGTCGGAAAATGGCCTTGAAAAAAAGGCTCATTAATGGTGACATTTTTAATGGCTTTAATTGAAACGCCAGGTTCAATTTCTAAAACGCGATCAATTAATAAAAAAGGATAGCGATGTGGCAAGCATTTGGTAATTTCTAAAACATCCATGGTCTGACTCATTACTCTTGTTCTCCAACCGGCGACTGACAGCCGTGATCTCTTGCTTAAAGTGACTTAAAGCCTGTTAATTAAAATGAATGTCGTTGGCTTCTATTCAGTAGGCAACGTCAATACAGCAATCTCTTTTTCAAGTTGCTTGATGCGCTTGGCCAATTCATCCAGGTGACGCAAGTGAGCGGCATTATGCCGCCAGTCATCATAGGTTTGCATCGGGTAAGAGCCTGAATACACGCCTGCTTCACGAATCGTTTTCGCCACCAGTGTGCCACCCATGACGGTCACACCGTCACAGATTTCCAGGTGGCCAGAAATCATGACCGCGCCACCAATCTGACAGCGCGCACCAATTTTTGTAGAGCCAGCGATTCCCACACAGGCAGCCATGGCCGTATGCTCACCAATTTCCACGTTATGGGCCACTTGAATTAGGTTATCGATCCTTGCGCCGTTACCAATAATAGTGTCATTTAAAGCACCCCGGTCTACCGTGGTGCAAGAACCAATTTCAACATCATTGCCAATGAGAACCCGGCCAAGCTGAGGGATCTTCTCCCAATGATCTGTAGCCCATGCATTGCCAAAGCCATCGCCTGCAATCACCGCATTGCTGTGCAAAATCACCCGGTCACCGATAAATGCACCGCTGTGCACACTGGTATTGGGGTGAATAAGGCAATCATCACCAATCTCGACACGCTCACCAAGATATGCATTGGCTTTCACGATCGTGCGCTCACCCACTACCGCCCCTGCCTCAATCACAACACCGGGGCCAATTTGAGCACTGGCTGCTACTTTAGCAAGCGGGTCAACGATGGCCCGGGGATGAATACCCGCCACAGCCACCGGACGAGGGTGCAGCAGCTGCGCCACTTGCGCAAAATACAGTTGTGGATCACGCGTTACGATATGCGGATGTTTTAAGCTGGCACTTTCAGTAGGGCGAACAATAAAGGCCGCAGCATGACTGGTTTGCAATTGCGCACGTAAGCGGGGGTTTGCCAAAAAAGCCAGCTCGCCCTCCCCTGCTTTTTCTAAAGAAGAAACGCCGGTGATCAGCACATCATCGCCATGACGCTCACCACCGAGTAATTCAACAAGTCCCGACAATCTAAAGGAAAGCAACATGCGTTTATTTATCCATTAAAAGCTTTAATACTTTGTCTGTAATATCAATGCGGGGGCTGCGCCATGCAACTTCCTGCAAAATTAAATCGTATTTTTCGCTGGTCGCTATTTGCGCGATAGCGGTATTTACCCGCTCCTGCAAACCGGATAATTCCTCATTGCGGCGCACATTCATATCTTCATTGAATTCACGCTGCATACGCTGAAAATCCTGATTCATTTTAACGAGCTCACGCTCTTTAATTCTGCGATCCGTTTCTGCAAGTGTCCCCTTATCCAGCAGCTGCTGCAGCGCCTTACCCTGGGCCGAAATCTTTTGCAAATCGGCTTTACGGACATCAAATTCACGCTCTATCTTTTTGGCCGCCCTCACTGCCGGGGATGCCTCACGCAAGATTCGCTCGGTATCCACAAAACCAATCCGCATATCTGCCGCAAATGCACTGGAAGTCAGTACAACACCCATTGCCAGTAATACAGCACGTGGCCATTTCAACATAGATAGTGGCTCCTTAAAATCAGAATACTTGACCCAACTGAAACTGGAGTCCGCGTTCAACACGATCATTTGGCTGAGCATTAAATGGCGCTGCCCAGCTTAATTTAATTGGCCCTACTGGTGAAACCCAGGTAAATGCCACCCCTGCAGAATAGCGAAGTTCGCTAAAACTTGGCTTATCACCTGCACCCCAAACCGCGCCGGAATCAGCAAATACACTTAAACGTGTAGAACGGTCATTTTTCAAACCTGGAATCGGGAAGAAGAACTCAAAGTTATTGATCAGTCGTTTATCCCCCCCCATACCATCACCACGGCTATCCACAGGCCCAACCGATCCAGACCTAAAACCACGGATTGAGCCCACACCACCGGCATAGAAGTTTTTATAGAAAGGATAAATATTATCGCCATAAGCATGGCCATAACCGCCTTCCACATTCCACATCAGACTCATTTCTTTACCAAATGGAATAAAGTACTGGCTTCGGGTTGATAGCTTGTAGTAATCAATATCTGAGAAAGGTGCAGTCACTTCACCATTCAGGCTAAGTAACCAGCCTGATGTAGGGTAGGAGCCACTATTACGCGTATCACGTCCCCAGTTTACAGAAACAGGGAATGTTTTATTTCTGGAGCCTTGGGTATTTACAAAATCTAATACATGCTGAGGCGCAGAAGCATCGGCCTGAATGGCCAAGCTTTCATAACCCAAACCAAAACCAATCCGATTTGTTTCAGTTAAAGGCAGGCTGAAATTCGAATTAAAACCATAGGACGATGTTGTATATTGACCCAAATCTACGCGAGAAGGATCTGTATCGCGGCGATAGATATTCCAACCCACAGAAACACCATCGGGTGTTGCATAAGGATTGGTTACGCCAAGGGAATACACTTTATTAGATGAGCTTGAATTGACTTCAACCGCAAATTGCTTACCACTACCCAAAAAGTTATTCTGAGAAAGAGATAAGACTAAAACAACGCCTTCACTTTGCCCATAACCGGCACCAATATTAAAGTTACCTGATTTCTTTTCAGTCACGGTGACATTCATATCTACCTGATCGGCAGTATCAGGCACCAACGGCGTATCAACGACAATTTCACCGAAATAATCCAGCTGATCCAGCCGCTGCTTAGAGCGTTTGATTTTAGCGCCATCATAGGCAGCTGATTCTAACTGGCGTAATTCACGGCGAATAACCACATCGCGGGTTTGGGAATTACCGTTTACATTAATCCGTCTTACATAAGTTTTTTTACCTGGATCAACATAAAGAGTAAATGCCACTTTATTATTTTTCTGATCGATTTCTGGTACAGCATTTACATTGGCAAAGGCATAGCCCACTTCGCCCAAAGCTTCTGTAATTGCGGCAGTTGACCGGTTCAGACTTTCACGCGAAAACACTTCGCCCGTATTTAAAGTAATCAGCTTCTTTAAAATAGCAGGGTCAATAATGGTGTCGCCCAACAATTTTACATCGCTCACTTCAAATTGCTTGCCTTCTGAGATATTCAAGGTAAGGAAAATACCTTCTCGATCTTCAGAAATAGCAACCTGAGTGGACTCAACATTAAATTCGATATAGCCACGATCCATATACCAAGAACGCAGCTTTTCTAGATCGGCAGATAGTTTTTGCTTGGAATATTGGTCTGCTTTGGTATACCAAGTGAGCCAGCCACCTGTGGTTTGACTCAACATATCAAGCAAATCATCTTCGGAAAACGCTTTGTTGCCAATGATATTAATTTGCTGAATACGGGCCACTTCACCCTCAGAAATATCCAATTGAACGCCAACACGGTTGCGCTCTAATTTAGTGACTTCCGATTTCACCACAACAGAGTAACGGCCGCGTGAATAATATTGCTGTTTGATTTCCTGAACGGCAGCATCCAGCACGCTTTGATCAAAAATACGCCCTTCAGCAAAACTCTGGCTTTTCAGGGCGCTTTTAATTTGATCCTTTTCCAGCATTTTAGAGCCGTTAACATTGATTTGCGCAATGGTAGGACGCTCATCCACCGTAACAATCAATACCTGCCCATTGGATTCAACCCGTACATCATTGAAAAAACCAGTGGCAAACAAGGCCTTGATCGCCTCTTGTGCGCGATCATCATCAAAGCGATCACCCACTTTTACCGGCAAATAATTAAAAATCGTTCCGGCATCGGTACGTTGCAGCCCCTCAACACGAATATCGCGGATCACAAATGGCTCAACCGCCCAAGTAGGAAAAGCAACACTGCTCAGGGCAGCTGCTAACAACAAGTTTATCGATTTTAATTTCATTATTATGAAGAGTCACTAATGAGTTAGCAGGCATAAACTGCCCACACTGCGTTAAAAAACGGCCGAAAACCCTTAATTGCTGCTGTAAACCCTGGCCTTGAAATATGCGGCTAAACAAGCAAAGTGGTTTAACCAGGAAAAAGCCGATGGATGTCGTTGTAAAGCGCAAGAGACATCAAGCCTAACAACAACACAATACCAATGCGCTGACCCAATGCTTCAGCCCCAAGCGGCAGACGCCGCCCTGTCAAAAATTCTACCGTATGATACATCAAATGCCCGCCATCCAGCACCGGCAAGGGTAGCAGGTTTAAAACCCCCAAACTAATACTAATTACACAAAGATACTCAAGAAAAGCATTTAAGCCCATGCGGGCACTTTCCCCTGCAAATGTTGCAATCGTAATCGGGCCGCTGACCTGCTTGATTGACACCTGCCCTGTAAGCATTTTCCCAAACATCACCAGAGTCAGCCGACTGCCCTGCCAGGTTTTATTCAGTGCATATTGCAAGCCCTCAAGCGGGCCAAAATCACGGGTAAATCGTTGCTGCTGCCAGGCAATTGCATCCACTTCAGGGGCCAGTCCAAGCTTGCCGGTTTTCTGCCCGTTTTCTACAACGGAGTCAGGAATAACTGTGCGTTCAATGACTTGCCCATTGTGCTTCCAGCTTATAAGCAAAGGCTGAGCAGCAGATGACGCCACGATGGCTTGCACATCACGCCAGCCATGTAATGGGCTGCCATTGATCATTATTAACTGATCGCCCACTTTGACTCCGGCCTTTGCCGCAGCACTTTGAGGTGCTAACTGAGCGATACGTAAGCTGAGGGGCACAGGAGACAACCCAAGGCGAGAAAGAAGCTGCTGATCGATTTCATCCCGGGTGAGATGACTGAGATCCAGCATAACAGAGCGCTCTGAACCAGTATTTGACCGAAGCTGCAAGGGTACTGTTACCGCGCCACCACTCTGCTCTAGCAGACCAAACTGCAGCTCATCCCAACTAGAAACCGGCATTCCGGACACAGAAAGCACTTCATCCCCCTGACGAAGCCCCGCTTTTTCTGCCGCAGAGCCTGCACTGACAAATGAAACAACCGGCCTCAGCGACTCAACACCCGATAATGACAAGCCCCAGTACAGCAAAATTGCGAGTAGAAAATTAGCCAGCGGCCCTGCTGTAACAATAGCCATTTTGGCCAGAGGGGGACGGCGATTAAAAGCACGCGGCAAATCAGCAGCCGCAATTGGCTCGCCTTCACGCTCATCCAGCATACTGACATAGCCGCCAAGCGGAATCGCACCAATTTGCCACAGGGTTTCACCCCAGCGCCACTGCCAGAGCGGTTTACCAAAACCAATAGAGAAAACCAGCACCTTTACCCCGCAGCGCTTTGCCACGTAGTAATGCCCGTACTCGTGAATCGAAACAAGCAGGCCAATGGCAACAATAAACGCCAGAAGTGACGTCAACATAGGGGGTGACTCTGCAACCACTGCCGTGCGGCAGCCCGTGCCATCTCATCCGCACTAAGCAAGGCTTCTAATGATTCAGCCGATGCGCGATGCGTACACTGCCCCAATACCGCTTCGATAAGTCGCGGGATATCCGTAAAGCGTAAAGCATTATTTAAAAAGCCTTCAACAGCCACTTCATTGGCCGCATTTAAAATGGCCGGGGCAGCACTTCCTGCAGCAAGGGCATCAAAAGCCAGTTGCAAGCAAGGAAAACGCTGTAAATCAGGCGCTTCAAAATCCAAACGACCCACGCTAAAGAAATCGAGTGATTTCACGCCCGCATCAATTCGTTCCGGGTAAGCCATACCATAGGCAATGGGGGTGCGCATATCAGGATTGCCCAGCTGAGCCAGCACCGAGCCATCCATATATTCCACCATAGAATGCACAACGCTTTGCGGATGCACGACCACTGAAATATCATTCTTTTCCGGCGCATTGAATAACCAACGCGCCTCAATGACTTCCAGCCCCTTATTCATTAATGAGGCCGAATCCACTGAAATTTTGCGACCCATAGACCAATTAGGGTGCTTGCAGGCTTGCTCAGGCGAAACATGATGCAATGCTTCATGCGCCATAGTGCGAAATGGCCCGCCCGATGCTGTCAGCAAAATGCGCTTAACACCTGCATCCTGCAAACAAGACGCATAAGGATTTTCACGATAAGCGCCCGGCAGAACCTGAAAAATTGCGTTATGTTCACTATCAATAGGCAAAAGCGCCGCGCCGGATTCACGCACTGCATCCATAAATAAAGAACCGGCCAACACCAGCGTTTCTTTATTCGCCAGCAAAATGCGCTTACCCGCACGCGCGGCATCTAGGGTTGGCTGCATCCCTGCTGCCCCTACAATTGCTGCCATCACTGCATCGACATCTGCAGCAGTTGCAACATCACTCAACGCAGACACACCCCACAACACTTCCGTAGCAGAGCCCCGCTCTTTTAATAGTGCAGCCAATGTCTGAGCAGAGGCTGCATCCAAAACAACGGCAAAACGAGGCTTAAACTGCACGCATTGCTGAGCCAGCTTTTCCAGCTGACTAGCGCCCGTAAGAGCAAACACTTGATAGCGCTCAGGATGGCGGGCAATGACATCAAGGGTATTGACGCCAATACTGCCAGTTGAACCCAAAATGGTGATTTTTTGCAAAGAGGACATGATGATATGGCCTTGCGCTTTAATCTGCCCGAAAAAGACCTGTGCCATATATTAAAACAGCAATAAAACCAATACGTTTTTTCTATGGAAAAAACATCTGCTGTATTGGTTTTATTGCCAGCGTTTTAATTTCAGCAATAAGATCTTGTGACAAGCACATGATTTACGCAGTTTGAATTTAGAATAATAAGAAGCTGAGGTAAATGGCACAGGCTACCGGCAGGATGGCTAATAAACTATCAACCCTATCAAGCACTCCGCCGTGCCCCGGTAATAAATTGCTGCTGTCTTTCATTCCGATCTGACGCTTAAAGAGGGATTCTAATAAGTCCCCCATTACACTCACTGCCGTTAAGATCACAGCAATAGCCAGCCATGCAGCAAGTGACAATAGTTCGCCATGAAAAAAAAGATGTTTAGGCAAAAAGAAAGTATAAATCAATACACCCAGCAAGCCACCAGCAGCACCCTCCCAGCTTTTTCCAGGGCTAATCAGCGGCGCAAGCTTGTGCTTGCCAAAAGCTTTACCAAAGAAATAGGCGGCAGAATCGGCAACCCAAGCAATTGCCAAAACAGACAGTAAAGCCCATGGCCCTGCTGTGCGCAGCACAATTAATGCCAGACCAGCAGGCAGCAGCAAAGCCCAGCCTAATAAAATATTTAAATTTGCGGCATTTGCCAGCTTCCATTTTTTAGAAAGCCAGCATGGCGTGACAAACAACCAAAACACGCTTGCCCCAAGCATCAGCCCCAATAGCATCGAAGGCGTGTAAATTAGCTGACTGAGTAAAGCAAATATAACAGCGGTTAATACCGGGTAAACTTTAGCAACGAAGCCTTGCATGCCGGATAAACGCTGCCATTCCCAAGATGCGGCAACCATAATCAGACCGCAAAATGAAATCCATGCAAGGGAGCCCGTTGTTCCCATCTGAGGTAAATAAAAGATTGCCGCAAGCAGCAGCGGCAGCAAAAAGAGGGCCGTTAAAACACGTGTTTTTAGCATGGGGTTTGCAGTTGCTCACTAATACGGCCAAAACGTCGCTCCCGACTGTGATACCAGTCAATCGCAGCTTCCAGCGCCTGCCGGTCAAAATCAGGCCAAAGCATATCGCTGAAATAAAGCTCGGTATAGGCAAGCTGCCATAGCAGAAAATTGCTAATCCGCTGCTCTCCTCCTGTTCTGATAAACAAATCAGGCTCTGGCGCATAGGCCATCGCAAGGTAAGGAGATAAATCATCTTCTGTAAAAGTAGTGCTTAATTCTGGGTGATCTGCCAGCATTTTATGCGTGGCATTAATGACATCCCAGCGCCCGCCATAGTCAGCCGCAATAGATAGCGTTAAGCCTGTATTACCCGCTGTTTTTTCTTCGGCAGCATCAATGAGTGCCACCAGCTCGGGGCCAAAATGCTCACGATTACCCACTATTTTCAAACGAATATTTTTTTCGTGCATGCGGCTAATTTCACCACTCAGCACTTTCAGAAAGAGGCCCATTAAAAATGACACTTCATCCTGCGGGCGACGCCAGTTTTCATTACTAAAAGCAAAAACAGTTAAATAACCCACGCCAAGTGCATCACAAGCACGCACCGTATCACGCAAAGCCTCTACACCACGCTTGTGGCCAAATATACGTGGCATCATGCGTTTTTTTGCCCAACGGCCATTGCCATCCATAATCACGGCAATGTGACGTGGAACAGCTGCAATGTCCTGCGGTATTTCTTTAGTTGAGCTACTGAATATGGCCACACCAAACCCCTTACGTTTACTGGCCGGCACAATTGCACCGGCCAGTAAATGATTACATTGTCATTAATTCTTTTTCTTTTTCTGCCAACAACTTATCAATTTCAATTACATATTTATCTGTCAGCTTCTGAACATCATCTGCTGCACGACGCTCATCATCTTCAGAAATTTCTTTATCTTTAACCAAGCGTTTTAATTGCTCATTGGCATCGCGGCGAATATTACGCACGGCTACCTTAGCATCATCTGCCTCGTTGCGAACAACCTTTGTTAAATCTTTACGGCGCTCTTCGGTCAGTGCTGGCATTGGCACACGAATCACATCACCATTGGTGGATGGATTCAAGCCCAGATCACCATCACGAATTGCTTTTTCAATCTTGGAAATCATTGTTTTTTCCCAAGCCTGAACACCAATTGTGCGTGAATCAATCAAAGTGACATTAGCAACTTGATTAATTGCTGTTGGTGCACCGTAATAATCCACATTGATATGATCCAACAAGCCAACGTGCGCGCGACCAGTACGTACTTTGGCTAAATTAACGCGCAAAGCTTCAACTGATTTTTGCATTTTTGTAACGGTATTGCTTTTAATTTCTGCAATCATAATGCATTCCCTTATTTACTCGTTTCTAATGAGTAATCGTTCATTTGTACTATGGCCCACTAACAGTGCACGGCGTAAATAATCCGTGCCTCTGTTCAGAAAGTTTAGCAGTGTACCAGCGTCCCTTCATCTTCCCCAAGAACTACGCGCTTTAATGCGCCTGCTTTGAAGATACTAAAGACACTTAAATTCATATTTTGATCACGACAGAGCGCGAATGCAGTGGCATCCATCACTTTCAGATTGCGGCCAATGGCCTCATCGAAAGTCAGGGTTTGATAACGTACAGCATCTGGATTGTTCTTTGGATCATCGGTGTAAACACCATCAACTTTGGTGGCTTTCAGAACAATATCGGCACCCATTTCCATGCCGCGCAAAGCAGCAGCGGTATCTGTTGTAAAGAAAGGGTTACCCGTTCCTGCACCAAAAATGACCACTTTATTTTCTTCAAGGTAACGGATTGCTTTGCCACGCACATAGGGCTCAGCCACTTGCTGAATCGTCAGTGCTGATTGAACACGGCTGACAATACCCGCACGTTTCATCGCATCCTGCAAGGCCAGCGCATTCATTACCGTTGCCAGCATACCCATATAGTCTGCCGTTGCGCGATCCATCCCTGCAGCAGCAGGTGCAACACCCCTAAAAATATTACCACCACCAATCACAACACCAACTTGTACGCCAAGATCTAATACAGCCTTGATTTCACCAACAATACGGTCAATTGTGACCCGATTGATGCCATAGCTATCCTCACCCATGAGGGCTTCGCCGGAGAGTTTCAGCAAAATGCGTTTATATTTGGGTGCTTGGCTCATTTGAAGCTTCCTTATCCATGGAGGGGCAAATTGTGGAAACGCCGCACGTTACCGTGCGGCGCATAAAGCAAATATCCAGTGCTCAGCCTGCCTGAAGATTGCTCTTTCGGCAGGCTAAGTTTAATACAAACAATTAAATCTTTGCAGCAGCAGCCACTTCAGCAGCGTAATCAACCACTGCTTTTTCAATACCTTCACCTACAACAAACAGGTTGAATGCATTAACAGTTGCAGAGTTGGTTTTCAGCAATTGTTCGATTGTTACTTTGTCGTCCATTACAAATGATTGGCTCAACAAAACAACATCTTTCAGGTACTTTTGTACAGTGCCTTCCACGATTTTTTCCAGCATTGCTTCTGGCTTGCCCGCTTCTTTAGCGCGCTCAGTCGCAACACGGCGTTCAGTTTCGATCAAGTCAGCAGGTACGCCGCTTGCATCGAGGGACTTAGGCTTGGTCGCCGCAATATGCATCGCAATTTGCTTAGCCAATTGCTCGTCACCACCTACGATGTCCAGCAGTACGCCAATTTTGTTGCCGTGCAGGTAAGCTGCAATTTGGCCCGCTGTTTCAAAGCGTGCGAAACGACGCAATGTCACGTTTTCGCCCAGCTTAGCTACAGCATCTTTACGGATTTCTTCAACTGTTTTACCGTTTACTACCACTTGCGCCAGTGCTTCAACGTCAGCAGGATTTGCATCCGCAACCGCTTGTGCAGCCAGCTTAGCAAAAGCAATAAAGCCTTCGTCTTTAGCCAAGAAGTCTGTTTCACAGTTTACTTCAAGCACCGCGCCGATTTTTTTATCGTCAGAGATAAATGCAGCGATAATCCCTTCAGCAGCAGTACGGCCAGCCAGCTTGGACGCTTTGTTGCCGGATTTGATTCGCATTACTTCTTCAGCTTTTTTGATGTCGCCATCGGCTTCAACCAAAGCTTTTTTACATTCCATCATGCCAAGGCCAGTCAGCTCGCGCAGCTGGGCAACCATCTTCGCGGTAATTTCCGCCATGATTATTTCTCCTGAATCTGGGTAAGGAGTAGAGCATCGCTTATCTGGGCACTTTTAAAAGTGAAACGCCAGAAAGGTGCAGGGCTACTTATCTGTTATTTACAAAAAAGGGGCGAAACGCCCCTTTTTCGCATATTAACTTTACGATATTACTGTGCAGCGGCTACAGCAGCTGCTTCGACAAGTTCTTGTGCTGATTGGTTTTTACCTTCAAGCACGGCGTCAGCCATACCTTGAGCGTACAAACGAATTGCGCGGCTTGAATCATCGTTACCAGGGATAACGAAATCAATACCTTCTGGGTTGTTGTTGGTATCAACTACACCGATAACTGGGATACCCAGTTTCTTAGCTTCAACCAAAGTACCCTTTTGGTAACCAGTGTCGATCACGAAAATCGCGTCTGGCAGACCCTTCATATCCTTGATACCGCCTAGGCTACGATTGAGTTTTTCAACTTCACGATTCATGTCCAGCAATTCTTTCTTACCGTAGCCGCTGTTTTCATTAGCAACGATAACTTGTAACTCTTCCAGACGTTTGATCGACTGCTTAACTGTTTTGTAGTTAGTCAGCATACCGCCTAACCAGCGGTGATCAACGAAAGGCATGCCGCAACGCGCTGCTTCTTCAGCAACGATTTCACGAGCTTGGCGCTTAGTACCTACGAACAGAACAGTACCTTTGTTTGCAGCAATACGACGAGCGTATTTAACAGCTTCTTCAAACAATGGCAGTGTTTTTTCGAGGTTGATAATATGAATCTTGTTACGTGCGCCAAAAATATATTGACCCATTTTTGGGTGCCAGTAACGAGTTTGGTGACCGAAGTGGACACCGGCTTCAAGCATATCGCGCATGCTAACGGACATAGTAAAACTCCAAGCTAAGGGTTACATCTAGCACTCACACGACACCCAAAATCACAGACTTTGAGCACCCTTAACGGGGTGAGCACCAAAATTATCTGCAGGCACCATGCCCACAGAGCACAGGATTATAGACCTTTACGCCAATGCCAGTCCAGCTTAATCAGGCAATCATGGATTGCATCTATTACCATTCAATACAAAAAGACTCACCCCCTCCTCTCATTTATCCCCTTATTACCAAACCTAATGCGCCCGCCTTTGACACACCGTTCCCATGACCCCCACCCATCACTACCCGACGCACCATTTTTGCATCTACGTACCCAGACAGCAAAAAACATATCGCGTCTGCAATGCAGAGTATTTAAAACCAAGCAATTAATCACCCCCATAGGCATTTTCGATTAGAAAGCCTGGCTTGAAAGACGTAAACTGTGAGCAAATCATCAATATGCCTTTTAATAAGGCTCCGGCACACTTTCCCCTCTCTCAGAAAAGGAAGCTGATTTATGGCTACGCAACACGCTCGTTTACTTATTCTAGGCTCAGGCCCCGCTGGCTACACTGCAGCCGTTTATGCTGCCCGTGCCAACCTTAATCCGGTAATGGTAACGGGCCTTGCTCAGGGCGGGCAGCTGATGACAACAACGGATGTAGACAACTGGCCTGCCGATGCGGATGGCGTACAAGGCCCGGAGCTGATGGCGCGCTTTCAAAAGCATGCCGAGCGTTTTGGCACAGAGATGATCTTCGATCATATTCACACCACGCATTTAAATGAAAAACCAATCCGTCTGGTAGGGGACTCCGGCGAATACACTTGTGATGCCCTGATTATTGCAACGGGCGCATCGGCTCAGTATATCGGCCTACCAAGCGAAGAAACCTTTGCTGGCCGCGGCGTATCTGCTTGTGCGACCTGCGATGGTTTTTTCTACCGCAATCAGCAAGTTGCCGTTGTGGGTGGCGGCAATACAGCCGTTGAAGAAGCGCTGTATCTGTCTAATATTGCTGCGCATGTGACTTTGATTCATCGCCGCGATACTTTCCGTTCAGAAAAAATCCTGATCAACCATTTAATGGAGAAAGTAGAAGCCGGCAAAATCACCCTAGCCATCAATAGCACGCTGGATGAAGTGTTGGGCGACGCCACAGGCGTAACGGGGGCGCGTCTTAAATCAACCGTAGATGGCAGCACACGTGATCTTGAATTAACCGGCGTATTTATTGCCATTGGCCACAAGCCAAACACAGATATCTTTAAAGGCCAGCTGGAAATGGATGCGACCGGCTACATCGTAACCAAGGGCGGCCGTGATGGTGGTGCAACCGGCACCAGCATCCCTGGTGTATTTGCCGCAGGCGATGTGCAGGATCATATCTACCGCCAGGCCGTGACTTCCGCAGCGTCAGGTTGCCAAGCAGCACTGGATGCAGATAAATATTTGGATTCATTACGTTAATAACAGACCTAGGATGACCCAAGGGGCGCTCAGCGCCCCTTTTGCATTGGATTAACATGGATAACCCCAAGCTGCGACAGCTTAGAAAAGCTTTGCGCGCCAAGCCGCAGATTGCTGCAAAACCCAAAAGTAAACCCCTAGAAACACTGGATGATCACACCCTGTTTATGCGCTCGGTACAGGGCGTTACGCCGCTTAAAAACAAGCAATACCAACACCCCAAACCAGAAGTCAGCCCTTGGCCGCGCAAACAACACGCCGAGCATCTCAGCCCGCTGGATGATATGACCGATTTTTGGCCATGGGATGAGCTATCACCGGGCGAAGAGCTACTCTACAGCAAGCCAGGCCAGAAACTCGACACGCTGAAGCGCCTAAGGAAAGGCCAGTGGCCAACCAGCGGGCATCTGGATTTGCATGGTTTAAGCAGCGACGAAGCCAGAATCAGTGTGACCCATTTCTTACAAAGCGCCAATGCAGCAGGCCTGCGCTGTGTACGCATCGTCCATGGCAAGGGCATGGGCTCCAAAAACGGCGAGCCCATTCTGAAGCAAAAGCTTAAAAACTGGCTGGCACAAAGAGATGAAGTCCTCGCCTTTTGCCAAGCCCCGCAGCATGAAGGCGGCGGCGGCGCCGTTTTGGTTTTAATTCGGACCCGCAGAGAATAAGGGGCGCTTACAAATTCTATACAGCGCAGCGTTTCACGCATTCATGCGGCTTAATGTACAATGCCGCACCGCTCAATCCCAATGAACCTACATGAATAGTCTGATTAATCGCCCTGCCGCTAAGTGGCTGGTGCTTCTGCTTTTGGCCGTCCTCTGGTTTGGCACGCTTGGCTACCGCAAACTCATTACGCCCGACGAAGGCCGCTATGCAGAAATTGCTCGCGAAATGGTTACAACGGGCGACTGGAATACGCCGCGCCTTAACGGCATTAAATACTTCGAAAAACCCGCTTTGCAATACTGGGCCACAGCGGCCAGCTTTGAAGTACTGGGCGAATCAGATTTTGCAGCGAGGCTATGGCCCGCGCTGACCGGTTTTTTGGGGCTACTGGCGGTATTTTTTACCAGCCGTAAGCTCTGGGGCGAGGCCACCGCTTGGCTTGCTGGCGGCATTTTAGCCAGTAGTGCTTGGTGGATTGGTAACGGCCATTTTTTAACGCTCGATATGGGCGTGAGCGCCTTTCTGACATTCAGCCTCTGTGGTTTTTTGTTGGCGCAAAGAGATGGTGCCAGCGCCAAAGAAAACCGCAATGGTATGCTCGTGGCTTGGGCTGCGATTGGCCTTGCCGTTTTATCTAAAGGCCTGATCGGGCTGGTGCTGCCGGGCATTGCGATTGTGGCGTACTCCATCATTTGCCGTGATCTTAAGCTATGGGGCAAACTCCACTTATTTAAAGGCTTGGCGCTGGCCCTGCTGATTACTGCACCTTGGTTTATTGCAGTATCCAAAACCAATCCGGAATTCGCACATTTCTTTTTTATTCATGAACACTTCGAGCGTTTTACCAGCACTGAGCATCGCCGCGAAGGCCCGCTTTGGTATTTCTTCCCGATTCTAGCCGTCGGTTTACTGCCGTGGACCAGTCTGTTGCCGCAAGCCTTAAAAAAGAGCTGGGTCAGCAGTGAGCAATTTAAAACCAACCGTTTTCTATTGATCTGGTCGGTATTTATTTTTGCCTTTTTCTCTAAATCAGGCTCCAAACTCCCTTCTTATATCCTGCCGATTTTCCCTGCGCTGGCCATGCTGATGGCGCAAACGCTAATGGATATCAGTGGCAAAACGCTGCGCTGGCATTTTGTATGGATTGCCGCGCCAGGCTTGGTGCTGATCGGCGCTTACCCCTATGTCAGCACGATGGTAAGTGAGAGCACGCCACAAATTTATAACGCAGCCTATGCGGCCTGGCTGGTAGCAGCAGGCTTGGTTTTAGCAGGCGGAGCCATCGCCAGCTTTATCCTCGCTGGCAAAGGCAAAAAAGAAGCGGCGATCGCCACCATGGCGCTGGCAGGATTAGTGGGCGGGCAATTGCCCATGGTTGGGCACGAGTCTTACGCTTATACGAACTCCAGCTACCATTTGGTTGAAGCCATCAAGCCGCAGCTCACGCCGCAAAGTACACTCTATGCAGTACGTTATTACGATCAGTCTCTGCCCTTCTATTTAAAGCGCACCCTGCAATTTGTTGAATATATTGATGAATTTGAAATGGGCCAGAAATCAGAGCCAGATAAACGCATTTCACTGGATGATTTTATCGCCCGCTGGAATAGTGATATTCAGCCTGTCGCTATTTTGCAAACAGATACTTTTAATGAATTACAAACACGCGGCCTGAAAATGAAAACCATCGCCAAAGATGCACGCAGATTAGTGATTGCCAAACCATGAAAGCACTTGAATTTGGATTGATTTTATTTGGCGTATTGCTTAATGCAGGTGCTCAGCTTTTATTAAAAGCGGGCACCCGTACCATTGGGCAATTCGATTTCTCCATGGCTAATGCATGGCCAATCGGGCTAAAAGTCGCCAGCAACCCACATATTATTGGCGGGCTCTCCTGCTATGTAATCAGCGTGGTGGTATGGATTTTGGCGCTGTCCCGTGTAGAGGTCAGCATTGCCTACCCTATGCTATCCATAGGTTACGTTGTGAATGCAGGCTTGGCATGGTGGTTATTTGGTGAGGCGGTCACGCCCATGCGCCTTGTTGGCATCGGCATTATTATGCTGGGCGTCTTATTGGTCGCAAAAAGCTGATGTCAAGGATGGCCTTTGAAAGACTGGCATGGGCCTATGTGGCTTTTATATGGGTGATGTCTTTGATTCCGCTCACCATGCCCGCCATGCCAAACAGCGATAAAATTGGTCATTTTCTGGCCTATGGCTTGCTTGCACTTTGGTTTGGCCTTGCCCGCCAGAGAAAGCTGCCCCATATCTGGCTACTGGCCAGCTTAATGGGCATAGCCATCGAATTTGCACAGGCGCTTACGCCTTACCGCAGTTTTGATACGCACGATATGCTGGCGAATGCGGCAGGTGCACTGATTGGCACCGGCATCGCCGCGATCTTGCTTCAATTTCTGCCACACACTTTAAAAACGGATCATTCATGAGCGAATTTCTCCCCTTTACCCGCCCAAGCATTGACGAAGAAACAATTAATGATGTGGCCAATGTATTGCGTTCGGGCTGGATTACCAGCGGCCCTAAAGTCAAAGCCTTTGAAGCCGCACTATCTGCCTATTTTGGCGGCCGCCCTGTTCGCGTGGTGAATTCTGCAACCGGCGGGCAAGAAATCGCCCTGCGTTTAATTGATCTACAGCCCGGTGATGAAGTTATCACCACGCCCATGACCTGGGTATCCACCACCAATGTCATTTTAAATACTGGCGGCAAGCTGGTGCTGGTGGATGTCGATCCGCTTACACGTAATATTGATCTGGATTTAGTTGAAGCCGCGATTACCCCACGCACCAAGGCCATTATCCCTATTGATTTGGCCGGCTTGCCGGTTGATCGCGATCGCCTTTACGCCATTGCCAATAAACACGGCCTGCGCGTGATTGAAGACGCAGCCCAAGCACAGGGCGCAACATGGAATGGCAAAAAAGTCGGCAGTTTTGGCGATCTGTGTTCGATTTCTTTTCACGCCAATAAAAACATGACCACCACCGAAGGTGGCGCGCTGGTGATGAATAATGAAGCCGAAGCGGCGCTGTTTGAAAAATGGCGCTTACAAGGCGTCACGCGCTTCCCCGATGGCAGCATGGATGTAGATTTACCCGGTGGTAAATTCAATATGACTGATGTAGCTGCAGCCATTGGCCTTGGGCAACTCAAGCAGCTCGACGGCTTTAATGCCAAACGAAATGAGCTTGCGCAAGCTTATTTTGATTTGCTGGATACTGATTTAGGCTTAGAATTGCCGCCCGCTGATTTTACAAACAGCAATTGGCATATGTTTCAGCCGCTCTTACCGCTGGCAAAAATGAAAATCAGCCGCGGCGAGTTTATCGCGCAGATGAAAGAAAGAGGCATCGGGATTGGCGTGCATTACCCGGTGCTGCATTTATTTACTTATTATCGTAATCTGGGTTACACAGAAGGCATGTATCCGCATGCGGAGCATATTGGTGGCAGCACGATTACCCTGCCACTCTTCCCTGCGATGGAAGTAACAGATGTAGAGCGCGTTTGCATTGCTTTGCGTGAAGTACTCTCCGCCAGCTTTAAGTAAGATCACATCTAAAGCCGCTGGATTAAGCAGTGACTTGCAAGTAAGTATTGCCATTCGCAGAGCGGATTTTACCCGCCTTGCGTGTCAGGTTTTAAAAAAAGAGAGTTCAATGAAGCCCATCGTTTCTGTTGTCGTACCGGTTTATAACGAAGAAGACGGCCTGCAAGCCCTTTTCGATCGCCTCTATCCCGCGCTCGATGCACTTAATACCCCGTATGAAATTTTGTTTATTAACGACGGCAGCCGTGATCGCTCGGCAGGCTTATTAAGCGCACAGTACGAAAAACGCCCAGATGTCACACGGGTGATTTTATTCAACGGCAACTTTGGTCAGCATCGCGCCATTCTGGCAGGATTTGAGCACTCAAAAGGCTCACGCATTGTGACGCTTGATGCAGACTTACAAAATCCGCCTGAAGATATCGCCACACTCTTGGCTGAAATGGATAAGGGCCACGATTATGTGGGCTCGATCCGTCGTCAGCGCAATGATAGCTGGTGGCGGCATGTAGCCAGCCGCAGCATGAATAATCTGCGTGAAAAGCTCACCAAAATCAAAATGACCGATCAAGGCTGCATGCTGCGCGCCTATAGCCGCCGCATTATCGACACCATTAATCAGTGTCAGGAAATGCATACTTTTATCCCCGCGCTGGCTTATTCTTTTTCACAAAATCCAACCGAAGTTGTGGTGGGCCATGAAGAGCGCTTTGCAGGCGAATCTAAGTATTCGCTCTATAGCCTGATTCGCCTTAATTTTGACTTAATGACTGGGTTTTCGATTCTGCCCCTGCAATTATTTTCCATGCTGGGGATTTTTGTCTCATTAGGCTCAGGCGCTTTATTCTTATTGCTGGTCCTGCGCCGTATCTTTATGGGGCCGGAAGTCGGCGGGCTATTTACCTTATTCGCCATCGTCTTCTTCTTAATTGGCATTGCGTTGTTTGGTATTGGCCTCTTAGGCGAATATATCGGCCGTATTTATCATGAAGTACGCCAACGCCCGCGCTATTTAATTGCCAGCATTTTACAATCCGACCCGGATCAGCATAAAAAGGATGGAGCGTGAAATCAGCCGTTGTTTTTGCCTACCATAATGTAGGCGTGCGCTGTATTAAAGCGCTATTGGCCGCGGGTATTGAGATCAGGCTGATTGTGACGCACGAAGACAATCCTAACGAGAACATCTGGTTTGGCTCGGTTGCACAATTAGCTGCTGATTACGAAATCCCGTTTATTACGCCAGAAAACCCAAATACATCAGAAATTGAAGCGCAAATTGCTGCGCTGAATGTGGATTTTTTATTCTCGTTTTATTATCGCAATATGCTGAAAGCGCCTTTATTAAGCGCAGCTACGCAGGGTGCATTTAATATGCATGGCTCCCTGCTGCCGCAATACCGTGGCCGTGTGCCGATTAACTGGGCCATTATTAAGGGTGAAACCGAAACGGGTGCCACCTTGCATGTCATGAATATCAAGCCGGATAATGGCCCGATTGTGGCTCAGCAAGCCGTGCCTATTTTTCCTGATGACACCGCTCAGGAAGTGTTTGAAAAAGTCACCGTAGCAGCCGAGCTTTGCTTAAGCGCGGCATTACCGCGATTAATTGCAGGAAAAACTGATTTTACGCAGCAAGACTTAAGCCAAGGCGCTTATTATGGCGGCCGTACAGCTAAAGATGGGCAGATAAACTGGCAACAAAGCGCTAAAGACATCCATAATTTGGTACGCGCTGTGACCGTACCTTATCCGGGTGCATTTAGTGACATCAATAACAAGCGCCTGATTATCTGGCGCACACGGCAAATATTCACAGCAGATACAACAGCCATCGAACCCATTACCCCGCTGATGTATGCTGACGGCAATAGAATTATCTTACTTTGTAGTGATGGTGCGGCACTTTTAGTACTGCATGCAGAATTCGATGGGGAAACACTGAATGGCGGTAATTTTATTCGCCATTTTGGCGCATCCTCAATAGATTTACATTAATTAGTACCTTCGGGAAAACACAATGAAAAAAGTCCTCATCCTTGGCGTTAATGGTTTTATTGGCCATCACCTGTCTAAATACATCCTCGAGAATACCGACTGGGAAATTTTCGGTATGGATATGTATAGCGATAAAGTTTCTGAATTTATGGATAGCAAACGCTTTCACTTCTTTGAAGGCGATATCACCATTAACCAGGAATGGATTGAATATCACGTTAAAAAATGCGATGTGGTATTGCCATTGGTTGCAATCGCAACACCGGCCACTTATGTACAAGCACCATTGCGCGTATTCGAACTTGATTTTGAAGCAAATCTGCCGATTATCAAATGGTGCGTTAAATACAAAAAACGCGTGATTTTCCCTTCTACATCCGAAGTTTATGGCATGTGTGAAGACGAAGCATTTGACCCAGAAAACTCCAATATGGTTTACGGCCCAATCAGCAAACCACGCTGGATTTACGCCTGCTCCAAGCAACTGATGGATCGCGTGATTGCGGCTTACGGCCAACAGGAAGGCTTGGATTACACTCTGTTCCGTCCGTTTAACTGGATTGGTGCCGGTCTGGATAATATCCACACACCTAAAGAAGGTTCTAGCCGTGTGATTACCCAGTTCCTAGGGCATATCGTTCGTGGCGAGCCAATCAAGCTGGTGGATGGCGGCGCGCAAAAACGTGCGTTCACTTACATCACCGACGGCATCGAAGCGCTGGTTAAGATTATCGACAATAAAGATGGCAAAGCCACACGCCAGATTTATAACATCGGTAATCCAGTGAACAACTACTCGGTGCGTGAGCTTTCCACCATGATGCTGGATCTGGCTAAAACCTATCCTGAATACGCAGAAATGGCCGCCAAAGTCACCGTTCTGGAAACCACTTCAGGCGAATACTATGGTAAGGGTTACCAAGACGTGCAAAACCGCGTACCAAAAATCGACAACACCAAGGCCGATTTAAACTGGGCACCAAGCACCACAATGGAAGACTCCTTACGCGGTATTTTTGATGCTTATAAAGATCAGGTTGCTGCTGCGCGCGAACTGGTTGATTAATTAAACCAGACCGCAAAACGCCACAAAAAACCACGCCATGCGTGGTTTTTTTGCATCAGGGCAAGGTGATTATCCGTGGCAAACCCGCATGTAGCTGTCAGTAAAAATAAATAGTTTAAATTGGCCAAGCAATCCCTTCGTCATAAATGGGTAAGCTGATAAAATTGTCCCCCCGCCCCTTGATCAACCACCGCCATGCCCTCTTCATTTCGCAATAAATGGCAAAACTTAGGCCATGCTTTTCCTTTTCTGCTTTTATGCGATTTTCTGGCTGTACTCTCACTAACAACCGGCAGTGTGGCGATTAGCTGGTGGATCGTTACCCATGGTGGTGCCGCAGATTTATCTATCTTTGGCATCACGGCAGCACTGACCATGCTGATTGCTTTGCCGCTGCTTTCCGCGCAGGGCGATCGTCTGGCTAAATCCAGAGTCATGGCATGGGGGCTGCTTACCGCTGTGATTACCGCGCTGGGTCTGGCCATCATGGCTAGCTTTGGCTTTTATCATATCTGGCTCATTATTCTGATCTACGCTTTTGATGTGATTGCTTTTTCCATGGTTTTGCCCGCTGTATCCAGCATTGCGGCAGATCTGGTCAACCCCAATCACCTAGCCGAAGCACTGAGTTTACAAAAAAGTGCGCAATCGCTAGGTCGGCTTGCCGGGCCGGTAACTGGCGGGGCCATTATTGCATTAAGCAGTATTCCTGCTGCTTTATGGGTGTACACCGTGATCCTGCTGATTGCCGCGCTCTCTGCCTTTGCAATCCCCGTGATCCGCCCCGCACCAGCGTTAAATAAAAGCCATTGGCGCGCCGAAGTTCGCGCAGGCTTACACGCAAAGTGGCATATCCCTATTGATCGAAACTGGACCCTGTTTAGCTTCTTTATCATGCTTTTTTTCTCCCCGGCGATTGGCATGCTGCTGCCGCTTAAAATCCATTTTTTAAATTTGGGTGCACAGTGGCTTGGGGCCACCGAAGCCGCATTGGGCTTGGGTATGTTAACCGGTGCTTTATGGGGTGCGGCCAAAGTCATTCAGTGGCTGGGGCGATTCAGTGCCGCCCGCAGCGCAACATTCACCTTGGCGCTGGGCATCTGCGCGACGGCCTTTAGTGATAAGGGCTGGATGCTAGTGCTTTGCTTTGGCCTAATCGGATTTGCCCTGTCAGTCAGCCAGCTTGTTGGCCAGACCCACCGCCAGCTGGCTGTGCCTGATCATTTTCGTGCCCGGTTTTCTTCGGTAAATTTTATGGTCATGACTTTATCCGGCATTTTAGGCCCCGCCATGGCGGGTATCGCCCTTGGCTTGCTGGATATCAATATGGTTTATGCGGCATTTGGCATGGGACTTTTTCTGGTGACGCTCACCTTTTCTCGCATCCCGGACATTCGTACTTTTTTAGCCTTAGATCATCATGAAGTAAAAAACTGGTACGCCACGCTGCAGCCTAAGCTCTTTTTATAAAAAACCGAAGTCAAGACGCAGCAGCACGAGTAGGTAAACGCGTCTTACCCCCCATACACCGCTACACGAGATCACGATGTCCGCACCTTTTACTCAAAAATGGCAGGGTTTGGGTACTGCATTTCCTTTCTTACTTTTACACGATGTACTGGCCGTGCTGTCGCTCAGCGCTGGCAGTGTCGCCATCAGTTGGTGGATTGCCACGCATGGGGGCGCGGCCGATTTATCCATTTTTGGTATTTCATCAGCCGCAACCATGCTGATTGCCCTGCCCCTACTTTCTGCGCTGGGCGATCGTCACCCCAAATCGCGTTTGATGGCATGGGGCCTGCTTGCTGCGGTAACAACAGCGCTGGGTTTGGCAACCATGGCCAGCCTTGGCATATACAATATTTTGCCCATCGTGCTCATCTATATTGTTGAAGTCGTTGCTTTTGCAATTGTGCGCCCGGCCGCTGCCAGTATTGCCGCAGATTTAGTCCCGCCAGAGCGCCTTGCCGATGCACTGAGCTTACAAAAAAGCGCTCAGTCTGTCGGCCAGTTAGCCGGGCCGGTTGCGGGCGGAGCCATCGTTGCCCTGAGCAGTATTCCCATCGCCCTCTGGATTTATACTGCAATCCTGTTGATTGCCGCACTGTCTGCATTTGCTATTCCAACCCTTAAACCTGCCAGCCGAGTGCGTGATGGATGGCTTACAGAAGTGCGGGCTGGTTTACGCGCAAAATGGCATATCCCGATTGATCGCAGCTGGACGCTGTATGCCTTTTTTTGCATGATGTTTTTCTCACCCGCTGTAGGTATGTTACTGCCTTTAAAAATTCATTCGCTCAAGCTGAACGCCAGCTGGCTGGGTGCAACCGAAGCCGCCTTAGGTCTAGGGATGCTGATTGGCGCTTTTTGGGGCGCAAAAAAAGTGATTCATGCTTTTGGGCGCTTTAAAGCCTGCATGGGCGCATTGATGGTTTCAGCAGTGACGATTATTGGTGTCGCACTGAGTGCGCAAGGCTGGCTGCTGATCCTAGGGTTTGGCATTGCAGGGTTTTCGATGTCAGTCAGCCAGCTGGTCGGCCAGACACACCGCCAACTGGCGGTTCCTGATCACTTTCGCAGCCGTTTTTCCTCGGTCAACATGATGGTGATGCAGATTTCCGGCATGCTGGGGCCCGCTATAGCAGGGCTGACCCTTGGATTTCTGGATATCAGTGCGGTGTATACCAGCTTTGGCATTTGCCTGCTGCTGATCACCATGCTCTTTCCTCTTGTTCCTGGCATTCAGCATTTTCTGGCGCTAGATCACACTGAAGTAAAAGACTGGTATGGCAAGCTGTATCCAGAATTATTCAGCCAGCAAAGCAAGCCGCTTTCCGTATAACCTGTCAGAAAAAGGCCAGAATATGGGAGCAACATCCCTGCCTGCACAGCGTAAAGATGCAGTTTGAGCCGTATCTCTGTACATATTGAACAAACACTAGCCTTTTTGCTGATTGGCGTTCTCCCTAAGGAAGCGGATAATGCGGGTCTGCCTATTTCTGCTGTCCTGGATTTGTAAAAACATGTCAATTCGATTCATTTCCCGAATCAATCACCTATTGCAAACGGCCCGTTTAGCCTGGCTTTGTCCTGCATTTATTTTGATCGTGCTCTTAGGTTTTAACCGGCATGTGGCTCTGGCTGCTTGGCTTTGTGCATTTTTTGCATTGGAGCGGGTATGGAAGCAGCAAAAACTTTCCGCGATTGAATATCTGGGTTTTGCTATCTCACTATGCACACTGGCTGCGGGGCAAAGCTTACTAAGCTATTCGGCCATTTTATCAGCCCTGTTATTCTCTATAGGGCTGGGCATTGGTGTTCCGCTCTGGCGTAACAAACCATGGAGCCTGATTCTAGAAGAAACAGGTATCGCCATAGAGAAAGGGATTGCGGCCACAAGCGACAGCATTAAAGCGCAATTTGACCCCAGCCATACCGACGAGGCTGAAGAGACTGAAGAAGAAATTGAAGAATATGAAGAAGAAATCATTGAAGAGAACGTGCCTGCTCCTACAGCGGTAGCCACTGCAGCACCCATGCCACGTCAGCGTATCTATCAGCCTCCTGCGCCTGCATCCGGCGCTCTGGATGCACCCCAACCTGAAGCCGCCCGCC
This sequence comes from Iodobacter fluviatilis, assembly GCF_900451195.1. NCBI lineage: Bacteria > Pseudomonadati > Pseudomonadota > Betaproteobacteria > Neisseriales > Chitinibacteraceae > Iodobacter > Iodobacter fluviatilis. The sequence goes on from NZ_UGHR01000001.1 coordinate 2,556,361, forward strand.
CTGCAGTCAGCTTGGTAAAGATAGCGGATAAGCCAGAACCTGCCAAAGCCATCCACAGAGATGAGTTATTCCAGCATCTAAAACAACAAAGTGCAGCACCCGCACATTCGGCCAGCACTTTGCCGCTGATTGATCTCTCGCAAATCAGGCAACACTTACAAAATGATCACCGGGTCAAGCGCCATGCAGAGCGCCCACAGCCGGCTGCGCCCGCTGAATTACCGCTGATTGCCAGCGAAGAAATTCATCAACGCCTCTCACGAATTCATGGCAAAGCACCTGAGCCTGCGCCCAGCCCTGCCCGCAGCCCTAAGGCACCGGGCACCCCCAGTGCCCCCATTAAAGCCAGCCCCCGCTTATTTCAGCTGGAGCCTAAGCCTCAGCCTCTACCCCGTATCGAGCCCACTTTAAGCGCAGCAGAACTTCCCGTCATCAGTGCGCCTCCTGCAGAAGCAACGCCAGCTGTCATTACAGAAAATATTGAGATTCCTGATTGGGTGCCCTGCGAGACCATTACGCTGGAAGCTATCGTTGAAAAAGACGCCCTTGAACCTGAGCATGAAGCAGAGCCCTTAGCGCCCTTGCCTGAGCCACGTATTGAGCTCCCTCCGGCCCCCATTGCGTCTTATCTGAGCGAGCCGCTGCCTGCAGCCATCAGCATCCCAACTGTATCTGCGGCGCCCGTCATCATGGCCGCTCCAACGTATCAGGAAGAATCAGCGCCCCCTGAAGCGCCGGTACTGACTTGGTCTAAGCCACCAGCCCCTGCGCCACTGCCGCCTGCTGAGCCTGTGCACTATAGTGCCGACTTTATGCCATCACTCGGCCTGCTACATCCGCCAGACCCAGCGATTGAAACCATCAGTCAAGATGATCTCTTAGACCGCGGCATTTTAATTGAAGAAAAACTGGCCGAGTTCCGCGTCAAAGCCTCGGTACTCGACGCCTACGCAGGCCCGGTGATTACTCGCTACGAGATTGAGCCTGCTGTTGGCGTCCGTGGTGCACAAATTGTTAACCTAATGAAAGACCTAGCCCGGGCACTGGGGCTGGTGTCGATCCGTGTGGTAGAAACCATTCCGGGAAAAACCTGCATGGGACTGGAGCTACCCAATCCCACACGGCAAATGATTCGCCTGTCCGAAATTTTGTCTTCAGATGTTTACCAGCAAAACCACAGCAAGCTCACCATTGCGCTGGGTAAAGATATTACCGGTGCACCTATCGTCACTGATCTAGCCAAAGCACCGCATATGTTGGTGGCAGGGACGACCGGCTCAGGTAAATCAGTCGGCGTGAACGCGATGATTTTGTCCTTGCTGTATAAAGCCACGCCTGAAGAAGTGCGCTTTATTATGGTTGACCCGAAAATGCTGGAATTATCGGTTTATGACGGCATCCCGCACCTGCTGGCACCGGTTGTGACCGATATGAAGCTGGCCGCCAATGCCTTGAACTGGTGCGTGGCGGAGATGGAAAAACGCTACCGCCTGATGAGTACCTTTGGCGTGCGTAATTTAGCCGGTTTCAATCAAAAAGTACGTGAAGCTGAGCAGCGTGGTGAGCGGCTGACCAACCCATTTACGCTCACGCCGGATGATCCAGAAGCACTGGAACATCTGCCCTTCATTGTGGTGGTAGTCGATGAATTTGCCGACCTGATGATGGTAGCAGGCAAGAAAATTGAGGAGCTGATTGCCCGCTTAGCGCAAAAAGCTCGCGCAGCCGGGATTCACCTGATTCTGGCCACCCAGCGCCCATCGGTGGATGTGATTACCGGCCTCATTAAGGCCAATATCCCGACACGCTTGGCATTCCAGGTCTCCAGCAAAATTGATAGCCGAACTATTTTGGACCAGATGGGGGCCGAAGCCCTGCTTGGGCAAGGCGATATGCTGTTCCTGCCACCTGGCACCGGCTATCCGCAGCGTATTCATGGTGCATTTGTTGATGATAATGAAGTGCACCGCGTGGTGGAGCACCTCAAGCAATTTGGCGAGCCACGCTATATCGACGGCGTGCTCAATGGTGGTTTTGATGCCGAAGCGAGTGCATCCAATATTAATAACAATAATGAAGGCAGCGAGAGCGACCCGCTCTATGACGAGGCCGTGGCCTTAGTGCTGAAAAGCCGCCGTGCATCCATCTCGGCCGTACAACGCCAGCTGAGAATCGGCTATAACCGCGCAGCAAGGTTAATCGATCAAATGGAAAACGCCGGCATCGTCAGTCAGATGGAAAGTAATGGCAACCGCACCGTATTAGCCCCGCCTGCGATGGAATCTTGATGCACTATCTTTCGAGCAGCCCCGTATGCTGACCATCCGTTTTAATATCCCCGAAGCCGAGATGGAATTCTCCGCCATCCGTGCCCAAGGCTCGGGCGGACAGAATGTTAACAAGGTTTCAAGCGCGGTGCATTTACGCTTTGATATTGCCGCTTCTTCCCTGCCCCTGCCTCTGAAAGAACGGCTATTGGCGCTTGGGGACCAGCGAATCAATAAAGAAGGCGTAGTGGTGATTAAGGCACAGCAATACCGTAGCCAGGAACAAAACCGCGCCGATGGCATTTTGCGGTTATTTGAACTTGTGGAAAGCGTAGCCTCCGTTGCCGCCCCGCGCAAAGCCACCCGCCCAACTAAGGGATCGCAAACGAGGCGGCTGGATAGCAAAAATAAGCGCGGCAGCATTAAGGCGCTGAGAGGCAAGGTAAGCGATTAAACTTAATTTAAGCAAGCACTCGAAGAACCCTGTAAAAATTGAAACCATCCACGTCGATGACAGCCAGTCCCTTTTATTTTTGATGACTTCAACCATCGAGGCATTGGGTTTTTCACCTGAAATGCAGCAAGAACTCATTGAAAATACCGCAGACAATTTGCACTGGTGGTACGTCAACCCGCATCAGGGCTGCCACCTAAAGTGCACCCTTGATGGCCGTATTGTTGGCGTCATACTGGTCAAAAAATTCTGGAATTTATGCAGCCTGTTTGTCGCCCTAGGTACCAGGGCCAGGGATTGGGCCGCGCTTTAATGCTGGCGGCTATCGAGCATTGCAAAGGTAAAAGTGAAAAACAGGCGATCTGGCTGAATGCAGCCCCGAATGCCATTCCTTTTTATCAGGCGGTGGGCCGTATCAGCCGCAGCAACCAACAGACCTTGCCTCAGGGATTCAGTGCGATGCAATTTTTACTCTGAAGACTCTGGCAACAAGACGCGTGCAGAACCATGCCAAAAAGTATCATCCAGCACCCATTGCTTCTGTACGATTGCCTGCTCAGGGTTTGCCATGCGAACAGACAATTGAGCCGGGCCAGCCGCTGGCGTGGCTATTTGCCAGCTGGACAATGTGTGTACTTTGCCACTGCGCCACAAACTGAGATCCGGCCCTGCCTGTTGATCCTAGCTAAATACGGAAAAATCGCTCAGGCTGTATGGCCCTCCAGGCAGCAGGGCTCGGATTCTGTCCAGCCTTGCAGGGCTACTTTTTCCAATTTTTTTATTGCAACCCGCTAATTCATCACTTAGATAGTGATTGGTATGCGCCAGCACGCCCTCTTTCTGCTTTTGCAGCGTGTAGCGGCCATCCTTGCCAATTTCCACCTCTAAAAGCTGCTGATGATCACTAATCAGCAAAAACAGGGGTGAGCTGTGGCTAAAGCGTTGCGCCGCTTTGGCCAAAACATCGGCAATGCTGTGATCCTCGCGCAGAATAAGCAACATTGGACCATGCACGTCTGGTGAATCCCAATACTCCCTGGCCAAACTGCTGGCCGATGCACTCACCACCGATAAGCCATACTCATTGACCCCAGCCTTTAAGCCGGGGGCAGAACCGTTATCTGCGAAGAGCCCCACATAAGAGGCACCCCGCTTGGGGTGAATCAAACGGATTGATTGCACATGATCTGGCCGCCAGTCTCGGTTTTTGGCCAGCAAGGTGCCTCCACCAGCAGTCAGGCCTGCTGCTCCCCATAGTGTGCAGGCTCCGGCAGGCACGCTCAGTATCAAGGAAAACAAAGTAATCAGGCGTATACGCATCACCCACCTCGAATATTTAATCGATTTAAACCGATTACTCCGTGCTGGAAGCAGAGGGCGCTGCAGCAGGCTTGGCCAAATGTTTTAACACCTGCGCGGCCGCCACAAAACCAAAGCAGCCTGTTACCGCCACAGAGGCTCCAAAGCCCCCTTCACACCCCAAGCCAAGCGTACCTTCGCTACTATCGGGCTTTTGACCACACACGCTGCCATCGGGCTGGGGATAGACCAGCTGCTCGGTGGAATAAACACACTCCACCCCCATTTTTTTACCCTGCTGAGCAAAACCATACTCACGGCGCAAGATGGAGCGCACTTTAGACGCCAGCGGATCGTTAATGGTTTTAGATAAATCAACCACGGCAATTTGCGTTGGATCAGTCTGTCCGCCTGCGCCACCCGTTGTCACTAGGCGAATTTTGCGGCGCTTACACCAAGCAATCATGGCCGCCTTAGTTTTAACCGAATCAATCGCATCGATAATTGCGTCGTAACCCCGCCCTAGTGTTTCTTCAAAATTATCAACGCTCACAAAATCTTCAATAATATCAACCACACACTCAGGATTGATCGCCTTAATGCGCTCCGCCAGAGCCACTACTTTCATTTTTCCGTAGTTCCCTTCAAGCGCGGGCAATTGGCGATTTGTATTTGAGACACAAATATCATCTAAATCAATCAACGTAATATGGCCAACAGCAGAGCGGACAAGCGCTTCAGCTGCCCATGAGCCCACTCCCCCCACTCCAACCACACAAACATGAGCCTGCTGGAAGCGTGCTAATGCAGGCATACCATATAAACGAGCAATACCACCAAAACGACGTTCAAAAGATGTTTCCAAAATTCTGCCTTTTACAAATATTCTGCTTTTTACAAATCGATGGCCATTTTACCTTAGCACAATGCAAAAACGCCCCAAAGGGCGCTTTATATCTGACTTATCAGCTAAAAAATATCAGCTTTTAGCCGCACGGCGACGTGGGGCAGGTTTTGCGGTTACAGGTTCTGCTGCCACGGGTTCATCTGCTGCAGCTTCAGATGCTGGCGGAGTGGTGGGTTTCAACTCATCCTCTGACAAGATCGCCCCTTCTTTTCCATAGCCAGGCATCCCCATTCCGGTAAACAAATGCCGGGCTCGATCCTGCAACTGTTGCTGCATATCCACAAACATGGAGGTACTGCTTTCAAGATAATTATTCATCATGCTTTGCATGCCTGGCCCTTGGAACTTCATAAAATCGCCCCAAAGATTGGCATTTGAAAGCATCGGGTTTTCACCGGTGATCACGGATTTAGCCTGTGTTTGTAAGCGACCTTGCATTTCTGCAAAGAGTTGCATGTTTTTTTCCAGGTAATTCCCCATCACACCTTGCATGGCATTCCCATAGAACCGAATGATTTGTGTCAGCACATCATAAGAAAACATAGGCATTCCGCCAGCTTCCTCTTCCATGATCACTTGTAGCAGCACGCTGCGGGTAATGTCTTCCCCCCCTTTAGCATCCACAATCTGGATATCAATATTATCCAAGACCAACTGTTTTACATCGACCAAAGTGATATAACAGCTGGTCGCCGTGTCATACAGGCGGCGGTTTGGATACTTCTTGATCACGCGTTTTTCCACGCTCATAGCTGCTGCCTCGTGTGTGTATATATTGTTGTGAGATGAGGATAGTCCTGACTATCTTTTCATGCAACATGTTGCGGCGCACAATTTATTTGACAAGCACTTCATCCTCTTCCAGAATAAGCGCTGATTGTGCACTGCATCATGATTAAAGCGGCGTACAACTCGCAAGTCAAAACTCTAATTCACTGACCAAATAGAAAGGATCCTTGAAAATGACTACTGCACAACAACAATTCTCCGCGTTCGCTACCGAGCAAGTTGAAGTGGCATTGCGTTTCGCACGCATTTCCATTGATTCTGCCGAACGGATCATCAAGCTGCAAGTTGAAGTTGCAAAAAACAATTTAGAAACCAGCGCTAAAAATGCAAATGCTCTGGTTGCTGTAAAAGATGCACAAGAAGCACTGACATTGCGTCAAAAATTAACTGAATCATCAATTGAACAAGCGACAAATTACTCACGCAGCCTGTACGAAATCGCTTCACAAGCACAAGCTGAAGTATCGCAATTGGTTGAAGAACGTACGACTGCTTTCAATAAACACGTTGTATCTGGTTTAGACCAATTCGTTAAATCAGCACCAGCAGGTACAGATGTTGCTGTTGCGGCGGTTAAATCAACATTGCAAGCCACTGCAGCTGCAGTAGACAGCCTGACAAAAGCAGCAAAGCAAGTTGCTGATTTTGCAGACGCTTCTGTTAAAGCCGCTGGCACAGCAACTGCTGATGCAGTAAAGACAGCAGCTAAGAAAACAAACGGTGCAAGTGCTGCAGCCGTATAATAAATGAGCGCTTAAGTATTAGCATACTGTCCTGAAGCCACGACGCTGTCGTGGCTTTTTTTACGTTCATCGCCCATACACAAGCAAAACCGCCTCTGAAGAACGACCTGCACGAGTCATTACAAAACATTCTGCCCTTTCTTATCTGCCCGGCAAAGCTGATATTCCCTTACTCCTGACCCTTAAGCAATAAATTACAAGTAACTTTCAAATAATTTATTTTTATTACAAAATAATTACAAACAAGAAAGTGGTGTTTTCTGTTTCAGTCAAGCCCTGTAACTGATGTATTTTTGGTTTTTTTACCAAGAATGCCACAGAGTTGATGCAGTAAATGAAAGAGCCTTATACAATCTCGCCTGATTCAGCAATGGCAGCTCAAGTTTTGAATCTGCTGTTCAAGCCAAAACAATATGTCCGTACTGAGTCAGGTCAAAAGCCCCCCGATGAAGCTCAAGTTTCACACACCAAGCTTAATCAACTTTTTGATCAATTCTTGTTAAAAAAAATTCCAAAATGAGCACTTAGCGCTTATATATAAATGAATCACCCGCAGCGCCTCAGAGACTTGCTGAGTAATCAGCCCGCGCATTACGCTATTTGCCCGCTGCAATATTTTTAATTCGCCATTGCAAGAAACCTTAAGATCAAAAAAACTGCTTTAAATACGATCTTTTGCCCGAAGCTTCTAAAGCCGGTCTTCTCGTTATGGCATTATCAAAGGCACTATGTAATTTGAAAGACTTAAATCAAAAGAAAGTTCTTCCTCACCCATCTGTACTTTTTTACAGCCCTGATGAAGTACGGCCTGAACCTGAAGCTTGGCATGTTATGCGTCAGACGGATGAAACCACACTGGCCAAAAAGCTGGCCCGACAGCAACTAAGACGCGAAGTGTGGGAAAAAATCAGAAGCCGTGCCGTGCAGCTCTCGCTTGATGCAGATGATTTATATGAATGGGTGGTAGAACAAGCGGCACTTAAAGCACAAACCAAGCAATTTCCATGGAATGCATTTTAAGTGCCACATTAGTTAATTATTTATTTTCTTCATCGCCCTGCTGTAGTTGCCACATATGTGCATAATGCGCGCCCAGATCCAAAAGATCACGGTGCCGCCCCCGTTCTATGATGACGCCTTGCTCCATCACAAGGATTTCATCTGCATCGGCCACAGTAGATAATCGATGCGCCACAATTAAAGTTGTACGATTGGCTGATATTTCTTTTAATTCAGCCTGTATTGCTTTTTCTGTGCGTGAATCTAGCGCTGAAGTTGCTTCATCAAAAATTAAAATGGGTGGATTCTTAAGAATCGTGCGAGCAATAGCGACACGCTGTTTTTCTCCGCCCGACAATTTAAGACCACGCTCCCCAACCAAGGTATCAAAACCTTCAGGCAGGGATAAAATAAAATCATAGATATGCGCTGACTTTGCCGCCTGAATCACCTCGTCACGGCTTGCACTAGGCTGTCCATAAGCAATATTGTAATAAATACTATCGTTAAACAACACCGTATCTTGCGGCACAATCCCGATATGTGCGCGCAAACTCACTTGATTCAATTGGCGTAAATCGACCCCATTAATACTGATACTCCCCTGACTCACATCATAAAAACGATACAGTAAGCGGGATAATGTCGATTTACCTGCTCCTGAACTGCCCACTACGGCCACCGTTTTGCCTGCCGGAATATCAAAACTCACAGCATGCAATATCTTTCGGTTTGCTTCGTATGAAAAATCAACCTGATCAAAACGAATAGCAGCAGATGTAGTTGCCAGCAATTGTGCATCTTGAATATCTGTTACTTCCGCATTCTGCCCCATTAAAGTAAACATTTTCTCCATATCAGCTAAAGAATGTTTAATTTCGCGATAAACAAAACCCAGAAAATTAAGTGGCGCATAAAGCTGCAATAAAAATGCATTCACTAAAACCAAATCACCTAATGTCATTGTGCCTTTCACAACACCATCAGCAGCCAGCCAAACCAACAAAGTAACGCCAAAAGCAATAATAATGGCCTGGCCTGCATTTAAAAATGAAAGGGATACCTGATTCTTAACTGCAGCAGTCTCCCATATTTTAAGGCTGGTATCATAACGCTCTGCCTCCCAGCGTTCATTATTAAAATATTTAACCGTTTCATAATTTAAAAGGCTGTCTACCGCTCGGGTATTGGCTTTTGAATCCATATCATTCATGGTGCGGCGAAAGCTCATTCGCCATTCAGTAATGCCCAGCGTAAAAACAATATATAAAACAATGGTGCCAAAAGTAATCACTGAGAACCAAACATCATATTTTTTCAGTAAGATACCAGCTACCAATAAAATCTCGACCAGAGTAGGCAAAATATTAAACAGGGTGAAATTCAGTAAAAATGAAATTCCCTTTGTGCCACGGTCAATATCCCGGCTCATTCCCCCGGTTTGCCGCTCCAGATGAAAACGTAAACTCAGGCGGTGCAAATGCTCAAAGACCTGCATCGCCACTTTACGAATCGCTCCCTGCGTAACCTTAGCAAAGACAGCATCGCGCATTTCACCAAAAACCGAAGCACAAAGGCGCAGTGCGCCATAGCCCAGCACCAGGCTCAGCGGCAGTACTAAAGGCCCGTGCTTTGGATCCAGCCCATCAACAATGCTCTTTAATACGAGAGGCACCGATACATTGGCAAACTTTGCCAGAATAAGCAGTGACAAGGCCAGAATCACGCGATTTTTATACTGCCAGAGATAAGGCAGCAGGGTCGATAAAGTCTGCCAGTCATTGCGACGTGTTGGGCTCATAAAAATCCAGAATATATTGAACAAAAAAAGGGCGTTAATATTAACGCCCTGCTTTACGCTTACAGCAAATTCAGACTATCAGTGCAAGATACGCGGCATTGCCAAAACAAACGAGGGAATTTCTGCATCAAACTGACTACCATCAGCCGCTTGCATCCGGTAGTTTCCTTGCATAGAGCCAACCGGTGTTGCAATACTGGCGCTGCTCATATATTCAAAATGCTGACCTGGCTCTAACACAGGCTGCTCGCCAACGACGCCATCACCTTGTACTTCCTGCACACGATCTTCCATATCCCGGATGACCCAGTGCCGGCTCAAGAGCTGAGCCGCTGCCGTGCCGGTATTGGTGATGGTGATACGGTAAGCAAACGCATAGCGGTCGGCTACTTCATCCGATTGCTCTGGCAGATAAAAGGCTTCGGCGTGAACAAGCACGCTATATACAGGGGAGTCACTCATTCTATTATGGTTCTTTTGGTCATTGATGGAGACAATATTACCAAGCCAGAGGCTATAGAGGTAAGGTATCCGTTAAAATGAGTCATAAACCCTGACCTTGGAGGCTGTTGTGTCAAATTTTCGTATTGCACCAAGCATTCTTGCCGCTGACTTTGCCCGTTTGGGCGAAGAAGTTAAAAACGTCATTGCCGCTGGCGCAGACATGATTCATTTTGATGTGATGGATAACCATTACGTCCCAAATCTAACGATGGGCCCGATGTTTTGCGAGGCCATCCGTCCTTACACGACCGCGCCCATTGATGTACATTTAATGGTTAAGCCGGTTGATCGCATCATTCCTGATTTTGCCAAGGCTGGTGCCAACATCATCACCTTTCACCCAGAAGCCTCCGAGCATATTGATCGGTCTCTGGGTCTGATTAAAGAGCATGGCTGTAAGGCTGGTCTAGTGTTTAATCCAGCCACACCATTACACTATTTAGATTATGTCATGGATAAAATCGACATGATTTTGCTGATGTCGGTGAACCCGGGCTACGGCGGGCAAAGTTTTATTCCTGGCGTATTAGCAAAAGCCAAAGAGGCACGAGCCCGTATTGATGCTTATACCGCGCGTACAGGGCGTGAAATCTGGCTGGAAATTGATGGTGGCGTCAACGCGGGCAATATCGCTGAAATTGCTGCGGCTGGCGTCGACACTTTTGTGGCAGGCTCAGCCATTTTTGGCAAACCTGACTACAAAACAGTAATCGATCAAATGCGCCTTGAGCTGGCTAGGATTAAGGCATGAGGCTGCTGCATAACCCACGCTGTTCCAAAAGCCGCGAGGCCCTTGCGGAACTCACAGCGAGGGGCCTGTCGCCAGAAATCATCGATTACCTCACGCACCCTCTGGATGAAACGGCCATTCGTACCCTGATCGCTCAGCTGGGCATTGCGCCCTTGGCACTCGTGCGCACTAAAGAAGCGCTATGGCAGGCGCAATTTGCCCACGCCGCTTTAGACGACGATGCCATCATTACCGCATTAGCAGCGCACCCCAAGCTGATTGAACGCCCGATTTTAATTCACCATGATCGCGCCGCCATTGGCCGGCCGATTGAAAATATTTTCACCCTACTGGACACACCTGCATGAGTATCAAAGCCTTTGCTTTTGATTTAGACGGCACTCTTGCCGATTCGATTCCCGATTTAGCCCATGCCGCCAATGCCGCCCGCCGTGATGCGGGCCTTGCCCAGCTCGAAGAAGCGCTGATTGAAAGCTTTGTCGGTGATGGCACCGAAAGCTTGGTCGCCCGCGCAATGGCCGCAGATATGTCCGCCAGCTTTACCGGTACAGCGGCACAAACAGAAGCGCTTGGCCGCTTTGATCAGCATTACCTTGAAGGCCTCACGCTTAAAACTAAGCTTTATCATGGCGTTGCCAATACCCTGAATGAATTGCACGATTGCGGTTATCGCCTAGCTATCGTCACCAATAAACCAGAGCGGTTTACCCAACCGCTCTTAAAAGAGCTGGGAATTGGCAATGTATTTGATGTGATTGTCAGTGGCGATACACTACCCAACCGCAAACCCCATGCGGAGCCATTGCAGTATGTCATGGAAAAACTAGCCGTAAGCGCGGATGAGTTGCTGATGGTTGGTGATTCAAAAAACGACATCCTTGCGGCCCGCGCAGCAGGCTGTAAAGTGGCCTATGTAAGCTATGGCTATGGCGCAGCAGAAAGCATCCCTGAAGCAGATGTCACGCTGGCGCGTTTTGAGGAGCTAATGAACTGGCTGGAAGCACAGGATTAAACCTGTTCGCCGCCAATAAAAAACCCGCAGCTTTTTAAGCAGCGGGTTTTTTATTGGGCAAAAGATCAGATTCGCCGGTATTCAACATAAGAGAATTCAATCCCCTTGGCGCTTTGCTGCGGCAACCTTGCCACCTCTTGCCATTCAGCGCGGTCAAATACCGGGAAATAAGCATCGCCCACGGGGCTTAAACCCACTTCAGTTAAATACAGCGTATTCACCAAAGGCAGCGAGCGGGTGTAAATCTCGCCACCACCGATTATAAATAACTTCTCAAGACCCGCCTTAGCCGCCTCATTCAGTGCCGATTCAAGACTTAAAAACGCTGTTGCACCCATAGCATGCCACTCAGCATTGCGCGTAATCACCCAATGCGGACGCCCCGGCAATAAACCTGGCAAGGATTCAAAAGTTTTGCGCCCCATCAGCATGGGCGAGCCCATGGTGAGCGCTTTAAAGTTTTTTAAATCTTCAGGTAAAGACCAAGGCAAACGGTTTTCTATACCGATCACGCCGTTTTGCCCGACGGCTGCAATAATCGCAATATCCATTATGTATCCCTTAAACTGCAATTGGCGCTTTTATCCCAGGATAAGGGTCGTACGCTTCCAGGGTAAAGTCTTCATATTCAAAATCAAAAATATCTTTTTTAAGCGGATTAAGCTTAAGCACGGGCAGAGCGCGTGGCGTGCGGGATAATTGCTCGTGCACCTGATCCAGGTGATTACTGTAAATATGGCAATCTCCACCCGTCCAGACAAAATCGCCCACAGCCAAATCACACACCTGGGCCAGCATCATCACTAGCATGGCGTAAGAAGCAATATTAAAAGGCACCCCTAGGAAAATATCCGCGCTGCGCTGATAAAGCTGGCAAGAGAGCTTGCCACGCTGATCAGCATCGTCAGCCGCTGCCGGGGCAACATAAAACTGAAAGAACGCATGGCAAGGCGGCAGAGCCATGTTTTCGATCTCGCCCACATTCCATGCCGAGACAATAATGCGCCGGGAATCAGGGTTATTTTTTAACTGCTGAACCACTTGGTTGATCTGATCAATATGGCGCCCATCCTTCGTTGGCCAGCTGCGCCATTGCGAGCCATACACAGGCCCCAGTTCGCCATCAGCAGCAGCCCACTCGTTCCAGATTTTAACCCCCCGCTCCTGCAGCCACTTCACATTGGTTTCGCCACGCAAAAACCACAGCAACTCATAAGCAATCGATTTCAAATGTGTTTTCTTAGTCGTGACCAAAGGAAAACCATCGGCCAGGTTAAAACGCATCTGATGCCCGAACACGCTGATCGTACCCGTGCCAGTACGGTCTTCTTTCCTGACTCCGTGGTCTAAAACATGTTGGAGAAGATCAAGATATTGACGCATAAGAGGGAACCATGATGATTTTAAACAGGGGCGAAGTTTATCAGATCAGCGCGCCAAAGGCAGTTCCACAACAAAGGTTGCGCCACTACCAAATTGGCTTTGGCAATAAACACGGCCATGCATCACTTCCACCAAGCGCTTTACAATCGACAAACCAAGGCCGGTTGTGTGCTCCCCCCCGGTTGGAAGCGCAGAAAGCCGGCTGAATTTCAAAAATAATTTTGGAATTTCATGGGGTGCAACGCCAGGGCCCTGATCAGCCACAAGCACCCGAACAAACTGACCATCAAGCTGGCTGCTTAAATGTATGGTACTTCCCTGAGGCGCATATTTAGAGGCATTTGAAAGCAAATTATCCAGCACCTGCCATAACGCCTGCCGGTCTGCTAGCACAGGGTATTCCCCCAGGCCCAGAACGCAGTTTTGCTGCTTAATTGCCAGCCGTTCTTCCCAGCTTGACAATAATTCGGTTAATAACTGACGTAAACAAAGCGGCTCGATATTCACTTGTACCGAGCCACTCTCCAAAGCTTCATGATCAAGCAGGTTACTTAAAATACATTGGGTACGATCAGCCAACAAACCAATACCGGATAATCTGTCGAGGATTTTTTCTCTGGGCCATTCATTTAAACGTAAAGCAATCAACTGGGCCATACCCTGAATACTGGCCACAGGGTTTTTTAAATCATGAGCTGCAATAGCAAGTAATTCATTTTTCTCTGTATTTAAATGGGTTAGTGAATCATTCAGAACTTCTAATTGCTGATTCCGTGTTGCAAGCTCAGCCGTTCTTTCTTCAACCAGTGTTTCCAAATGCTGCCTGTGCAGGCTGACGGTTTGTGACATTTCTGCAAAATTGCGGGCCAAATCACCCAATTCATCATTTCGTTCTAAATCCAGCTCGTTACTGGGTTTTCCTGCTGCAGCGGCATGAATTGCGTTTTTCAATCTCTTCAAAGGCAGTGCAACATCTTTTTTTAATACCAAGGCCATTAAAGCCAGCTCAAGCAAAAGGGCCAGCACGCCCAGAAAAAGAACCACACTCGTGGTTTTTGCTGCTTTTTCCTGCAATAGTCTTTTAGGGTACACAGTCACAAACAGCCAGTTTGCCCCTTCAATCGGCGCCACGCCCAACCAGTTCAAGCCATCCGGAGTTTCTACAAAACGCTCCCCCTTCCTCGCACTGAGCGTAGCCTCAAAAATACCTTTTAATACGGGATCTTGCTGAACTGTATAACGACCTTTACTTGCATGGATTTTATCCATCTTATCGGGATGGGCAATTAATAAACCCTGACGAGTCATCGTAATATTATATGTACCCGGAATATTGATTTTATTATTACGATCAATTAACTGATCCAATAAAACATCCTGGCCTATTCCACCAATATACCGCCCCAGATAATCAAGCGGCGTGACCACGGACACCATCCAGCGCAAGGCCTGCCGGTCAAAATAGATACCCGTCCAGAAGGTTTTTCTTTCAGGATTCATTGCGGGTGTAGCACCCAGCTCTGTATCAAGATCAATTGAAAAATCAGCGACTGATCCATTACGGGCATAATTTAAATCAGGCAGATACATTAAACTGCCATTAGAAACATTTAAATCAATAAAGGTATCGTAATAGCGATTTCTGAATGCCGGCCCATATTGAGATAAAACATCATAAGCCAATAAAACTTGCCGCATAAATGCAGGAGTTTGCCTAGCATCAGGCAATAAGGCGATTGTGGCTTTGCGCTCAAAATCGTCTTTTTGTACCTTAACCCTCCACATTCCATCTTTATCCTGAGCAATCAGCGAATGAAAAGCCGGACGGGGATCTTCGCTGCCCAGTAACACATAGCGGCGTAAAAACTCATCCCGAACAATTTTCGTGTTCGCTTCGGCCTGAATAAATAGTTCGCTTTCTAGCTGGCTGCGGGCAGTGATGTACTGGGCAAGATTGGAGAGGGCTTCTTCCTGGAAATTAACGTAACTCCAGTAATAGCTCAATGCAGAGAGCAGCACGCCTGCGATGGCAATACGCATGACCATATTGCGAAAAACGCGGCGAAAAAGACTATCACGGGATTGACGTAAGGTATCCATGGTAAACAAGATACCGTAAGCCGATGAATGTGCAAAGTACCAATTCAGCGACTTACTTAAAAGCTGGATTGCTCGGTTTCTAAAGCCTGATAAACAACGTCAGTAATTTCAAGCTCTTCTATACCGGCAGGCGTACGCAAGACCACCACATCCCCTTCCCTAGCCTTAATCAGCGCCCTAGCCACAGGCGATGTCCAGCTGATGTAATGGCGCTTCATATCGGTTTCATCAACACCTACAATAGAAACAGTTTCGCTACGGCCATCTTCGCGTAAGTAAGTCACGGTTGCACTAAAGAAAATTTGATCGGTGGCTTCGCGCAATTCCGGATCAATCACTTCTGCTAATTCAAGGCGTTTAGTCAAAAAACGAATGCGCCGGTCGATCTCACGCAAACGTCTTTTGCCATAAATATAATCACCATTTTCTGAGCGATCGCCATTCGAGGCCGCCCAGTTAATGAGTTGCGTCAGTTCGGGGCGCTCTTTTTGCACCAGCTGGGCAAATTCTGCTTTCATTTTCCGCCAGCCGCCCGGAGTCATATAATTTTTACTTCCTGCCGGAACACGCAGCTCAGCAGGAATTTCATCATCATCGGCTTCAGATTCCCGAACAAACGCTTTACTCATCACTACAACCTATTCGTCCGCCTGACGACCATTAATTTTCAGACCCGCCCAACGCATAATGCCCAGAATTTCCAGCTCAGTCAGCTCGTGGAACTGACCACGGCGCAAGCGGCCCGGCAGCGTCATCGAACCAAAACGAACGCGGATCAGACGGCTGACAATCAGGCCAAAATGCTCAAACATCCGGCGCACTTCACGATTGCGGCCTTCTTTCAGTACAACGTGGTACCAGTGGTTAAAGCCCTCACCGCCGCGTCTTTCAAGACGTGCGAAGTGTGCCGTACCGTCTTCCAACTCAATGCCTTTAAGCATCTCGTTGATTTGCTCCTGAGTCAGCTCGCCGAACACACGTACCGCGTATTCACGCTCAACTTCAAAACTTGGGTGCATCATGCGATTGGCCAGCTCACCCGATGTAGTGAACAGCAGCAAGCCACTGGTATTGTAATCCAAGCGCCCTACCGCTACCCATTTGCTGGACTTCAGGCGTGGCAAGCGATCAAACACAGTCACGCGGCCTTCCGGATCATCACGGCTGACCAACTCGCCCTCTTGTTTGTGATACATCACAATACGCGGCAGGCGGTCAGGCCATTTCAGCACCACTTTTTTGCCATCAAAACGAACTTCGTCGCCCAAGCTAACCTTACTACCTAAGGCAGCAATTTTGCCGTTAACCGACACTTTACCGGCAGCAATTGCGTCTTCCATTGCGCGGCGTGAGCCATATCCTGTAAAGGCAAGGGCTTTTTGCAAGCGCTCGGCGGGGATTTCCGTGGTTGCAACGCGACGCTCACGCAATTCTTTCTGCATTTGCAATTCGCGTACCGAGCCCTGGCGCAGTTGCATACGGCGCGCACGGCTTACGGTTTTGTATTTGGTTTTACGTACTTCACCTTCAGGCGCTATGCCGGCACTTGCAGCAGCAACTGCCTTATACGCTTCAAATGTCGGGCGCTCTGCCTTCCCACCCTGAGGATTAGGCTTAGAGCGTGGCGCGCGGGGCATGCGCGATTCCGCTGCCGCCGTGCTTGGCGCGCCTCGTCCACTGCGCCCACCCCTGCTTTGCTCTGGCATTGCTTCAGCAAAACCACTTGCCGCATTGCGGCCACGAGGCTTCGCACCTGTTACAGCAGATTTACCATACGCAGGATTGCGCCCCGCCTCACCGGCAGGTTTGCCGCCGCGAGAATTTGCCCCCGTCGCAGCAGGTTTGGCATAAGCAGGATTACGGGTAGAGAATTCTTCACCAGTGGCTTTGCCACCCGTACGTTTGCCTGCACCAGCAGCCTGCGCGCTGCGCTCGCTCGCCTTACGTTCTGCTATGGCGGGCTGGGGGCGACGTGATCGGGTGGTTTTCATGTGCGTTTCTTTCCAAAAAAACAGAGGATTATAACCTGAATACGCGCCTTACACTGCATTCATGCCTCACAATAGCAAACCGCCGATAAAATTATCGGCGGCTGCTGACTCAACTTCTTTGTTCTGGCATAAAAACATAAGGCTTAACAACAAGCAAGCGGCTGATTTTAAAATGCTTTAATCAAATAAATCTGCCGGGCATCTTGATTACAAACTACAGCACTGAAAAAAATGCAACGCAACCCAAACTGGTTAAACCCAAATTAAACACCTGCCCTTCCAGTGTTTGCCCGTGGTCTAATTCTGTACTTCGCAAGATTTCATGCATCACTTCTACTTCTTTATACCACTTCAAAAGACGCGTGTTATTGTTCAGAAAGTTTTCAATTTCCGCTTTTAAAGCATGTTCTCCGATCACATACACTGCGCCCTTATTATCCCCCCGCAGTTGCAAGGCAGGAGGAACCGTCACCCCAATCAGCGCAAGGTGAGACTGTAAATCATCACCAAAACGCTTCAGCTCGGAAGCCGCTTTCGTGTTTAATTCTGTTAAAGAAAACCCCTCTTCTGGCGAACCATCGGATAATAACGAAGCAATCTCAAGCAAAGTACTGCCTTGTTGATCACTACTCACTGCAGCAGACTCCGACACCGTATTCACAGCTACTCCCTATTGGAAAAGCATTTATGCTTAGCAATTAATATTAGCAAACAGCATCACATGCTAGCCGGTAAAATTTACATTCTTACTATTTTTTGCATCATACTTAGTTAAAAACGTAAAACTCTCATAACCATCCGGCAGCTCATCATTAATTCACACTCAAAATACAGCACACATAGTAAGGCAAATTGATTATAGGAACCCATAGCAAAAAACAAAGTTTTTTTGCATCTCGTTCTCATTTCAACATCAAATACTACAAAATGCCATTTTGAGCAATTCTAAAGCAAAGCGCACAAGCGATAGAGCAGATCATGCGCCTCACGTGCGGTCAACTCATCCGGATCAATTCCAGCTAGGGCATCCTGAAGCGGATGAGGCTCGGGCTCGATTTGCATCACGCTGGCCGTAGCAAATAAATCGCCCTGCATGCCGCCCTGCACACTATTTGATTCCAGCTCGAGCAATTTTTTCCTCGCTTGACGAACAACATCTTTTGGAACCCCTGCTAGCTGAGCCACTGCCACACCATAGCTTTGCGAAGCGGGGCCTTCCTGCACCGCATGCAAAAACACGATGCGGTCTTTATGCTCAACAGCATCTAAATGGACATTGGCGACAACGGGATAATCCTGCGCCAAACGAGTCAGCTCAAAATAATGAGTTGCAAACAAAGTATAAGCGCGGTTTTTCTCAATTAATGCTTTCGCAATTGACCAGGCCAGCGCCAAACCGTCAAACGTAGACGTGCCGCGACCCACTTCATCCATCAGGACCAAAGAATTTTCCGAGGCATTATTGAGGATGTTGGCTGTTTCGGTCATTTCCACCATAAAGGTAGAGCGCCCGCCCGCCAAGTCATCCGATGCCCCGATACGGGTAAAGATACGATCAAGTTTACCAATGGTGGCACTCTGTACGGGCACAAAACTCCCCACATGCGCCAGCAGTACAATCAGGGCTACCTGCCGCATATAAGTCGATTTACCCCCCATATTAGGGCCGGTAATCAACAGCAGCTTGCGCGCCACAGAGAAATCAACGCTATTAGAGATAAAGTCATCGATCTGTGCTTCAACCACCGGATGACGGCCCGCCTCGATACGCAAAAGCTGGCCTTCCACAAATTGCGGTGCAATATAATTGCCACGTTCGGCACGATCCGCAAGGCTGGCGAGCACATCGGCCGTTGCTAAAGCTTGCGCAGCCAAACGTAAAGCGCCCAAATAGGGCTGTAAACGCTGCAGCAAATCATCATAAAGTGCTTTTTCTAAGACCAAGGACCGCTCTTTTGCACTTAAAGCCTTATCTTCAAATAATTTCAGCTCGGGCGTTATATAACGCTCGGCGTTTTTCATGGTCTGACGACGACGATAATCGTCTGGCACGGCCCCTGAATAGGAGTTCGTAATCTCGATAAAATAGCCTGCAACGCGGTTGTACTCGACCCGCAGCGTAGGAATGCCCGTGCGTTCACGCTCACGCGCTTCCAGCTCCAGCAAGAACTCACCGCCATGGGTTTGGATGGTACGCAGCTCATCCAGCTCACTGCTATAGCCATCGGCAATCACGCCGCCTTCGCGCAGCACCACAGAGGGCTCGGTCTGAATAGCGGCACTCAGCAAGCTCAGAATCTGCGCATCAGGCGATAATGCTTTACCTAGCGACGCAAAGAAATCATCCTGCGGCAATACCGCAATCAGGGCAGGCAACGCCGCCAGACTATCCCTCAAGCTAGATAAATCACGCGGCCTTGCGCTAGATAAAGCAATACGGGCGGTAATCCGCTCCACGTCCGCCACGCAATCCAAAGCTGCATGAATGGGCTCAAACGAAGCCGTTGCCAGCAGTGCCGCAATGGCATTTTGCCGCTGCATAATTTTGCTACTGGATCTAAGCGGGTGATGCAACCAGTGCCGCAGCAGGCGTGAGCCCATGCCGGTGGCGCATTGATCAAGCAGGGAAAATAAAGTCGGCGAGCTTTCACCACGAATCGTTTCGGTGATTTCCAGATTACGGCGCGTGGCGGCATCTAGCTCAATATATTGGCTTTGCGACTCACAACGTAGGCCAGCCAACACGGGCAATGCGCCGCCCTGCGTGCTGCGAACGTATTCCAGCAAAGCACCTGCCGGGCCAAGTGCCAGCATGCCTTCACTCACACCAAAACCTGCTAAATCGTGCGTCTCAAAATGACGGGATAAATTACGCACCGCAGCCGCGCTTTCAAATTGCCAGGGCGGCAATTTACGCACCACAGCGCTGGCCTGATCAAACAAAGCCAGGCCTGCATCGTCGGCCACTAGGATTTCAGCCGGGCGCAAGCGTTCTAATTCTGAAGCCAGCTTATCTGCCGTGCTATCCATCAGGGCAAAATCACCTGAGGCAAGCGATAGCCAAGCCATCCCCATCTTTCCACGCGAGAAACTCAGCGCCAGCAATCGATTCTCGGTTTTTACATCGAGCAAAGCGGTATCAGTCAGGGTGCCCGGCGTGACCACACGCATGACTTTGCGCTCAACCGGCCCCTTGCCGGTGACTTCACCCACTTGCTCGCAAATCGCCACCGATTCGCCCATTTTGACGAGGCGGGCCAGATATTGCTCTGCCGCGTGATAAGGCACACCCGCCATGCGAATCGGCTCACCCGCAGTTTGGCCACGGGTGGTCAGTGTGATATCGAGTAATTTGGCTGCACGAACTGCATCATCAAAGAACAATTCGTAGAAATCACCCATGCGATAAAAAAGCAGCTTATCCGGGTGATCACTCTTTAAACGCAGGTATTGCTGCATAAATGGCGTGTGCGTTGGTTTGGCGCTAGCGCTTGGTTTTTTTTCCGCCATTTTTGTATTCCCTTGCTGAAATATCAATTCAAAAAAAACACTTCTAATCATATGGCCGCCATTATCCAATCAGGGCAACGGCAAGTCCACGCGAGCTAACGGCAAAATAACCGTCAGCCATAAAAAAAGCGTCACCAGAGATGACGCTTTTTTTTAAAAACGCTAAGAAATACGCGTTAATTATTTATTGTGCTGACGAATGACCGACAACATCTGGCCGAATACGCGTGGCGTACCGCACAGAATATCACCAGATTGCAAGAAGCCTTCTTCGCCATTTAAATCAGTCACTAAACCACCCGCTTCTTGTACCAGCAAGGAGCCCGCAGCGATATCGACTGTTTTAAGATCAAATTCAAAGAAACCATCGTAACGACCGCAAGCCACATAAGCCAGATCCAAGGCTGCAGCGCCCGGACGACGCAAGCCAGCAGACTTTTGCGTCATATCGCGGAAAATATTGATGTAGTTTTCAAGATGATCAAAGCGGGTGTACGGAAAACCAGTGGCGATCAAACCATCTGTTAATTCACGTACTTTAGAAACGCGGATACGACGATCATTCAGGTAAGCGCCCACACCACGCGTTGCGGTAAACAAATCATTGCGGCAAGGATCATATACTACGGCTTGGGTAATCACGCCTTTATGTTCCAGAGCAATCGATACCGCGTACTGAGGAACGCCATGCAAGAAGTTGGTGGTGCCATCCAATGGATCAATAATCCATGTGTACTCTGACTGACCGCGGTTACCCGACTCTTCGGCCATAATGGCGTGTGTTGGATACGCTTCGAGGATGGTATCAATAATCGCTTGTTCAGCTGCACGGTCTACTTCGGATACAAAGTCGTTATGACCTTTTTTCTCAACGGCTAAATGATCCAGATTACTGGACGCACGTTGAATGATAGAAGCAGCGCGGCGCGCGGCGCGCACAGCGGTATTGAGCATTGGATGCATGGCTATTCCTGATTAAAAGTAAAAGATCGACCAACGGGGCAGCGCAACAGGGCCTAAAAAACGCGACACAGCATGAATCACAGTATATATTCGTGTGGATCAAAATCGCATTCCAACCCATTTCGGGCTACCCGATATAAGATTGGCCGCTATTCTACCTGTGCTCTCAAAATGAATAAACAAGTGTTCTCAAAATGACTCAAGAAACTCCTCGCAATTCTCCTGCCGAATGCCTCTCTCGTATTCGAGTGGTACTGTCTCACACCTCCCACCCCGGCAATATCGGCTCCACCGCCCGCGCCATGAAAACCATGGGAATCAACAAGCTCTATCTGATTAACCCCAAAGAATTCCCATCGGACACAGCCACCGCTTTAGCCAGTAATGCTGACGATGTGCTTAATACCGCTACTGTGGTTGGTAGCATGGAAGAAGCACTTGCGGGCACGACTTTGCAAATTGCCCTGACCGCACGCCGCAGAGAACTCGCCCACCCGCTACAAACCCCAAGACAGCTTGCGCCAGAAATTATTCAGACCATCCAGGCGGGCCACGATATTGCGCTGGTTTTTGGCACGGAAATGTCTGGCCTGACGATAGACGAAGTGCTGCTTTGCAACCGTATGGCCACCATCCCTACCAATCCGGATTACTCCAGCCTGAATTTAGCGCAAGCGGTGCAAGTATTCGCTTACGAAATCTTCGCGACCCTTGCTGACGATGTGTCCTATCTTGCCGAAAGTCGTGACAGCGCCACCCACGATGCGATGGAGCATTTCTTTACCCATCTGGAAGAAACGCTAAGCACGATTGGTTTTCTTAAGCCCGACGCCCCAAAGCGCCTGATGCCCAGAATGCGGCGCATGTTTACCCGCGCCAATCTGGAGCGCGAAGAAGTCGATATTTTGCGTGGCTGGTTACGCGCCACCACAAGCACAGAAAGATGGCCCAAACCACCCCAATAAACCGGGCATAAAAAACGGCTTTGAGTTCATTCAAAGCCGTTTTTTCTGGGCATTCCTTCAGCAATTAAGCTGCTTTTTCCCCGCCAAACTCCTCGTACGCCTGCAAAGCCTCTGCCCCTGTCATTACACTGGGGCCGCCCCCCATATAAATAGCGACTTGCAGCATTTCCATAAACTCGGCCCGAGTCACACCCATGCTGACGCAGGCCTTGGCATGAAACCCCAAGCAACCCTGACAACGTGCGGCGATGCCGATGGCCATTGCGATCAGCTCCTTGGTTTTTTTATCTAGCGCACCATCACCATGAGTGGCTTTGGCCATTTGCCCAAACCCCGCCATCGTTGCCGGAATCGCTTTATTCATTTGAGTAAGCTGAGCGCTGATGTCATTCACGACGGCTTTGTAACTGGAGCTCATTTTCTCTTCCTTTATAAAATATATAAATACATAATATTATTTTATATATAAAAAAGCAAGAAAAAACCCGCCGGTGTTTTTACCGACGGGATATCTATCACCTTATGCCACGTCAAGGATTACTCAAGCCGGGCCACAACCGGCCTTGTCGCATCAGCACACCACTCACTCCATGAACCTGCATAGAGCCTCGCACCACGAAGCCCAGCCACTTCTAACGCCAGCAGATTATGGCAAGCAGTGACACCTGAGCCGCATTGTTGCACTGTTTGACTTACATCCACTCCTGCCAATAATGACAACCATTCAACCCTAAGTACTTCGGCAGGCTTAAAACGCCCATCTTCCTGCACATTGTTCTGAAAGAAACGATTGATTGCACCGGGGATATGCCCGCCCACAGGATCCAGCGTTTCGCCCTCTCCCATAAAACGAGAAGGAGAACGAGCGTCCACCACGGTAAAAACAGCACTTTGGATATTCTCCAGCACCTCTTTTACATCCACCTTTAACTCGGGGCGCAGCTCCGCAACAAATTTGGCAGCAACTGGCACGGGCAAGTCTCTAACCACTCTGCCCTGCCAGGCCGCCATTCCCCCATCCAAAACCTGCACCTGATCATGCCCCAACCAACGCAGCAGCCACCACAATCTGGCCGCGTACATTCCACCCTGTGCGTCATAAGCCACCACATGGCGATTGCGACTTAGCCCAAGACTCGCCAACTTATCCGCCAAAACTTGCGGATCAGGCAAAGGGTGGCGGCCATTCGTCCCTGTTTTAAGCCCGGAAAGATCGTCATCCAGATGCAGGAAATATGCGCCTGGCAAATGGCCTTCCGCATAGGCCAAGCGCCCCGCCTGCGGATTAGCCAGATCATGACGGCAATCAATCAGCAGCACATCGGCCAGCTGTTCTTGTAATTGCGAAGCAGAGATAAGAGGGCTCATCGGCAATCCTTAGTGCGTTAATCAAAAAACAGGCCCGTACGGATACGGGCCTGCGGGAAAGAATTGTAAAGCTCAGGTTTTAGGCAACGTTACGCCACTCTGGCCCTGATATTTACCACCGCGATCGCGGTAGGAGGTTTCACATACGTCATCTTCATCGGCTTCAAAGAACAAAACCTGCGCTACGCCTTCGTTGGCGTAAATCTTAGCGGGCAGCGGCGTGGTGTTAGAGAACTCCAGCGTCACATAACCTTCCCACTCCGGCTCAAACGGGGTGACATTCACAATAATGCCGCAACGCGCGTAGGTTGATTTACCCAGACACACCGTTAAAGCATTACGGGGAATGCGGAAATATTCAACAGTACGCGCCAATGCAAAAGAATTTGGCGGGATGATGCAATAACCCTTACCAGAAACATTCACAAAGCTGCCTTCGTCAAAGTTTTTTGGGTCAACAATCGTCGAGTTAATATTGGTAAAAACTTTAAACTCATCGGCACAGCGAATATCGTAGCCGTAGCTGGAAGTACCATAAGAAACAATACGTTCGCCGTTTACTTCCTTCACCTGGCCTGGCACAAACGGCTCGATCATGCCGTGCTCGCTGGCCATACGACGAATCCACTTATCTGATTTGATACTCATTACTGTCACATCCCCATTACATATTTGCGGCTATTGTAGCTGCGGAGCATCTGCCACGCATCTATAATCATCACAACTAAGGAGATTCTCTTGATGCCTAACAAGCTTTGTCCAGAATTAAAACTCGCCACCACATCCAATCTGCACTTCGATACCACCGCACTGAAAGGCCAAGCCTTTGTGCTCTATTTTTACCCCAAAGACAGCACCCCGGGCTGCACCACCGAAGGCGGTGATTTTCGCGATCATCATGCCGAATTTCTTGCCGCCCAATGCCTCGTTTTTGGCATTTCCAGAGACAGCATTAAAAGCCACGAAAACTTCAAAGCCAAGCAAGAATATCCTTTCGAGTTAGTTTCTGACCCAGATGAGACAGCCTGCCTTGCTTTTGATGTCATGAAGCAAAAGAAGATGTATGGTAAGGATGTAAGGGGAATTGAGCGCAGCACCTTCGTGATCAACAAGGAAGGAGAAATCGCAAAAGAATGGCGTGGCGTGAAAGTGCCGGGTCATGTAACAGAAGTACTGGAGTTTGTAAAAACGCTTTAAGTTGCATTGCAGGGTGAGGCCGCACAAGGCTTAGGTTTTGTCCAACTCACCCCAGCCCACCTTTTTCCGTTCCAGGAGTTCATCATGGCAACCCGCAAGCGCAAAGCACCGAGTGTCACCAAGCTCTTCGTTCTGGATACCAATGTTTTAATGCACGACCCCACCTCTTTGTTCCGATTTGAGGAGCACGATCTCTTTCTACCGATGATGACTTTAGAAGAGCTCGACAACAACAAAAAAGGCACTTCCGAAGTCGCCCGTAATGCCCGGCAAGCCAGCCGTTTTCTGGAAGAGCTGATTTCCGGCAAAGAATCTGACCTGCATAACGGCGTACTGCTTGATACTGCCAGCAAGGGGCAAGCGCTGGGCCGGCTATTTATGCAAACCGAAGCCATTACCAGCGTACTACCCGCCCAGCTCCCCATGGGCAAGGCCGACAACCAAATTCTGGGCGTTGTCCACCATCTGCAACAAATGCACACTTCACGCCAAGTAATCCTAGTTTCCAAAGACATCAATATGCGCATCAAGGCGCGGGCGATGGGGCTGGCGGCAGAAGACTACTTTAACGATAAAGTTTTAGAAGACACCGATCTGCTATATACCGGCATGCGTGAAATTAACCAAAAATTTTGGGAGCGCAACGGTAAAGATCTGCAAAGCTGGCAAGAAGGCGGCCGCAGCTACTGGAAAATAAAAGGCCCGGACTGTGCCGAGCTTTACGTTAACCAGCTACTCTATCAGGCTGGCGACACACCTTTGTCGGCTCGTGTCATCAACGTGGAAGGCAAAACGGCGCTAATTGAAAGCTTAAAAGACTACAGCCACCAAAAAAACGCCATCTGGGGCATTGTCGCCCGCAATCGCGAACAAAATTTCGCCCTCAATCTACTCATGAATCCCGACGTTGATTTTGTCTCCCTGCTTGGCCAGGCGGGTACAGGTAAAACCCTGCTCACGCTTGCAGCAAGCTTGGCGCAAACACTGGAGTCCAAGATTTACAGCGAAATCATCATGACCCGCGTCACGGTGCCTGTAGGAGAAGACATCGGCTTCTTACCCGGTACCGAAGAAGAAAAAATGATGCCGTGGATGGGCGCACTGGAAGACAATCTGGATGTACTCAACCAATCGGATGCCGAAGCAGGTGATTGGGGGCGCGCCGCCACGCGCGATTTAATCCGCTCACGCATTAAAGTAAAATCGCTCAACTTTATGCGCGGCCGCACCTTCCTCAAGAAATTTCTGATTATCGACGAGGCGCAAAACTTAACGCCCAAGCAAATGAAAACCCTCATCACCCGCGCCGGCCCCGGCACCAAGGTGGTGTGCCTAGGTAATATCAGCCAGATCGACACCCCCTACCTGACTGAGGGCAGCTCAGGGCTGACTTATGTAGTCGATCGCTTTAAAACATGGGAGCACTCCGGCCACATCACCCTGACACGGGGTGAGCGATCCAGACTGGCGGATTACGCGGCAGAAGCTCTGTAGTTCTTGGATTTTTGTAAGGATAAGGGTCTGCGTTGGCAGACCCTTTTTATTGCCTGTACGAAACGTGATTCGAAACTATGGCACTGTTTGGTCAGCGCGGGTTGACCATAGCTAACTAGCCCTCCGATTCCTTCGCAAGTAAGTGAGCAAGAAGTTGGTCTACTCGCTCATCCGTTAGCCCTACTCCACTTCGCTCGAAGTCCCACTTCCATATGTACCCCAACTCATCCATCGAGAAATGGTCAAATATTGAGTACAGCATGGCACCCGCATCATTCCTGGAGGCAGCGTATTCCTTTGTCAAGTCACGCAGCAATGCGCTAACAGATCGACAGGAGGACAGTTTGGCCTTCCACAACTCTATGTGCTCGTCAGGCATAGTACTTAATTGATTGATAATCATATTTTCTCTCAATAACTGCCCAGCTTTGCAAACCAAGCTTTAACATCAAAGCCAAAATCCTGTACAGCGGGTTAGCTACAGGGGCACCCCCTCAGCATTAAAACAGGGTAGGCACCAAAGAGTACCCACCCTGCATTCACTCTACTGAAACGCCACCTCAGCAAAACTCCTTAACTTACGACTATGCAGCTGGCCTTCGCCCTGATCGCGCAGCAGCTCCATGGCCCGAATACCAATTCGCAAGTGCTGATCAACCCGCTCGCGGTAGAAGTGATTCGCCATACCGGGGAGTTTAATCTCGCCGTGCAGCGGTTTATCACTCACGCAGAGCAGCGTTCCATAAGGCACGCGAAACCTGAAGCCGTTTGCGGCGATGGTGGCGCTTTCCATATCCAGCGCAATGGCACGGCTTTGGCTAAAGCGGCGCTGCGGGCGATTATCGGGAAGCAATTCCCAATTGCGGTTATCGGTGCTGGCCACGGTACCGGTACGCATAATGCTTTTTAACTCGGCACCTTTCATTTCGGTGATTTGTGAAACGGCCGCTTCCAAGGCAAGCTGAATTTCAGCCAATGCTGGCACCGGCACCCAAAGTGGCAAATCCTCATCCAGCACATGATCTTCACGCACATAGCCGTGCGCCAGCACGTAATCGCCCATTTGCTGGGAATTACGCAGGCCAGCGCAATGGCCCAGCATGATCCATGCATGAGGGCGCAATACGGCAATATGATCGGTAATGGTTTTGGCATTGGCAGGGCCAACGCCGATATTCACCATGCTGATCCCTGTGTTATCTGCACGGATCAGATGGTAAGCGGGCATTTGCGGCAAGCGCGGTGGTGCTGCGCCCAGTGCATCAATGGCTTCGGCAGCAAGGCCAATACGGCGGGTGATCACATTGCCCGGCTCTACAAAGGCAATGTATTCGCTATCCGGGTCTTGCATGCATTCATGCCCAAGCCGCACGAACTCATCAATGTAAAACTGGTAATTGGTAAACAGTACAAAATTCTGAAAATGCTCGGGCACCGTGCCCGTGTAATGGCGCAAGCGGTGCAGGGAGTAATCAACCCTGGCGGCGGTAAACAAAGACAGCGGCTCTGGCTCACCAGGCTTAGGCTCGTAAGTGCCATTGGCAATGCCATCGTCCATGGCAGATAAATCAGGCAGATCAAACATATCGCGCATCAGCTGGCGGCGCTCTGCAGTGAGCGTGCCTTCAATATGATCGTGTTCGGCAAAAGAGAAATGCACCGGCATGGGCTGGGTGCTTACGCCGACTTCCAGCTCATTTCTGTGGCTTTGCAAGAGCAGCGTAAATTGCTCAAGATAGTATTTATCGTAAAGATCAGGGCGGGTTAAGGTGGTTTCAAAGCTGCCCGGCCCCGCCACAAAGCCATAGCTCAGATGCGCACTCTCATTGGTGAGCCTTGCAACGGTATCGGTTTGGATTCTTACAAAAGGATAATAAGCCCGAACATGACCCGGCAAAGCTTCACCGGCCACAAAACGCTGCATGGCATCGCGCAAATGCGTCACGCTGCTTTCATAAATCAAACGCACCTGTGCAAGGGCTTCAAGCGGATCGGTATGGCGGGTTGGTGCAATAAACTCGGGCAAATAGGGCATACGTCGACGGCTCATTGGGGCGTCTCCATTTTTTTCATTGGGATTACACAGAACAAATCTTTCTACCGGACCCATTCTACTTTTAAACAGATTACGATTATCTTATTTTATCAAATCCCAAATCTGACTTGAGCCAATGCACGCGGTTCAACTTAATCGCGATAAATACACGCACAACTTTTTACAATATCAATGCGGGCAACAGCCCACCGACCAGAACACCCCTCTAAAAACGACACTCTCCGAGCAAAAAAACAGCTACACGCCCGCCAATACACGGGTTCAGGCATAAAAAAACCGGGCACACGGCCCGGTTTTGTCTCTGGCAAATTGATTACGCAGCTAGGTTTTGCGCCTGGATGGCGGTCAGCGCAATGGTAAACACAATGTCATCCACCAAAGCACCGCGTGACAAATCATTTACCGGTTTACGCAAGCCTTGCAGCATAGGGCCAACACTCACTACATGGGCGCTACGTTGTACAGCCTTGTACGTGGTGTTACCTGTATTCAGATCAGGGAATACAAACACGGTTGCCTTACCTGCCACAGTGCTGCTTGGCGCTTTTTGTGCGGCCACTTCGGATACCGATGCTGCGTCGTACTGCAGCGGGCCATCCAGCACCAGATCAGGGTAGCTACTACGGGCCAGCTCGGTGGCTTCGCGTACCTTATCCACATCGGCCCCCGCACCAGATTTACCGGTGCTGTAGCTGATCATGGCTACTTTAGGATCTACACCAAATGCACGTGCACTATCCGCACTTTGCTTGGCAATTTCGGCCAGCTGTACTGCATTCGGATTAGGATTAATCGCGCAATCGCCGTAAACCAATACCTGCTCCGGCATCAGCATAAAGAAGACCGAAGACACAATCGACGAGCCAGGCGCAGTTTTGATCAGCTGCAACGCAGGTCGCACCGTACTTGCTGTGGTGTGGATCGCGCCAGATACTAGGCCATCCACCTTGTTCACGGCCAGCATCATGGTACCCAGCACAACAGTATCTTCAAGTTGCTGTAATGCTTGGCCCGGAGTAAGGCCCTTGCTCTTACGCAGCTCAACCATCGGCTCTACATACTCGGCACGGATCACATCCGGATCCAGAATCTCAAGACTTTCTGGCAGCATCACACCCTGCGCAGCGGCAATGGCTTCGATGGTGGCGCGTTTACCCAGCAAGACGCAGTGAGCAATGCCTTTTTCTTCACAAATAATGGCCGCGCGAATAGTGCGTGGCTCTTCACCCTCAGGCAAGACCACGGTTTTACGCACTGAGCGCGCTTTTTGGATGAGCTGATAGCGGAAAGCCGGAGGCGACATCCGTGTGGATGGCGGCACTTGCACCGCATTCATCAGCATGGCCATATCGATTTGCTCGGATACGGCGTCCAGCACCAGATTCATGCGCTCGCTGTCGTCGGTGGCTACTGCTGGTGGCAATTGGGTAATACGAATAGCAGTATTAAAGCTGTCGCTGTCCGTACGCATCACCGGAATACCACTTGTTAAGGCCTGACGCGCTAATTCCAGAATACGGCTGTCCGGCTGGCTGGAATGCGTCAGCAGCAGTCCGGCCAGTTGCACGCCCTGGCTAGCGGCCAGAGCAGTTGCCAGCATCACATCATCCCTGTCCCCGGCACTTACCACCAAAGCCCCTGCTTTCAAGCGCTCAATCACTTCAGGAACAGAACGAGCCGCCACCACGGTCTCTAGCACACGACGGTTTGCAATATCGCCTTCAATCAGGATTTCTGCATTCAAATGACGGGCAATATCTAAGGTGCGCGGCGCAAGCAAGGCCGGATCAAACTTAATAAAACCCCACAATGGAATACCATCCAGCTCGTATTGCACAGAAGCCGCGTCAAACTGCGCGGTGGCTTTATTGAAGATCACACCGGCCACTTTGCAGCCTTCATTCTTCAGCTGACTGGCCGCAAGGCGCGATTCCGCCACCGCACCCGTTGCGCGCGCATTGGCCACCAAAATCACTTCGGCCTGCAAGCTGCGGGCTACTTCATTATTTAATCTGGCGGTAAATGCATTGCTTGGATCCAAATGCATACCTTCAACGACCAATACATCCACGCCATGCGCAGCGCCCATACACAGGCTGACAATATCTTCTAATAATTCGTCATTTTGCCCTGCAGATACGCGGGCAATGACCTGAGCAATCGACAAAGACTGCGGGCATTCAATCTGGCAAATTTGTGAGGCAAAATGCGTAGAGCGCTCAATACCCTGCGGCTCTTGTGAAACCGGCTTTACAAATCCCACTTTCAGACCCTGGTGTTGTAAAGCGCGAACCACACCTAAAGATACCGAAGTAAGGCCGACATTTTGTCGGGTTGGAGCCACAAAAAAGGTTTGCATATATCATCCTCAGCACGTAACAAACTTTGCTACTAAAAAACACATCAAATAAGGGGTGTAAGGCTGGCGGGCATGCATCTAATAAAACAGGATGCCCGCGAAGGCCGTCAATGTAGAACATTGCGCCGCATTTAGGTCGGCAACTTTCACACCTTGAGCACGATCTTTGTTCCATGTCATAAAAAAATGCTGCATCGCACACTAAATCAGCTAAATTCAAACCCGGCGCGGGTGTTTTAATGAGTTTAGCAGTCTTGCCTGCAAAAAAAGAGCCGTTTGCCCGCCGGTTTTCAAGCATCAGAAACCTTAGTATTTGCTTAAGTAGTCCTGTCACCCTGCTTTAAAACAGTGTTTCGAGTTAGAATCGCACAGCAACTTTTAGCAAGCCCAAGCGACCTATACAGATCGGCTTGCCCACCACTCCATTCATCACCGCGGTGAGATTTATGACGGTTATTGTCGTTTTCAATCAAAAAGGTGGCGTTGGTAAAACCACCGTCAGCGCCAACCTAGCCGCCGCCATCGCCAAAAATGGCGTAGAGCCGCTGGTGATTGATTTAGACCCACAAGCTCACCTCACCTCGCTCTACGGCATAAAACCTAAAAGCAGCCAAAGCATTTATCGCTTCTTTCAGGGCGCAAGCACACTATCTGATTTAATTATTACAAGAGATGACGGCATTAACTTTGTGCCCTCTCATTTAGAGCTGGGAAAAGTAGACGCGCAGCTTACCCGCCACAAAGATCATGTATGGCGGCTGAAGCTGGCACTGACAGCAGAAATGCTTTCGGGCTATGGCCTGCCCATCATTATTGACTGCACCCCCACGCTGGGCGTGCTGTCTTTTTCTGCCATGTTTGCTGCCGACATCATTCTTGCCCCCGTTGCCGCCGAATACCTGGCCCTGAACGGCGCAGTACAGCTAGCACAAACACTAAAAGGACTTGAAAAGTTTCAGGCCAGAAAGCCAAGGCGCTTTCTGATCAACCGCTACACGCCTGGGCAAATCACATCAGAAACCGTAGCAGGCCAGCTAATCAAACACTTCCCTGGAGAAGTGCTTAAAACCCGAATCAGAGAGCAAGAAGCGCTCTCTGCGGCAGTGGGCAGCGGCGCAAACATCTTCGACTTTGCCCCCACCTCAGGTGCAGCAGCAGATTTTACTTTTTTGCTGGACGAGCTCATCGAATCCAGCCTGATTTCGCTGTCACTGGATTTACCGTTTGAGTGAGGCTTTTTTAATAAGGGCAGAAAGACTAGAAAGATCTGCATAAACAGTGCGTACGGAGTTTAAAGGCAGAACACGGAGAAAGCCTGAGAGAAATACAGATCAATAACTTTCATACCTTAGATTTTTCAGCTTTTTTCTCTGCATACTTTGTGCTCTTACCGCGCTCTGCATCTAAAGCCCCCCCCCCCTAATACTCCACTGGCACCGGATCTAAGCTGCGCCACAGATACCATGTGGCGACGGTGCGCCAGGGCTGCCATTTTTGCGCCAAGTCACAGATAATACCTCGCGGCAGTCTTTCATTGTTGTGGTAAAGCAGCGCAATCGCCTTAAGCAGGCCGATATCGTCCAGCGGCAGCACATTGGGACGGAGCAGGTAAAAGATAAGAAACATCTCTGCGGTCCAGCGGCCTATGCCGCGAATATCGACCAACCTGCCAATGACCGCCTCATCATCCAGATCATGCCAAAGTGCCACATCCAGCAGGCCAGCCTGCTGGTGCCTTGCTAAATCATAAAGATATTCCACTTTGCGGGCGGATAAGCCACAGGCGCGCAATTCCTCCACACTACTTTCCAGCACGCGCGTAGCTTCAATTTTTTGTAAATGAGCCGCAAAACGCGACCAGACCGAATCCGCCGCTTTTACGGAGATTTGCTGGCCGACAATGGCACGAGCTAGAGTGTGAAACACCTCGCCACGCCCTTCTAGGCTGATATCTGGATAGCGGGCAATTAAACCAGCCATCACGGAATCGGCGGCAGACAACTCAGCTGTGGCTTGGTCCCAATAGGCAGGCTTGCCATAAATTGTGCTCATTTGACTCCCCCTGTGCGGCGCCTTTACCAAGCCATAGCTTATTTTGCAGGCAAAAAAATGGCGGAAGAAGGTCTTATGCTTACCCTCTTCCGCCTTCGACAAATCGCTTACTCGCCAGCAACCGTCATCTTACTCACTAAAATCGAGCCCACCTTGCGGCTGGACCATGGCTGACTATCATCACCAATACCCACAATATTTTTAAAGATGTCACGTAAATTACCAGCAATGGTGATTTCTTCTACCGCGTATTGAATCACGCCGTTTTCCACCCAAAAGCCTGCAGCACCACGGGAATAATCACCCGTCACCATATTAGTACCGTGGCCAAGCAATTCAGTCACAAACAAGCCTGTGCCCAACTCTGCCAATAGCTGAGCAAAGGTATGCGTGGGCGCAACGATCAGATTGTGCGCGCCGCCTGCATTACCGGTGGTGCGCATGCCTAATTTGCGTGCGGAATAGCTAGATAAAAAGTAGCCATTTAGCACGCCCTGGCTGACCACATCACGCGCCACGGTGGCCACGCCTTCTGCATCAAATGCACCGCTGCTCATGCCTTTTTTAAGGAAGGGATCTTCTTTAATGCTGACACAAGGCGCAAAAACAGTCTGCCCTAGGCTGTCAGGCAAAAAGCTGGATTTGCGATAAAGGCTACTGCCGCTGACAGCTTGCACAAAAGTGCCGATCAAGCCGGAAGCCACCGGTGCTTCAAACAACACCGGATATTCGCCCGTTTTTACGCGACGGGCACCAAGGCGGCGCAAAGAACGCTCGCCTGCACGCTTTCCCACAGCAACCGCCGAATCCAGGTCTTCAGGAGATCTGGCCGAGCTGTACCAGTAATCGCGCTGCATCCCCGATTCATCTTCGGCAATCACCGCAGCTGAAAGACTATAGCGTGAGCTGCGCTCTGCACCCATAAAGCCTAAGGAATTGGCATATACAAAACGGCTCGCCCCGGTAGAAACCGATGCTCCTTCCGAATTACTGATGCGCGCATCCACACTACGAGCCGCGTTTTCACACTCTGTTGCCAGTGCAATTGCGCCTTCTACCGATAAATCCCATGGATGGTATAAATCGAAATCCGGAAAAGACGTTGCCAACCGGTCTGCATCCGGCAAGCCTGCAAAAGAATCTGCTGCTGTAAAGCGGGCAATGGCCAGCGCTGCCCTGACGGTTTCTTTAATCGCATCAGGCGAAAAATCACTGCTGCTGGCATGGCCTTTTTGCTGGCCCAGATAAACGGTAACGCCTACCCCTTTATCGCGGTTGTATTCGATGGTTTCTACTTCACCCAGACGCACCGATACATTTTGCCCATAGCCTTCAGACACATCCACATCGCAGGCTGTTGCGCCTTGATTTTTCGCCTGCTCGAGCACCATGGAGGCTAAATCACATAATTCTTGCTGATCAAAACTAAATTCGGACACAGTTCATTTCCTGTTTAGCGGTTCGTTGTTATAAAGCACACCGGCAACATAAGTGGCGGCGAAATAAATAATTCTGAAGGGGCAAGGCCCCTCTGTATAAGCAAATCTTTGGCCTCTGTTCTTTTTTCTATGCACTCTATGACAGAAAAAGAGGCAGTCTTTGGTATCATACCGGTTTTGCAAGCAAGTAGCCCTATCATGGCAAGACCAAAACACGACCTTCCTGACGACGATATCGAGTACGTCAGCAAAACAGAAATGAAGTCAGAAATGACTGCCCTGCAAAAACTCGGCGAAAAACTGATCCCGCTGGATAAAAAGCAACTGGCCACGCTCAAGCTACCAGAACGGCTTTATGACGCCATTATTGCGGCGAAAAAAATCACCGCAAATGGCGCGACGGCCAGACAAAAGCAATTTATCGGCAAGCTAATGCGTGATGTCGATCCAGAGCCAATTAACGAGCTACTGGCTAAATTAGCAGGCCTTTCTGACAAGCACAGCGCTTGGTTACATCGCTTAGAGCGTTTACGTGAAAGCATGCTGGCCGACCCTAAAGTCATTGAAAATTTCGTGACCGAGCATCCAACAGTAGAAATTCAACAGCTGCGCCAGCTCGTTCGCAATGCTTTAAAAGAGCGCGAGCAGCAAAAACCAGCCAAAGCGTTCCGCGAGTTATTTAAGCTCATCAAACAATATATTCCAGAGCCAGCACTACCCGGCCTTGAAGTATCCAATACAGAAGAAGACGAAGAATAAATGACTTGGCAAATCGAATGCACCGCACTGCTGTTCGATATGGACGGCACCTTAGTTGATTCAACCCCTTGTATTGAAGGGCTGTGGCGACGATGGGCTGTTCGCCAACATTTAGACCCCGATTTGGTCATGCAGCATGTGCACGGACGACGTGGCATAGAGACGATTGCCCTTGTCGCTCCGCATCTTGATGCAGCGGCCGAAGTGGTCGAATTACTTAAAGAAGAAGCTCGCAGCTTAGATGGCACGGTGGCCATTGACGGTGCTGCGGATTTTCTGGCACAGCTTCGCCCAGATCAATGGGCCGTTGTGACCTCCGCCCCGCGCGAAATCGCCTTAGCGAAATTAACTTATGCGGGCCTACCTGCGCCAGCAAGGCTGATTTCAGCAGACGATGTCACGCATGGCAAACCGCACCCCGAAGCTTTTTTAAAAGGCGCAGCACTGTTTGGTTTAGATCCTCAGCAGTGCGTGGCTTTTGAAGATGCACTCAGCGGCGTGCAATCGGCGCAAGCGGCGGGCATTCCGGTGATTGCGCTCACTTCATCGCACTCCGCCCAAGAACTCAGTCATGCAGAGCACATCATCGCCAACTACCACTCGCTCACTCTCAAAGTGGGTGATCGCATTGTTATATCAGGACTTAGCCAGTGATAAATACGGTAAAAATCGGACTTGTTTCTATTTCTGACCGTGCTTCAAGCGGCGTTTATCAGGATCTCGGCATTCCCGCCTTAGCAGAATGGCTGGATCAGGCGCTGAGCAGCCCGCATCACACCATCAGCCGCCTGATTGCCGATGAGCAAGCGCTGATCGAAGCCACACTGAAAGATTTGGTCGATACCGAGGGCTGTCACCTAATTTTAACCACGGGCGGCACCGGCCCCGCGCTACGTGATGTAACGCCTGACGCTACGCTGGCGATTGCAGATCGCATCATGCCAGGCTTTGGCGAACAAATGCGCCAAATCAGCCTGCATTATGTGCCCACGGCTATTCTTAGCCGTCAGGTGGGCGTGATTCGTAAACAGTGCCTGATTTTAAATCTGCCAGGCCAGCCTAAATCGATCAAAGAAACGCTGGAAGGCGTGAAAGACGAAAACGGCAAAGTTTTGGTCAACGGCATTTTTGCCGCAGTGCCCTACTGCATTCAGCTGTTAGACGGCCCCTATATCGAAACCCATGCAGCCATCGTTGCCAGTTTCAGACCCAAATCCGCCATTAAAGCCCAATAAACAGTGGTTTGAAATACGCAGCCGAGCGCCATAAACAGCGCCCTGAGCACCTGCACGATAACAACAAGGAACAAATCATGAGCAATGCAGAATTACTACCCTGCGTAGAAATTGAAACCGCCGATCAGCCCACCGCCAGCGTTATTTGGCTGCATGGTCTTGGCGCGGATGGCAATGATTTTGCGGGCATTGTGCCTGATTTTCAGCTACCGGCAGATTTAGCCGTACGTTTTGTGTTTCCGCACGCGCCCTATATGCCGATCAGCTGCAATAACGGCTACGTCATGCGGGCTTGGTACGATATTCTGCATTTCGATCAAATCAGCCGTCAGGCCGATGTGGCCGGCGTCAATGTGTCGGTAGAAATGATCCGCGCCCTGATTGCGCGTGAAAATCAGCGCGGTGTGCCGAGTGATCGCATTATTCTGGCGGGGTTTTCACAAGGCGGCGCGATTGCCTATACGGCGGGCACGCTGCACCCGGAAAAACTGGCCGGGATTGTGGCGCTATCCACATACCTGCCTGCGCCTGAGTTAATCCAAGCCGGGCTCAGCAACCAGAACACCCCCATCTTTGCCGCACACGGCAGTGCCGACCCTGTTGTAGGCCTTGCTCTTGGCGTGGCCGCAAAAGACACGCTCAGCGGGCTGGGCTTTAGCATCAGCTGGCAAACATGGCCGATGCAGCATTCAGTGTGCATGCCGGAAATCCAGGCGATCGGGCAGTTTATTCGTCAGCGCTTAGCCTGATCCATATGTGCAGAAAACAGTTTTAAATTGTTTTCTGCTTTATCCTCCACAAATCTCAAAACCATCGCAGCAAATATTACTTTTAGCCGAAAAGTGATTATTTCATTTGGCATATGTCTTGGCCTGAGGCATTATCCGCCACCTTGCCGCGCGCGTTTTTTGTAAGTCAGAAAATAAAATGAAGATTGGAATTATTGGTGCAATGGAGCCCGAAGTGGCCCATCTAATTGCTTCGCTTGAAAACAGCAGCAAAGAAACTGTAGCCGGGATCGATTTTTACAGCGGCACTCTGGCAGATCATCAAGTGATCGTCACCCGCTCTGGCATTGGCAAAGTCGCTGCCAGCATCGCCACCACGCTATTAATCGCTAAATATCAGCCTGAAGCCATTATCAACACTGGCTCTGCGGGTGGCTTTGTGGATCATTTATCGATTGGCGACATCGTCATCTCATCCGAAGTACGTCACCACGATGTGGATGTCACGGCATTTGGCTATGAAATCGGCCAGATGGCTCAGCAGCCTGCCGCCTTTACGCCGGATGCAGATTTAGTTGCCGCAGCGCACCGTGCCGTAGCCAGCCTTGGCCAGGTACAAGCGATTGATGGCTTGATTTGCACAGGTGACAGTTTTATTTGCGACAGCACCCGCACAGCGCAAATGCTCAAAAACTTTCCGACCATGGCCGCATGCGAAATGGAAGCGGCAGCCATTGCTCAGGTTTGCTATCAGCATGAAGTGCCTTTCGTGATTATCAGATCACTATCTGATAACGCCAATAACGATTCACCCGTTGATTTTGACCAATACATCATCAAAGCGGGCCACCATTCCGCACTGATGGTAATTGCGCTTTTAGAAGAGCTGGATGCAATGGGCGGATCATTCCAACCCATGCATAAAAAACAAAATACACAGTCTTTGCACTAAACGTATGCCTTACCGCGTTACAGGCACGCGCCTGTAACGCCCTCCCGTGTTTCAATTCCAATATCCCCGCAGTGAATCGATTCACCCTCTTTTATTTTCATTTAATACCAGCTCAGGCAACATACCCGTACGCAAGCATGACAAACAAATATAAAAACAGCCACCCAACCCCATTCACGGCAACTAAATAACGATTAATGAACAGACGGCGCAATAAAAAAGCCATTTTTCACCGCCACACCCCAACTCAAACCCATGCGCATAACTACCGCAATTCACCTTAATACCAAATAAATTAAGGGCAAAAAAATTGAATTGATCGCTTATTTAATCAGGGCGGAAAATGATCACTCATCAGGCAGGCATTACTGCTTCAGGAGTGAGAAATGAAGTACTTATGGGCAGGAATATATATTGCATTCAGCGTGCAAATCGCCAGCCACTCTCACGCAAGCGTGTTTGAAATAAAACCAGGCACCGAATTAAATACAGCGGCTGAAGTGAATCACTTTGTTGAAACACCAATTAAAAAAACAAACAACATAAACAAAGTGATTCCGGAATGGAAGCAATTAAGAATTTCCGATATGGCGAGGCACTCCACCTCTCCAGCACAAAACAATGCCATGATGGCAGCGCCACATAAAACAATTCCAGAGCCAGAAACCTATTTATTGATCAGCCTTGGCGTTATAGCGTTAATCAGCAGGGGGCGACATAGAAACAGATAAGCAAAAAGAGCTTAAGCAAGGCTTAAGCTCTTTTTCTGAAGTGTCTCTCGTTCACGCCAAAGAATAAAAATGCTGGATCAGCAGCAAAGCCAAAACGGCGTAAGCGCCAGCAAGAATATCGTCGATCATCACTCCAATCCCACCAGGCACCCGCAGATCAAACCAGCAAATAGGCCAGGGTTTTAAAATATCAAACACCCGGAACAAGGCAAATGCCAGCCCCCAGCCCAATACTGTGACCGGCACAAAAAGCAGCACCAGCCACATAGCAACAATTTCATCGATCACAATGCCGCCATAATCGTGCACCCCCAGCGTTTTCCCCGTCACCTCGCTCGCCCAGCAGCCAATCACAAACACCGGCAGACAAAACCACGCGATCGCCTGCGGAGAAAGCCATTGCATTAAAAGAGCAAACAACGGCAATGCGGCGATCGTACCAAAAGTGCCGGGTGCTTTCTTCGCCAAGCCACTGCCAAAACCAAAAGCAATAAAATGGGCGGGGTGAACAAACAGAAAGCGCCATGTCGGGCGCACCAAGGGGGCTTGTTTATGACTCATAGGCGAAGTGATCAAATCCATGAAAGATAATCGGCAAGGGCTGGCGGGAGGCATCAAGAAGATGCACGGTATTGCCCTGAATAATTTTACCCACAAGAGTAAGCCCCAATTCAAGCTCATCGGCTAGGGCAATAATAGCCTTATGCTGATCGGGTGCAGCAGTAAAGCACAGCTCATAATCATCCCCGCCCGCCAAAAAAGCCTCCTGCCGTAAATGCTCAGGTAAGGCATGCAAGTCTTCCACAAAGGGCACGGCATCCAGCCTAACTTCCGCACCACAAGCCGATTGCTCACAAATATGCCGCAAATCAGCCAGCAAGCCGTCTGAAATATCCAAAGCGGCACTGGCGATGCCGCGCAAGCGCAAACCCAACTCAATACGCGGCACGGGGACATCAAGGCGAAGGTCGCAGCGCTCTGCCACATCAGAAGGCAGCTTTACGCGGCCTGTGCGGTGCATAACGGCCGCTGCAGCGCCCCCCAGTGGCCCTGACACCCACACTTCATCTCCTGCTCTGGCGCCGCTTCTTAGAAGCGCCTGACCGCGTGGCAGGCTGCCTGCTATCTGAATAGCTATCGTTAAAGGGCCGCATGTTGTATCGCCCCCGATCAGCGAAATATCGTGCTCACCGGCCATCGCAAACAAGCCACGGCTAAATGCCTCCAGCCAAGGCTCATCCATTTTGGGCAACGCCAAAGAAAGCGTAAACCAGCTTGGTTTTGCGCCCATTGCTGCAAGATCAGATAAATTAACGGCCAGCACTTTACGTCCCAGCCGTTCCGGGTCTGCATCCGAAAAAAAATGCCGCCCTTCAACCAGCATATCCGCAGAGATGGCCAACTGATGCCCGGCAGCAACAGATACCAATGCCGCATCATCACCAATCCCTAAATCTGCATTTTTGGCAGGGCGCTTAAAATAATGGGCAATTAGATC
This sequence comes from Iodobacter fluviatilis, assembly GCF_900451195.1. Classification (NCBI taxonomy): domain Bacteria; kingdom Pseudomonadati; phylum Pseudomonadota; class Betaproteobacteria; order Neisseriales; family Chitinibacteraceae; genus Iodobacter; species Iodobacter fluviatilis. The sequence continues at coordinate 2,596,667 of NZ_UGHR01000001.1, forward strand.
GAATTCGTTCAAAGCGTTTTCAAATCCACAAAGTATAAAAGGCAATAAAAACGTATTTTATGCAAATAGTAAGCAAAAAAAGACGGGCCATGCCCGTCTTTTTATCAAACTAAACCTCATTAACCATGACGTTTAGCGCGTCCTGCACTCACTTCCTCGCTGCGCACCAGCGCCGCTAATTTATCTAGCACACCATTCACAAACTTATGGCCATCCAAACCGCCAAATGTTTTGGCCAGCTCAATGGCTTCATTGATAATGACGGGATAGGGTGTTTCCGGCATAGAAATAATTTCATACGCGGCCACGCACAATACAGCGGCTTCTACCATGCTGACTTCATCCATAGGACGATCAACATGAGGCGCAATCGCGTCTTGCAGGGATTTCATATCCTTGATGGCACCAAACAAGATAGAGCGAAATAATTTTTCGTCCGCACGGGCAAAACTAGTATTGCTTTCGCGCAAAAAGGCTTCAATATTGCCGACATTATCGCCAGCCAGCAGCCATTGATAGATACCTTGCACGGCAAATTCGCGTGAACGGCGGCGGGATGATTTTGGTTTTGCTACTTCTTCGGTCATGCTTGTAATGCCTTTAATAAATTCGCGGTTTCTACGGCGACACGCGCGGCATCTGTGCCTTTTTCAAGTACACGGACTTCTGCTTGTTCGTCGTTTTCAGTGGTTAATATGGCGTTTGCCACGACAATACCGTAATCGAGTCCAATACGGCTTACACCGGCGCCTGATTCATTGGCAACCAGCTCAAAATGATAGGTTTCGCCTCGAATCACTGCGCCCAAAGCGATCAGTGCATCAAAACGATCTGATTCAGCCATAGCAGCCAAAACCAGAGGAATTTCTAAAGCGCCTGGCACAGTCGTGATCAGCATATCTTGCTCAGCCACGCCCAGTGCTTTAAGTTCTGCAACGCAAGCATCGCGTAAACCTTCACAAACTGGTGTATTAAAGCGGCTCATTACAATGCCGATTCGTAACCCATTGCCTGCAAGATTAGGTGCAATAAAAGGAATATTTGCAGCGACGCTCATTATTTTTTTCCTTGAGATAGTTCAAAGCCAGTAATTTCTAAACCAAAGCCCGTCATGCTTGGGATACGGCGCTCTGGTGACAATAAGCGCATTTTACCCACACCTAAGTCTTTTAGCATTTGTGCACCAATACCATAGGTGCGCAAATCCCATTTCTTGTTTTCATTTAAGCCTAATTCCGGCAAGGCGCGAGCTAATAAATCATTGCCATCTTCAGCGCGATGTAAAAGCACCATCACGCCACAGCCCGCCTTAGCAATGGCTTCTAAGGAAGACTTCACATCCCAAGAATGCCCAGTCTGCCCTAAATCCATCCAGTCGATCACCGACAAAGGCTCGTGCACCCTCACCAATGTTTCAGTATCTGCACTTGGCTGGCCTTTAATCAGCGCCAGATGGCTGGCTGAAGTGAGCTTATCGCGGTAAACCGCCAGCTCAAATTCACCTGCGAACGTTGTAATCGTGCGGCGCCCGGCGCATTCCACCAGTGTTTCGGTACGACTGCGATAATGAATCAGGTCGGCGATAGTACCAATTTTTAGCTGATGCTGTTCAGCAAATACTAAAAGTTCAGGTAAACGGGCCATTGTACCGTCGTCATTCATGATCTCACAGATCACGCTGGCAGGCGTTACACCAGCTAATGCGGCCAGATCACAGCCCGCTTCGGTGTGGCCTGCCCTAACCAACACCCCACCTGGCTGCGCCATAATTGGGAAGACATGGCCAGGCTGCACGATATCGCTGGCTTTAGCATCAAAGGCAATGGCTTTTTTAATGGTTAAAGCACGATCATGCGCAGAAATACCGGTCGTCACGCCCTCCGCCGCTTCAATCGAGGCGGTAAAGTTAGTCCCAAAGCTCGAGCCATTAGCGCGAACCATAGGCGCAAGACCTAAATGAGCACAGCGCTCGGCATTAATTGTCAGGCAAATCAAGCCACGACCATGTTTCGCCATAAAATTAATTGCCTCTGGCGTCACAAAATCTGCCGCCAGCACCAGATCCCCCTCGTTTTCCCTGTCTTCTTCGTCTACCAGCACCACCATGCGCCCGGCACGTAATTCTTCGATAATTTCCTGGACTGGGGAGATATTGACACTCATAGCAGTACCTTTATTTTTTAAGATCACTTAAAGCAAATAAATTCGGCCTTACCCGCCACAACATCCTTTCAGGCATTAAAGCCATGTTGTTGCAGCAGCTAATAAGCGGCTATTGTCCCAGATCAGCGGGAGATAGACCATAAGCAAGCCACTTTTCCCACTGTCTTATCTGAAAAATCGGCTTCAGAGTCATTAAAACGGATATGACATCAGGGCAAAGTTCTTTCTTTCAGCTGACGCCTCTGCTATTCTCGCGGACTTCAAAGCATTTGCTGGCGAAGTGAACGAGCGCTGATAAAAATTAAACCACGCCACTCGCTCAAATTATTCAGATTAAGTAATCAGCCAGACAATCAATGATTCAATTTCAAATCTCAAAATGGGCCGCCTGGGCTCCTGGCTTGCATGAGCAATCGTCATGGCTGGCTTATCTGGCTGCGCCCCATACCCCAGCTGGCGATGAAAACCCCACCTTAAGCGAAATGCCGTCCATGCTGCGCCGCCGCGTAGGCCGCTTAGGTAAAATGGCCTTGCAGGTGGCTTATTGGGCCAGTGAAGAAATTACACCTTGCCCGGTTATTTTTGCTTCCCGTTATGGCGATATGGCGCAATCGGTAGACCAACTCAGTCAATTAGCGCTCAGCCATGCCGTTTCACCAACTGCATTCAGTATGTCGGTGCATAACGCGATATCTGCTTTATTTTCTATTGCCCGCAAAGATACAGGCAGCTATACCGCCATAGCCGCAGGCCAGGAAACCACAGAAGCCGCCTTCACAGAAGCTTTGGCACTGCTGGCCGATGGCGCGGCCAGCGTACTGCTGGTTTTTTACGAAGAGCCTCTGCCGCAGCCTCACCCTATTTTTGCCGACACGCCTGAGTTTCCACACGCCTTTGCCTGCCAGCTGGTCAAAGCAGAACAAGGCATTAGCCTCTGTAGCAAATCCTGCGGGCAAAACCAGACTAATGACGACCTGCCGGGCAGCATCGCTGCGCTGCGTTTTTTACTTTCCGATCAGCCCGAATATCAGCATACCGTGGGCACACGAACCTGGGTCTGGCAGCGACATGTTTAAGACACTGGAAAGAAGCTGGCGGATTTTTGCGACTGCGCTCGCTTTTTCTGCCTTTGGCCTAGGTGGTCTGGCGCTCGGCTTGGTTTTCTTTCCGCTATTGCATTTATGCGTGCGCCAAAGTGCGCACAAAACCCGCTTGGCACGCTTAACGATCCATTACGCTTTTAAGTTTTTTATTGAATTAATGCGCATACTGGGCATTTTGCGTTACAGCATCCGGGGCATTGAAAAACTGCAGCGCCCTGGGCGATTCATTCTGGCGAACCACCCCACACTGATCGATGTGGTGTTTTTAATTTCCTTAGTTAAAAACGCGGATTGCGTCGTCAAAGCAGGCTTAGCGCAAAATCCTTTTACCCGCGGCCCCATAAAAGGGACGGCCTATATTTGCAATAATTCCGGCTCGCAGCTCATCGACGACTGTATCGCTTCGGTGCACGCAGGCAATGATTTGATTATTTTCCCTGAAGGAACACGAACGGCAACAGACGGATCGATGAAACTTCAGCGCGGCGCAGCCAATATTGCCTTGCGCGGCCAATGCGATATCACCCCGGTTACCATACGCTGCCAGCCACTCAGCCTCACCAAAGGTTTACCATGGTGGAAAGTGCCCGCCAGCCGTATGATTTTTACTTTGGATATCGGGGACGATATTGCTGTTGCCCCTTTTTTAGAACAGGCAGGCGGCGAAACTGCCCTTGCCGCCCGTCAGCTCACTCAATATCTGCACGACTATTTTTTACCGGAGAACACCGCCCATGCAGGCGCTTGAACAAGAAATCAAACAACTCATTATCTCTGCCCTCAACCTTGAAGACCTGAGCCCGGAAGATATCGACTCCAGCGCCCCGCTGTTTGTGGACGGCTTAGGCCTGGACTCCATTGATGCCTTAGAGCTGGGCTTAGTGCTGCAAAAAAGTTATGGTGTTAGCCTGTCTGCAGATTCAGGCGAAACCCGCGCGCATTTTGCCAGCGTGCAAGCATTAGCAACCTTTATTGCCTCAGCACGCATTAACTGACAAGTACACCCGTGTGTAGCAAGGAACACCCATGACCAAGCAAGAAATGTTTGAACGCCTTAGCGCCATTTTGCAAGAAACGTTTGATACCGAAGCCAGCAAAATCACCCCAGAAGCACGCCTTTACGAAGATCTGGATATCGACAGCATTGATGCCGTTGATCTCATCGTTAAACTTAAACCCATTGCCGGCAAACGCCTGCACCCCGATGCGTTTAAAGCCGTGCGTACCTTACAAGATGTTGTTGATGCACTCTATGAGCTGACGCAAGAAAAATCTGCAGCTTAAAATGCGTACCCTCGTTTTAGGTATCATCACCCTCGCTTACCCTGTACTGATTTATCTTGGTTTGGGCCATTTCGAGCCAAAATGGCTGGCGCTATTGCTAGTGGCCATGGCTCTGACGCGTGCCTTGCTAACAAAAGAGAAAATCTGGCTGATTGCTGCGACTGGCGCTGCCTTGCTAGCCTTGGTGAGTTTTGCGAGCAACCAACTTTTGCCGCTCAAACTTTATCCCGTTCTGGTCAATGCAGTGCTTTGTGCTGCTTTTGCACTGTCGCTGGCGTATCCGCCCAGCGCCATTGAGCGCCTAGCAAGGCTAAGCGAGCCCGATCTGCCTGAGAGCGGCGTGCGCTATACACGCCGGGTAACGCAAGTTTGGTGTGGTTTTTTTATTTTTAACGGCTGCGCGGCCTTGATCACCGCGTTTTGGTCGGACGCTGCCTGGGCCTTATACAACGGATTGATTGCCTACATTCTGATGGGCATACTCTTTCTGGGGGAATGGATCATCAGGCGGCGAGTAAGGGCTGCTTATGGCTAACTTTATTTCACTTGACCGCCTGCTGTTTACGACCAGGGAATCCACTTACCCCCTGGCCAAAAACGCCGCGCAAATAATGGATTACGGCAGTTTCATTAAAGAAGTTGCCCGCTGGCATCATGCATTCAGTTTGCAAAGCGGCCACCGCTTTGCACTGTACTTTAATGACAGCACTACCTTTGCCGCCGCGCTTTTAGGCGCATGGCACGCGGGTAAATGTGTGTACCTGCCCAGCGACATCCTGCCAGCCACTTTGCAAAAACTGCAGGAAAGCACAGATGGCTTTGCCGGTGATGTTCCGACGGCACTCTCGCCCATTTCTGCTGCAAACGGCTCAGCAAACAACTGGCAAGTATTGGATCTGAACGCTGTCATGCTGGTGGTCTATACATCGGGCAGCAGCGGCGAACCCTGCGCCATTCCTAAAAAGCTTTCACAACTGCTTAGCGAAGTCGCTGCGCTTGAAGCCTGCTTTGGCAAACAAAGCGCCGGAGCCACCGTGCTGGCCACCGTCTCGCATCAGCATATTTACGGGCTATTGTTCCGTATTTTATGGCCGCTCTCGGCCGGGCGTGTCTTTGATGCGGAAAGACTGGTTTATCCTGAAGACATTGCCGCAGCGCTGAGGGATGCCTCGCCTGCCACAACGATTCTGGTAGCCAGCCCTGCCCATTTAAAACGCCTGCCTGAGCAGCTAAAATGGCAGACCCAATCCTTACGCGCGGTATTTTCTTCTGGCGGGCCTTTACCTCTAGAAGCCCTGCCCGCCTGCCGCAATTTACTTGGCAGCGCCCCGTTTGAAATCTATGGCAGCTCAGAAACCGGCGGCATTGCTTGGCGACAACGCCAGCAGGATCATCAAACCGCATGGAGAACGCTGCCCGGCATTGCAATCCGCGTGGAAAACGAAACGCTCTTTTTGCGCTCGCCCCATCTGAGCAATAACGACTGGCAAGCCAGCAATGATCGCGTCACGCTTACCCCAAGTGGCTTTGAGCTGCTTGGACGCAGCGACCGCATTATCAAGATCGAGGAAAAACGCATTTCACTCAGCGCCATGGAGCAGGCACTGCTGGCCACACCGCTACTGGACGACGTACGCCTGATTGTCCTGCCCGGCCAGCGGCTTTCTCTGGGTTTGATCGCCAGCCCCAGTGAAGCAGGCTGGCGCTTAGTGGATGAGCAAGGCAAGAAAGCACTCAATCAGGCCTTACGTCATGCCTTGGCAGAGTCAAGCGAGGCCAGCGCCCTGCCGCGTCGCTTTCGCTACATCTGGGCTTTGCCCAGCAATACCCAGAGCAAAACCACCCACGCGGCACTGCTCGCACTATTCGATCCGCGCCGCCCCGAAGCGCGCCTGCTTGAGCGCAGCAAAGACGCAGCCTTGCTCTCTATTGAAGTCAATGCCAGCTCGCCCTTTTTTGATGGCCACTTTAATACCGCCCCCATTCTGCCAGGCGTGGCACAGCTAGAGTGGGCGCTTTGCCTTGCACGAGAGTTGTTTGAGCTGCCCGCTGCGTTTTTGCGCATGGAAGTACTGAAGTTTCAACAGCTGATTCGTCCCGGCAGCCAGATTCAGCTGGAGCTAAAAACACTCAGCAAAGACACTGAAACCATGCTGACGTTTAAATTTCTATCTACCACAGGCACACACGCCAGCGGCCGGATTGTTTTAGGAAATCCTGCATGAATATCCACATGGTGATTCCTGCATATCAACACATGATATTCGCCTGCAGCGGCATCAGCCAGGAAGGCACAGCATGAAAATATGCGTCGTGATCCCTGTTTATAACCATGGCGAAGCCATCAGTGCGGTTGTACATGCCGTACGCGGCCATGATCTGCACTGCATTCTGGTCGACGATGGCAGCCATGCCCGTTGCGCGGCCGTATTAGATCAGCTGGATAAAGAGTTGGAGCAAAACGTGACGCTTGTGCGGCTGGCGCAGAACCAGGGCAAGGGTGGCGCGATGGTGGCGGGCCTGCGCTGCGCGCTAGATCTGGGCTACAGCCATGCCTTACAAATTGATGCGGATGGCCAGCACAATACCGCCGATATTCCCACTTTTATTACGCTGGCAAAGCAAAACACCCATGCCCTGATTTGCGGCTGCCCGGTTTACGATGAAAGCGTGCCCAAAGTGCGCCTGTATGCCCGTTATGCCACCCATATCTGGGTATGGATTAACACCCTGTCGCTGGCGATTAAAGACTCAATGTGCGGCTTTCGCATCTACCCACTTGCGCCCACTATTGCGCTGTTTAACAGCCGCAATATCGGCAAGCGCATGGATTTTGATATTGATATTGCGGTGCGTCTGTACTGGCGCGGCATGCCCGTCATCAACCAGCCTACTAAAGTGACCTATCCCAGCGACGGCGTATCTCACTTTAAAACCCTGCTGGATAATGTACTGATCTCACGCATGCACGCACGGCTGTTTGCAGGCATGTTGCTGCGCTCCCCGCTGCTCATCTGGAGAAAGTTTGCCTCGTGAGCGCACCATCACAACACTCAGTAAAATCACAACAACACTGGGCAGACATTAGCGAAAACACCTTTATTGCAGGTATCTGGCTGCTTTTTTGGGTGCATAAGCTCCTAGGTCGCTGGCCGTTCCGGCTTTGTCTTTATCCGGTGATTACCGTGCAATGGTTAAGCCGCCCGGCCTTACGCCACGCATCGATGCAATATTTGCAACGTCTGGAGGCCGCTACAGGCGCGCTGGGCCATGCTGCAAGCTGGCGAGACAGCCTGAAACACCTCGCACTTTTTGCCGAAACGATGCTGGATAAGCTACTGGCCGTTTCTGGCCGCTATCAGTTTAGCAATGTCAGCACAGAAGGCCGTGAAGCGTTTTACACCACCGCAGAGCAGGGTTTGGGTGGCGTTATTATCACCGCCCACTTGGGATGCCTTGAGCTTTGCCGCGCCATGGCCGAGGACACCGGCAAGATTCGCCTCAATATTCTGGTGCACACTCGCCACGCTAGGCAATTTAACCAGCTCTTAAAACGGCTTAATCCTGATAACGACTTACAACTGATCGAAGTCTCGGAAGTCGGTCCTGCAACCGCCGTCTTGCTGGCCGAAAAAATAGCCGCCGGTGAATATATTGTCATTGCTGGCGACCGGATTCCCGTCTTTGCCAGCCAAACCGTACAAGCCGATTTTTTAGGCCAAAGCGCGCCTTTTCCAGCGGGCCCTTACATCCTAGCCAGCCTCTTAAAGTGCCCGCTCTATTTACTGGGCTGCACCCACGCAGGACGTGGCTACCACATTCATTTTGAAACACTGGCCAATCGGGTGATTTTGCCACGAGGCCAACGTCAGGACGCGATGGCAGGCTATGCAGCGCAATACGCCCAAGCCATTACCGCACTCCTCAAACGCTCGCCCTACGACTGGTTTAACTTTTTTGCCTTTTGGGATCAGACACATGACAAACACTAAGCCTGCCATCACGTTCGATGGCACACGATTATGCATCGAAGACATTGTTGCGATCTCCCTGAAAAAATCATCTGCGGTGCTGTCAGGCGAGCCGAAATTTCGCCAGCGCATCCAAAAAGGCGCTGATTTTTTAGACAAGCTCCTGCGTGAAGACGGCGTCATTTATGGCGTGACCACCGGCTACGGCGACTCTTGCACCGTGACCATTCCTCCCGAGCTGATCAGCGAGCTGCCGCATCATCTTTACACCTATCACGGCTGCGGTGCCGGGCGCTTTTTAACACAGGAAGAAACCCGTGCCGTACTGGCCACGCGGCTGGCGTCTTTATCGCAAGGCATGTCGGGCGTCAGCATTGCTCTGCTTGATCAGCTGGAAACCTTACTCAAACACGACATCCTGCCGCTGATTCCGGCAGAAGGCTCGGTCGGGGCCAGCGGCGATTTAACGCCCTTGTCATACGTCGCTGCCGTACTGTGCGGCGAGCGGGAAGTGATGTATCGCGGCGAGCGCCGCAATGCCAGCGATGTCTTTGCCGAATTGGAAATCCAGCCACTGCGCCTGCGCCCAAAAGAAGGCCTTGCCATGATGAATGGCACGGCGGTGATGACTGCACTGGCCTGCCTTGCATGGCAGCGTGCTGATTACCTTTGCAAGCTTGCGGCAAGGCTCACCGCCATGAATGTGGTGGCCAGCGCGGGAAATAGCAACCATTTTGATGAAACGCTTTTTGCCGTTAAACCGCACGCCGGCCAGCAAGCCGTGGCGGCCCGCATCCGTAATGATCTGGCCAGCCCGCGGCCCAGCCGCAATGACGAGCGGCTGCAGGATCGCTATTCCCTGCGCTGCGCCCCGCATGTGATTGGCGTACTGGAAGACGCACTGCCATTTTTCAGAACACTGATCGAAAATGAGCTGAACAGCGCCAACGACAACCCAATTATCGACGCTGAAAACGAGCGCGTTTTACACGGCGGGCATTTCTACGGCGGGCATATTGCCTTTGCCATGGACAGCCTAAAAAACACCGTGGCCAATCTGGCCGATTTGCTCGACCGCCAGCTGGCGCTGCTCGTTGATACCCGATTCAACCACGGTCTGCCGTCTAATCTGTCCGGCTGCACCGGTCCGCGCGCAGCAATTAACCATGGCTTAAAAGCACTGCAAATCAGCGTATCTGCCTGGACCGCCGAAGCGCTGAAACAAACCATGCCCGCCTCGGTATTCAGCCGCTCTACCGAATGCCACAATCAGGATAAAGTCAGCATGGGCACGATTGCAGCACGCGATGCCTTACGCGTACTGGAGCTGACCGAGCAAGTGGTCGCCGCCATGTTGATTGCTGCCCGTCAGGGTATTGCGCTGCGCCGCCGTATTGATCCAGCGCTGCAGCTGCCAGAAGCACTTGCAGCCATGCAGGCGGATCTGGAAGACCGCATCCCATTGCTGGTAGAAGACCGCGCTTTAGATAAGGAGCTACAAGCCTTGATCCTGGATATTCGCGCAGAAGTCTGGACCTTGTATGCCAAATAAACCCACCCATCCCTGCCTCAGCATCGAGATTGCGCTCAGCCCAGCTTTTCACGATCTGGATCCGATGGATATCGTCTGGCACGGCAATTATCCCAAATATCTGGAAATTGCCCGCTGCGCGCTGCTCAGCCAATTTAATTACGATTATCCGCAAATGAAAGCATCCGGCTATGCATGGCCGATTGTGGATATGCGGCTGAAATACGTTAAACCGGCCCGTTTTGAGCAAAAGCTCATCGTGCGCGCCGAAATTACAGAGTGGGAAAGCCGCTTAAAGATTAATTACCTGATTAAAGATGCGGTCAGTGGCCAGAAAATCAATCAGGCCCATACCATACAGGTAGCTGTCGATATGAATACGGGTGAAATGCAATATGTTTGCCCGGCGATTCTTTGGGAGCGGCTTGGGGTGGAGGAGCCGCAATAATGTTAAATAATTTAAGTGCCTCCGGCACCGTATTTAGGGCGGGAGGCCCCCGCTTGGGACTCGCTTTTCTTGAACGGCCTAGAAAAGTAAGCAAAAGAAAGCCGCCCCGCTTGTTCCTCGCTCGGCGAAATACAGTGGACCCAAAAAACACCAGTGCAACGATTGCAGAATTTATTTTGTGGATTAGAAATCGATGCAAAACAATAACCGTAGTTCATTTTCTTACGATCTTTTTGCTCGCTATTTTTACCATCAGCAGCCATGCCGCTGACTTAGCAAGCAGCGTTAAAGAGCGCCTGATTCAGCCAGAAATTTTGCGGGGTGATTTTGAGCAAAACAAACAGGTGAGTGGTTTTAAAAAACCGTTGCTATCACGTGGTGATTTTTTAGTCGCGCGAGATTTGGGGGTGTTTTGGCGCACCAAAACGCCTTTTGCCAGCTCCCTTAAGCTAAGCCGTGATGAAATTGTGGCCAAGCAAGATGGCGCAGTGGCTTTTCGCCTGAGCGCCAGCAAAGAGCCATCCGTACGGATGATTAATGGCCTGCTGTTTTCTTTAATGAATGGCGATATCGGCAGCTTAGGCGAGTTATTTAAGATTGAAGGCAGTGTAAGCGGCAAATCATGGCAACTTACGCTCACCCCAAAGCAAGCGGCGCTTAGCAAAATCATGCGTAAGATCGAGCTATCTGGCGATCAATTTGTCCGCCGTATTTTGCTCGACGAAGCCAATAACGATCAGACTTTGATCCGCTTTACCGCCCAAAACACCGAACCTGCCACACTCAGCAGCGAGGAGCGTGCTCGTTTTGAGTAATCAGGCATCCATCCGGCTACTGGCTAAAGTCTGGCTGCTGATCGTGCTCGCCTTTACCGGGCATAATCTTTATCTGTGGTCCGGCCATTTGCAGCTGGATACCGATATCCTCGCCATGCTGCCGCAAGATGAGCGCGACCCGACGGTGCAAAATGCCACACGGCAACTCAGCGACTCGGCATCTAAACGGGTGGTGGTGCTGATCGGCGGGCAGACTTGGGAAAGAGCGTCTGCCGCAGCCGACGCTTACGCCGCATCCTTGCTAGAAAGCAAGCTACCGCTCGCATTACGCTACAAAATGGGCGATGAAAGTGAATGGCTTAGTTTTTTTACCCCGCACCGCAATCAGCTGCTGAGCGCAACCCAACGCCAGCAACTTACAAGCACCAGCAGTGATGAGCTGGCCCAGCGCGCCGTTGCCGCACTGTATCAGCCCGGCATCGGCATGCCCCGTTTGGGCGAGTGGAAAGATGATCCACTGAATTTACTTGGCGCATGGCTGGGAGAGCGGGCGGCAGAAAGCAAAGTCCGTATCCGTGACGGACGCTTATCGCTGAGCACTTCGTCCCCATCTGGCGAGGCTTTCTATGTTTTGCTGACGCTGGAGCAAAATGGCCCGGCGTTTTCAGTGAAAGCGCAGCAGGCACTCATTCCGGCACTGGATGCGGCCAAAGCCGCCGCACTCAAAACTCAGCCTGAAGTGCAAGTTTTAAGCGTTGGCGTGCCCTTACACGCCGCAGCTGCAGCCAGCCAGGCCGAACGCGAAGTCCATACCATTGGGATCGGCTCAATGATCGGCATTGTACTGCTCACCGTATTTGCCTTTAGCGCCCTCCGCCCGCGTATTTTAGTGACGATTTCAATTGCCATTGGCCTGCTCGCTGCTATTTCGGTGTGTACGCTATTATTTGGTCGCCTGCATTTAATTACCCTTGTTTTCGGGGCCAGCTTGGTTGGGGTGGCCGAAAACTACGGCAGTAATTATTTCAGCAGCCGCCAGGGCCGCCCCGCAGCAGAGCGCTGGGCCATGCTCAAAGCACAGTCGCCCGTGATGTGGCTGGCGATGCTCACCACCGCCATCGGTTATTTACTGCTGGCGCTCACCCCTTTCCCAGGCCTGCGGCAAATTGCCGTTTTCTCGGCCACGGGCCTGCTGGCCGCTTTTGTCACCGTGATGTGGTGGTTTCCGCTGTTTGATAAAGGGGAAATGAAACACACCCGCCTGTCCCTTTGGATAGGCTCACGCCGCGCACTCTGGCCCAGCCTAGGGCGCAATCGTTTAACGCTGATATTGAGCTTAATCGTGGCAATCACCTTGCTTTGGGGTGGCTTATCCATCAAAAGCAACGACGATGTGCGGCTCTTGCAAAGCTCGCCTCCCGCACTGATCGCCCAGCAAATTAAAGTCAGCCAGCTGCTTGATTTACCCAGCCCCGCGCAATTTTATTTAATTCGCGGCGCAAGCATCGAAGCCGTCCTGCAGCAAGAAGAAGCGCTCAAAACTAGGCTTGCACCTCTGATAGACAAAGGCAGCATCAATGGCTATCAGGCCATCAGCGACTGGGTTCCTTCCTTAGCGCAGCAAGCAGCAAACCAAGCACTGGTAGAACGCGTGGTGTTTAGCGAGCAAGGCGTGCTGTCCAAGGCCAGCCTGGCATTGGGCGAAGCGCTGACGCCAGCGTTCAAAACTACCGCGCCACTTTTGATTGCGGACTGGCTGGCGGCTCCTGTTTCAGAACCCCTACGCCATCAGTGGCTGGGGAAGTTTGAAAACGGCTACGCCAGCGTGATGCTGCTGCGTGGCGTCAGTAAACCAGCGCAGCTTGCAGAGCTGGCGGCGATTGCCCCCAGCGTGGCAGGCGTGCGCTGGGTAGATAAAGTCGCCGAAGTCTCCACCGTTATGGGCCGCTACCGGGTGCTGATGGCTTGGGTAATAGCGCTCAGCTATCTGCTGGTTTTTGCCGCGCTCAGCTACCGCTTTGGCAGGCAGGCATGGCGGGCGCTACTGCCCACCTTGCTCGCCAGTGGTCTGGCCTTAGCCATTCTGGCACTGCTGGGCCAGCCCCTGCAGTTATTCAATATTTTGGCGCTGCTGCTGATTTTAGGCATGGGCGTGGATTATGGGATTTTCCTGCTGGAAAACCCCGATCGCCAAGCAACAAGACCGTTTTTATCGGTCACGCTGGCGGCCGCCTCTACCCTGCTTGCTTTTGGCTTACTGGCGCTCTCCGCCACCCCTGCATTGCATGCCTTTGGCCTGACCATGCTACTGGGCATCGGACTTTCCTGGCTTTTCACCCCTGCATTTATGCCAACTACAAAATAAGAAAATGATCCTGACACTTAACCGCTTTATTTTTCAAAACCTACGCACCATTGAGATGATCGGGGTGCTGATGCGTATTTTCAGCTTCAGCCTGGTTAGCTGGCGGGGCCCGGCCAGCCCATTTATGCTTATCTGGAGCCTGAACACCATCGACGCCATCATGCTGGCTTGGTGCTCGGCGTTAAAACGCGATTCTGCTTACACCTTATTATATGGATTCTGGATTATTGTCGGCCTGATCGGCATCTTAAGAGCAGGGCAGTTTATTCATTGAGTTGGTCAGCGCACCCCTAGCCCGCTTAGCAGAACAAAAACAAAACCTAAAAATACAGAAGAGAAATGAAATGCGTATTGAACACACAGAAATACTGATTATCGGCGCGGGCCCTTCCGGCTCGGTGGCGGCAGGCTTATTGCGTAAGCAAGGCCGTCATGTGCTGATCATTGAAAAAGAAGTGTTTCCACGATTTTCGATTGGCGAAAGCCTGTTACCACAAAGCATGGAATACATCGAAGCGGCCGGTTTTTTACAAGATGTGATTGAAGCAGGCTTCCAGTATAAAAACGGCGCGGCCTTTGTACGGGGCGAGCAATCCACTGCTTTTGATTTCAGAGATAAATTTTCTCCAGGCTGGGGCACCACTTACCAGGTACAGCGTGGCAACTTTGACCATGTGCTGGCCAAAGCTGCCGAAAAAGCAGGTGCGGCGATTCGCTACCAGCAGCAAGTTACCACCATCGACCTTGATGGTGATCAGCCTTTAATTACCGTGCAATCTGCCACAGAAACCTATCAAATCAGCGCCCGCTTTTTACTGGATGCCAGTGGCTTTGGCCGGATTCTGCCCCGCCTACTTAAGCTGGAAACCCCTTCGGATTTCCCCGTGCGTGGCGCTTACTTTACCCATATTGAAGATCGCATTTCAAAAGAAGGCTTTGATCGCAATAAAATCCTAGTCAGCGTGCACCCCGATCACAACGATGTATGGTTCTGGACCATTCCTTTTTCCAATGGCCGCTGCTCACAAGGCGTAGTCGCTAGGCCAGAATTTCTAGAAAAATATCAGGGCAGCGAAACCGAGCGCTTACAGGCCATTATTGCCGAAGTACCTACCCTGTCAGCCGTGCTTAAAAACGCCATTTGGGATACCCCGGCCCGCCAGCTGATTGGTTATTCTGCCAATGTCAGCAGCTTATACGGCAAAGGCTTTGCCTTGCTGGGCAATGCGGGCGAGTTTCTGGACCCGGTATTCTCCAGCGGTGTCACCATCGCGGTAAAATCAGCAGCCCTTGCCGCCGCAGCGATTGAGCGCGAATTTGCAGGTGAAACGGTTAATTGGCAGAGCGATTATGCAGATCCGCTGAAAGCAGGCGTCGATGCATTCAGGGCCTTTGTCAGCAGCTGGTATGAAGGTGGCTTTCAGGATGTAATTTTCCATCAGAATCAGTCTACAGACGTGCGCCGGATGATTTCCGCTATTTTGGCGGGCTACGCATGGGATTTAAACAATCCCTATGTGGCGCAACCTAAGCGCTTAAAAACGCTGGAGCAATTGTGCGCGGCTTAATTGTCCTCCTTGCCTTGCTTGGGGGCTGCGCCAGTGAAGTGCCTGAGACTCGCTTACCTACTTTACGCTTACCCCCTGCCGCCTTCGCAGGATCGGTGAGTCTGACGCAAAGACTAAGCGTTTCGGCCTTACCAGCCAACAGCAGCCCGCCCAAGACCTTGGATGCCTTACTGGAAATAAGCCCGGAGCAAGTCCAGCTAGCAGGCTTTGCCCTGGGGCAGCGTATTTTAACGGTAAGCTGGGATGGCCAATCGCTAACAAGCAGCCGTCACGCCCTGCTGCCCAAAGAGGTGGATGAGCAGCGCGTACTGCGTGATGTGCAACTGGTGTACTGGCCGCTCGCCACCATTCAGGCGGCTTTACCTGCGGGCTGGACGCTCAGTGAAGAAGGCGGCATCCGCACACTGACGCAAGGACAGCAAACCATCATCACCATCCGCTATCACGCAGAGCCCCGCTGGACAGGGCAAGCTGATATAGAAAACACGCTTGAGCACTACCGGCTAGTGATTGACTCAAAAGAAACACCTTAAACCCAAAGATCTGCAAACACAGAGAACCGTGAAAACACAAAGCACACAGAGAAAACGCAAGAAACGTTTTTCTCAAGGTTGCTTCTGAGTGCTGTTTTTAAATACTGTGGTCCCTGTATCTGCAGACCTGAGGTTTCTAACAGGAATATGCATTTTGTTACTTGATAGCCATACACGATGAGTATTTATTTAAATCAACTGGGTATTATTTGCGCGCTGGGAAATGGCATTGATGATGTGCGCCGGGCGTTGTTTGCGGATGTACCGGGCGGTGTTGCGCCAACGGCATGTCTGGGTAAAACCCTGTATCTGGGCGTAGTCAATAGCGAGCTTGCTTCGCAAGACACCTTGCCAGCCAAGCTGCACAGCCGCAATAACGCACTACTGCTTACCGCGCTGGAACAAATTCGCCCTGAGGTAGACGCGGCCATTGCCCGCTTTGGAGCGGAGCGGATTGGCTTGGTTTTAGGGACCAGCACCTCCGGCATAGGCGAGGCGCAGGCGGCCATTGCCGAATATCAGGCATCAGGTCAGCTTGCTGAGGGCTTTCATATGGCGCAGCAAGAGCTGGGCTCACCCGCTGCCGCACTCAGCACTCTCCTGGGCCTTGCAGGCCCGGTGATGGTCATTTCCACCGCATGTTCTTCCAGCGCCAAAGCGATGGCGAGTGCAGCAAGGCTGCTTAATGCAGGCATGTGTGATGTGGTGATTTGCGGCGGCGTAGATTCGCTGTGCGATTTCACCGTTGCTGGTTTTTCAGCGCTGGAATCGGTCAGTGCAGAGCGCTGCCAGCCCATGAGCATTCATCGCAGTGGCATTAATATTGGTGAAGGCGCGGCCTTATTTTTAATGAGTAAAGCGCCCGGCCCCGTCGCCTTACTAGGCTGGGGTGAAAGCTCGGACGCACATCATATTTCAGCGCCCGCACCGGACGGCAAAGGGGCCAGTACCGCCATGCAGGAAGCGCTGCAGCGGGCCGCTCTGCAACCGGCAGACATTGGCTATATCAATCTGCACGGCACCGCCACACCGCAAAATGATGCAATGGAAAGCCTCGCCATTGGCAAGCTGTTCGGTAGCGATACACCATGCAGCTCGACCAAGCCTTTAACCGGCCACACGCTGGGTGCTGCGGGTGCCATTGAAGCGGCAATCTGCTGGCTTACCCTCAGCGGCAATCCCACAGGACAACTTCCCCCTCACTGGTGGGATGGCGCAAGCGACCCTGCAATGCCCCCTCTGGCACTGGTAAAGCCTGGTCAGTGTACAGAAACTCCCCTGCAATATACGCTCAGCAATTCCTTTGCATTTGGTGGCAGTAATGCCGTGCTTATTTTTGGAAAAAACCATGCAGCCGATTGAATACCACATCAGCGAGATCGTGCCGCACTCCGGCAGGATGCTTTTGCTCGATCGCGCCATCGCTGGGGACGACACGCATTTTGAATGCGAAGTAACCATCGCCGCAGACAATCTGTTTTTTACCGGCACAGGCGTGGGTGCATGGGCTGGCGTTGAATATATGGCGCAAACCGTAGCCGCATGGGCTGGCTGGCAAGCAAGATTAGCCGGGCAAGTGCCTAAAATCGGTTTTTTACTGGGCAGCCGCCGCTATAGCTGCAAGGTGAGCGAATTTACCCTAGGCCAAGTGCTCATCATCAAAATTAGCAGAGCCTTTCAGGCCGACAATGGCCTAGGGCAATTTGATTGTCAGATTTTGATTGAGCAGCAGGAAGTCGCCCAAGCCGCACTCACCGTATTTGAGCCACTGGATGCGAGCGCGTTTTTAGCGGAGCAAGCGGGTACAACAATATGAGAAAATCGTTCTAAGCAAGAAAAATGGTAAGTGTAAGAGCGCTAAATCTTGAACCACAGAGGGCACAGTGACCACAGAGTTTCACAGAGAAAATCACAAAGATAAACCGGTTTACTCTGTGTTCTCGGTGTCCTCGTTTTACACTGTGATTCAAGGTTTAGCTCCTTGTGCAGACCCAAATAATTAAAAATACACAATGAGACGCAAGCAATGAGTAACAAAACAATTCTGGTCACAGGCTCCAGCCGGGGTATTGGGCGCGCGATTGCCATGCGGCTGGCCAAAGATGGCTTTGATATCGTGCTGCATTGCAAGAGCCGCATCGATGCCGCCGAAGTCATCGCAGCCGAAATCACCGCACTGGGCCAAAACAGCCGTATTTTGCAATTTGATGTGGCTAACCGTACCCAAACAGCAGAAGTTTTACTCGCCGATATCGAAGCGCACGGCTGCTACTACGGCGTGGTTTGTAATGCGGGTATCGCTATGGATAACGCCTTCCCCGCCATGCCACCGGAAGGCTGGGATGCGGTGATTCATACCAATCTAGATAGCTTTTACAATGTGTTGCACCCGCTCACCATGCCGATGGTTAGGCAACGAAAACCTGGCCGCATTGTCACGTTATCGTCCGTTTCTGGACTGATCGGCAATCGCGGCCAAGTGAATTACAGCGCGGCCAAAGCAGGAATTATTGGCGCAAGCAAAGCGCTGGCTGTGGAGCTAGCCAGCCGAGCCATCACTGTAAACTGCGTGGCGCCCGGCCTGATCGACACCGAAATGGTGGATGAGCGCGTATTAGAAGAAGCCCTGAAAATCATTCCGGCCAAGCGCATGGGTAAACCTGAAGAAGTTGCCGCAGCCGTCAGCTTTTTAATGTCGGAAGATGCCGCCTATATCACACGTCAGGTGATTTCAGTGAATGGAGGCTTGGTAGGATGAAACGCGTTGTTATTACCGGCATCGGTGCCATCAGCCCGCTTGGCCACGACTGGAAGACCGTTGAAGCGGCACTTAAAGCAGGCAAAAATGCCATCCAGGTGATGCCTGAATGGCAAGTTTTTGAAGGGCTAAATACCCAGCTGGGTGCACCTGCAGCGCCCTTTGAGCTGCCTGCGCATTACAACCGCAAAAGCACCCGCAGCATGGGCCGCGTGGCACTGATGGCGACTCGCGCCAGCGAATTGGCATTGATCGATGCGGGTCTACTGGATGATCCACTGGTCAAAAGCGGCCAGATGGGAATCTCTTATGGCTCCTCTGCCGGCACGCCCAAAGCGATTGGTGACTTTGGCCGCATGATGGCGGAAAAATCCACCGAAGGCATTAACGCCACCACCTATATCAAAATGATGTCGCACACTGCGGCCGTCAATATCGGCGTATTTTTTGGCATTACCGGCCGGATTATCACCACCTCCAGCGCCTGTACCTCCGGCAGCCAAGGCATAGGCTATGCCTATGAGGCCATCAAATTCGGCAAACAAATCGCTATGCTGGCCGGCGGTGCTGAAGAGCTGGACGCCACCGAAGCCGCTGTTTTCGATACCCTATTTGCCACCAGCGTGCAAAACGCTACGCCCGAAGCTACTCCCCGCCCTTTTGACGGTAAACGTGATGGGCTGGTGATTGGCGAAGGTGCGGGCACACTGGTACTGGAAGAGCTGGAACACGCACTGGCGCGCGGCGCGCATATCTATGCAGAAATCATCGGCTTTGGCAGCAATAGCGATGGCTCGCATGTCACACACCCCAATTCGGCCACCATGACCCAGGCCATCCGTCTGAGCCTTGCAGATGCCGCGCTGCAACCCAAGGACATTGGCTATATCAATGCCCACGGCACCGCCACCGATCATGGCGATATCGCCGAATCCCACGCCACGCTGGCGGTGTTTGGTGCACAGACCCCCATCAGCTCGCTCAAAAGCTATATGGGCCATACTCTGGGCGCTTGTGGTGCTTTGGAAGCGTGGATCAGCATCGAAATGATGAACAGCGGCTGGTTTGCCCCTACCATTAACCTGACAGAGCCAGACGAGCGCTGTGCCCCCTTGGATTACATTACCGGCACGGGGCGAGCCATCGAATGCGATATCGTCATGAGCAATAACTTTGCCTTTGGCGGGATAAATACATCGCTGATTTTTAAGCGCTGGGGTTGATTGATACCACGTAGTAAATACCAAATTTTGAAACACAGGGAATCCAAAAGAAAAACTATCAGCAACAATGTGAGCACCAACTGAATGACTTAAACGATTTAAATAATCGTCCCTTTTAAAACATAAGGTTATCCGTAATGAAATTAGTAATTATGCTTTTAATGCTTGGCTCTGCCACTGTTATGGCAAGCGAAAAAACGTATCTTGAAACACCTGTTCTATATTTGCCGGATGCCAGTGTGATTAAGCGAGTAAAAGAAGAATGCAATGTTGAAGAGCTACTGACTAAACGCGTTGGAAGCAGTTTAGCCCACCTTAACCGCGCAGAAGGGACCGTATCAGCAGATGTCACTAGAGTTGATGGCAATGTACTACGCCTAAGAATTGCACGAGTTACTGGCGTTGGTGGCGGTGGGTTTAGCGGTCCTAAATCAATTACTGTAGTTGCAGAGCTTTTAGAAAATGGGAAAGTTCAGCGTCAATCAAGATTAAACCGCTGGTCAGTTGGAGGATTCTGGGGTGGTTTTCGTGGCACCTGCTCTATCCTTGATCGCACTGCAATTGCAATCGGTAAAGATTTAGCTCGTTGGGTAAAAGATGCAAGCTACACCATTAAAGAAGATGCTGATATTAAAGATGATGCTTCAGCAAAAGAAAATAGTGAGCCATTAGAAAGCACAACAATCAAAAATAGCGAGCCTGCAAAAACCAGCTAACTTTATATTTATCCGCCAGATAGATGAACCCAAGGAATATATCTATCTGGCCGATTTACAAAGCCTGCCACCTATTTAATGGCATATCCGCTTAATCTCTGAGTCTACGGGGTTAAGGCTTTTTCAAAGCCACGGTTTCAGCCAGCGCGTAAACATCCACCCCCTGCTGAGCAAGCAGGGCTTCCAGTGCGGGCATGAGCACACCAAGTTTTTCTTCCAAGGCATCGCGTACGGTATCGACAACCACTTGTGTGGCACGCTCGATTTCTACGTTAAAGATGCTGCCCACCGCCTTGCCTTCAAAAATCGTCATGCGGCGGGTTTCGGGAATCAACCATACTTCAAACCAGCAGTCTGTTTTATTGGTTTCAGATACCGTTAGGCTAGCGCCATCCAAGGCGATATAGCCTTTCGCGAAGATGTATTTCATCCCAGCTTTAGGCACGCCGATTCTGAAGCAGCAGTTTTCATTATCCTTACGAATATCCAAGAGCGTAGCGGTAAAATCCACATGACCAGAAAGCGGATGGCCGCCAATTTCTGCACCATCTTTAGCGGCGCGTTCGGCATTTACCTGGCTTCCCAGCTGTAATTGCCCAAGGGAGGTAATGCGCAGGCTTTGCAACATGACATCAAAGCTGGCTTTGTCATCGGCAAAAATTTCAGTCACCGTTAGGCAAACGCCATCAATCGCCACGCTGGCACCTAGTTGTATGTCTTTACAAAAGCCAGCCGGAAAGGCGATACGAAATGTCCGCATGCCTTCCCTGTCATCAATCGCTTCAATCTTTGCAACGCCCTGCACAATCCCCGTAAACATTTATTCAGCTTCCTTAAAGAGTTCTGGATTTGCTTCGCGCACACGCTTCGAAGACTTAAGTAAGTTGCAATGATCACAAAAATAACTCACCGAGCCACAGGCCGCGACCACATCAAGCGGCCGCTTGCAATCAGGGCAAATTGGCAGCGATTTTTGCTCATTTGTCAGTTTATCCGGCATAGAATTCCCCAGCATCAGTAAAGCGCAGTGTAAGCCGCAAATCGTCTCCAACTAAGCGACGCTCTACTACCTTAGCTTGTAGCTTGTGGTTTAGATCAGTTAAATCAAGTGTAGCGATGCCTTTTGCTGTGTCACCAATGATCACAGGGGCTTGATATAGCAACAATTCATCCACCCATCCCGCTTGAAACAGGCCACCAACAAGCGTCCCGCCTGCCTCAACCGTGACTTGATTGCAGCCACGCACGGCCAATTCTTGCAGCAGCGCATTTAAATCAACGCGGCCCTGAGCATCGGCCAGAATCAACACCTCTGCCCCTGCGGCTTCTAAAATATGACGCTTGAGCTTGTTATCCTGAGCCGCAACAATGAGTACACCAGCTTGCTTAAACAACTTTGCATCGGGCGGGGTTCTCAGCTGGCTGTCTAGAACCACACGCAGTGGCTGCCGCTCAACTGCAAACTCGCGCACCGTCAGCTGCGGATCATCCGCCAGCACGGTGCCCACCCCGGTAAGCATCGCGCAGGATCGGGCGCGTAGTTTTTGCACATCGGATCTGGCCGCAGGGCCTGTAATCCACTGGGATTGCCCGTTAGCCAGCGCCGTACGACCATCTAGGCTGGCGCCCATTTTGACCGTGAGCCAAGGACGGGATCGAACCATGCGGCTGATAAAGCCTTTGTGATGCTCCAGCGCTGCTGCGTGCAAGACGCCCGAGCTCACTTCAATCCCAGCCGCAGCCAAACGCGCTAAACCTTGCCCCGCCACCAAGGGATTAGGATCGGTCAGTGCGGCCACCACACGTACAACGCCTGCTTTCACCAAAGCATCGGCGCAAGGCGGTGTGCGGCCATGGTGGCTGCAAGGCTCCAGCGAGACATATGCAGTAGCGCCGCGAGCCAAATCACCCGCCATACTCAAGGCCATCACCTCGGCATGCGCGCCGGGCGCGCCTTTTACCACACCGCCACCCGCAGGCTGGCTAAAACCCGCCCCCACCACCTGCCCATTTTTCACCAACACACAACCCACAGAAGGGTTAGGCGTAGCACTATTTTGCCCCAAAGCCGCCTGCTGCAAAGCCAGCTGCATATATTGATGATCGATCACGTTCATAGGTTTCCTAAGCATGAGACAGGCATAACAAAACCCACACCTTGAACCACAAAGAAGGAAACAGTGTTTCACAGAGAAAACCAAACTTGGACTTTCTCAGTGAAACTATGTGCTCTCGATGTTCTCTGTGGTTCAAGATTTTGTGAGCGAGGATAAGCTGTGAAGGTTAAGCGGGCGTTTTATTCCTTACTCACTTCACGAATCACATCGCGGAAATCGTCGACGTCCTGGAAGGAGCGGTATACAGAGGCAAAGCGGATATAGGCGACTTTATCGAGTTTGGCGAGCTCAGACATCACCATTTCGCCGATCTGGCGACTCATGATTTCTCTGTCGCCCAGCGACAAAGCCTTTTGAATAATTCGAAGAATAGCGTCGTCCACCAAGGGCGTGGGCACCGGGCGTTTATGCAGGGCGCGCTCAAAGCTGGTGCGGATTTTTTCACGATCGAATTCAGCACGCTGACCATTTTGTTTCACCACCTGCGGCAAGCGCACTTCGGCGGTTTCAAAGGTGGTAAAGCGCTTATCACACACAGGGCAACGACGGCGACGGCGCACTAAATCGCCATCATCAGATACACGCGAGTCAGCAACCAGCGTATCAGGGGAACCACAGAAGGGGCACTTCATCACAACCCCGCAAAGAACAAGAAAATAGAACTGAAACTAAATCTTGAACCACAGAGGACACAAAGACCACAGAGGGACACAGAGAAAATCAAGGTCAGGCTTAGCTAAAGTCTTTCATGATGTAAGCACCATTTGCCTCTCCCATCACTCAGAATTTATCACTCAGTCATGCCGAGGTTTTCTCTGTAAAACGCTGTGCCCTCTGTGCTCTCTGTGGTTTAAGACGTAACAATACTTAAACGATTAAGTCAATTAAGCGCCGTAAACTGGGAAGCGGGCGGTTAATTCTTTTACTTTTACTGCAACAGCCGCGATATTGGCTTCATCGGCTGGATTATCCAGCACATCTGCAATCAGATTCGCGACCTGTACCGCTTCTGCTTCTTTGAAACCACGAGTGGTGATCGCTGGCGACCCGATACGGATACCAGAAGTCACAAACGGGCTTTCCGGATCATTAGGGATGGCGTTTTTATTCACGGTAATGTGAGCCAAGCCCAGCAGCGCATCTGCAGCCTTACCTGTTAAGCCTTTAGAGCGCAGGTCTACCAGGAAAACATGCGATTCGGTCCGGCCAGAAATTACACGCAGACCACGTTCGATCAGGGCAGCAGCCATGGCTTGTGCGTTTTTCAGCACTTGCTCTTGGTAGGTTTTGAATTCTGGTGTTGCTGCTTCTTTAAATGCCACAGCCTTAGCTGCAATCACATGCATCAAAGGGCCGCCTTGCAGCGTTGGGAACACATTCGAATTGATCGATTTTTCAAATTCAGCTTTAGCCAAAATCAAACCACCACGCGGGCCGCGCAATGTTTTATGAGTCGTCGATGTTACAAAGTGAGCATGTGGCACTGGGTTTGGATACACGCCAGCCGCGATCAGGCCAGCGTAATGCGCCATATCCACCATAAAGTAAGCGCCCACCTTGTCGGCGATTTCACGCATACGTGCCCAATCAAAGCGCAGCGCGTAAGCAGAAGCACCGCCGATCAAAAGCTTAGGCTTAGTTTCAAGCGCTACGCGTTCCATATCGTCGTAATCAATTTCTTCGTTTTCGTTCAGGCCGTAAGCCACGATATTAAAGAGCTTACCGGAAAGATTCGCTGGCGAGCCGTGTGTCAGGTGACCACCGTGACCCAGATTCATACCCATTACGGTATCGCCTGGCTTTAAGATGGAGAAATACACAGCTTGGTTGGCTTGCGAGCCGGAATGCGGCTGCACATTGGCGTACTCTGCACCAAACAGTGCTTTCACGCGATCAATCGCCAACTGTTCAACGGTATCAACAAATTCACAGCCGCCATAAAAACGCTTACCAGGATAACCTTCAGCGTATTTATTGGTCAGTTGCGAGCCCTGAGCTTCCATCACCGCTGGGCTGGTGTAGTTTTCTGACGCGATCAGCTCGATATGCTCATGCTGGCGAACAACTTCACCTGCAATGGCAGCGGCTAAATCAGGATCGTATTGGGCGATAGTGGCGGACTTGGAGAACATAGAGTTGGCGCTTCCGTAAGTCGGTTGGGAATAGGGAATGCGCAGGATTCTACCACGGACGAGGCCTTTTCCAATTGAGGAATTCGCGATTAATCATGATCCTCTTTCATAGCTTATTCCTAGCTTGCTTTTTTTTACGCCAGTTCGCTTTAATCGTTTTCAATTTATCAGACAAACCCATGCGGTCATCTGACATAAAATCTAAAAACTCCGAAAGCATCCTTGACTTCATCAGGGAATACATCGTCAGCGCTGAAATAGGAATAAATGTTGCGAAAAAATACAGCAGCCGCAGCCACGTTGCATCGTGCGACAAATCAAATAGATTCATCCCTAAAAACCCTGTCACGGTCGTGCCAACCAAACCCAGAATGGTCACCACTGTCAGGCGCACCACGGTATCGGCCTGACGGCGCAAATCATCGTTTTCCAGATATTGGCTCATACTGTCGATGGATTCCCTTACTTCTGCAAACAGAGCCTCTGTGCCCAAATGGCGGCGTGCCATATGAAAAATCTGATCGGCCACCACCTGATTTGATATCTCACAAAACCAGTAGCGCTGGGTAAAGCGTAAAAAAACCTCCTGCAAAACGCGTATCCCGCGCTTAAACCGCCGTGCCGAGCTGACATCGCCAATTTGCAGCCTCGACAGCGCCACCGCCAGCCGGTCAGAAAAAATAAGCAGCGCCGCTTTATGAAAATGCGCAATCATCATCAGCAAGAAATACTGATGCCTGAATTGCCCTAATGCGCCCGTATAGGGATCACTAAAAAAGCCATGCCCGTATTTACCCACCAGCACAAAAGCATGGCCATCGCACATCATGCGGGTAGACGATGCATCGTGACGACGTTCTGGCACCCAGAACCGGTCATAACAGCAGCTCGCTTCAAACTCCTGAAACACCTTAGGCGTGTAAGGTAAATCGCCTCCTTGCGAAGGCCGGGTCACCATGCCAAGGCGGTAAAAATCTTCATCTCTTAAATCAAACGGATCATCAAAAGCCAGATAGGCCATTAAGGGCATGCGGTGATATTCAATCTGCCGGTAGCGCAGCTCGCCCAATTCAGTGGAATGGTGCAAAACCAAAGGGCGCAACAGCGCGTCCCAGTGATTGGCCATGGGTGCAGCCCTAAACTCGCCAACATGGGATAGATATTTCGATTTATGGTCGTAATCAGACGCAGCAATCACCCCGCCTTTCACATCCAGCCATTTCACCTGTTGCAGGCAGCTGGCCGCGGTTTTGTCTTCATCCCATTGCGCCGGAAAAGCGCGGCCAAAGCGAAATAATGTGTCCTGAGCCCGTTGCAAGGGCACATTGTCGGCCAGAATTTCAAACGCCAGAATAACGATATCGATATCGTAAAAAAAATACAGATCGATATGCGCCACTTTAAAATCCTGCCGCGAGCCATCTTTGTAGTGCATGCGCACCGTGCAGATATCGTGCCGCCTGAATACATGCAGTGGCGAGCCACCATAGCCATCCGCACCGCCCCCCGCTTCTGCCGCACCTTCCCCGTATAAAAAGCGCTGCACATAGGGCAGAAAGGTGACAAATTCGCGATAATGGCGCTCCTGAAAAGCCAGCGGATCCATATCAAACACCGAAGGCCGCATCTGCCATGGCGAATCTTCTGCCACCAGCTCTTTCATCAGCTCCCAATGCCGCCCCATCACTGCGCCACTACCCACAGGCTGAGCCAAGGGCATTAACTGCAAGGGCCAGATCAGAATTTGCCTAAAGTGACGAACCATGGTTTCAGCAGCATCCGCCATCTTGACCTCCTTATTCTTCATTACGTCAGAATAGATCAAAGTCAGAAAATAATGAGCCGCAAAGGTGTAAGCAAAAAAAAGCCCTTGTTTACATCAAGTAAACAAGGGCTTTGGTATAAATCTCACCAAAATTACATTTTACATACCATGAACAGCATAAATCGCCAGCGTATTGCGCCAATAGCCTTGGTAATCCATACCACAGCCAAAAAGGAAGCGATCTTCTACTTGCAGACCAACGTAATCAGCAGTGACACCCACCGCCTTACGATCGTGCTTTTTATCAATCAGCACGGCAACACGCACTTCTTTTGCACCTTGCTCACGGCAGTATTCCAAGATGGCCGCCAGTGTATGGCCTTCATCCAGGATGTCATCCACGATAACGACAACGCGGCCCTTCATGCTTTCTTGCGGCTTTACTTTCCAATCCAGCACACCACCGCTGGTTTCTTTGCGATAACGCGTGGCGTGCATATAGGACACTTCCAGAGGGAAGCGTAAGCGTGGCAATAAGTGCCCTGACACAATCAAGCCACCATTCATAACGGTATAAACAATCGGATTGGCATATTGTAAATCAGCCGTCATCTCCACAGCCATGCGATCCAGCGCAGCCAGTACTTCTGCCTCGCTGTGCAGGCAATCCGAGTTATCAATAATGGTTTGGGCTTCAGGGAGTTCTAGGGTCACGATAGCGTACCTTTTCTTCAAGTCATTCAAATAAAAACGAGGGGACCGCCACGCAGGCAGCGGCCTCCACTACACATCTTTAATGCCCGGCGTAATCGCACACGGTAAACAAAGGAATACCCTGCTCACGCACGATTTTTGATCCGCCCAGCTCTGGCAAATCAACAATGGCAGCGGCCTCTACAATAGTTGCTCCAAGGCGGTTTAATAACTTCGCCGCAGCCACCATGGTGCCACCGGTTGCCACCAGATCATCAATTAACAATACGCGATCGCCCTTTTTGCAGGCATCGGTATGAATCTCTACCGTGGCCGAGCCGTATTCCAGCTCGTATTCTTCTGCCACCGTTAAAAAGGGTAATTTGCCTTTTTTACGCACCGGCACAAAGCCGAGGTTTAATTCATAAGCCACCACTGCACCCAGAATAAAACCACGCGCATCCACGCCTGCCACCATGTCTAAATCCATATCCATATACCGATGGACAAAGATATCAACCAAAACACGGAAGGTCTTTTTATCTTGCAATAAGGGCGTGATATCACGGAACTGCACACCCGCCTGTGGCCAGTCCGGCACGGTACGGATGCGATCGCGGATATATTCTGCGTAAGGTGGTTCTGCCTGCAATAAGCTCATCAAATCTCTTCCTTAACCAAACGCAGCAAATTTAACCAGCCACAGCGCGGTGATAATCAATACAGCAGGGCTTAAATCTTTATAGCGCCCGGCCAGCACTTTAATTGCGGCATAGCTGATAAAACCAAAAGCAATCCCGTCTGCAATCGAATAGGTAAACGGCATACCCACGGCTGTAATCACGGCAGGTGCAGCCTCGGTAATATCGTCCCAATCAATTTCGGCCAGACCACGGGCCATCAGTACGGCCACATAGCAAAGCGCAGGCGCGGTTGCATAGGCTGGCACAGTCCCTGCCAAAGGCGCCACAAACAGCGCAGCCAGAAACAAGGCTGCAACCACAAGGCTGGTTAAACCAGTACGGCCACCAGCAGCCACACCTGCAGCTGATTCAACATAGGCTGTAACACTTGAAGTACCCAAGGCCGCCCCTACCATAATGGCAGAAGAATCGGCGAACAGCGCTTTCTTTAAGCGTGGCAATTTGCCATCTTTATCCAGCAAACCCGAACGATGGGATACGCCGACTAAAGTCCCTGTGGTGTCGAACAAATCCACAAAGAAGAAAATAAACACGACACCCAGAAGGCCCGCATTCAACGCGCCTTTAATATCCATTTGCATAAAGGTTGGTGCAATCGATGGTGGCGGAGAAAACACACCTTTGAATTCGGTTAAGCCGAATAAAATCGATAACAGCGTCACACCCAATACGCCAATAATGATTGCGCCTTTTACCTTGCGATATTCAAGCGCCACAATTAAAAAGAAACCAAATACAGCCAATAATGTGCTTGGCGCATGGATATCACCCAATTGCACCATGGTCACTGGCGAAGCGGTAATCAGGCCTGCACTTTTCAAACCAATAATGGCCAAAAATAAACCCACACCCGCAGAAATAGCCAGCTTTAATGAATGCGGAATTGCATTCACCAGCACTTCACGCAATTTAAACGAGGAAACCAGCACAAAAATCACGCCAGAAATAAACACCGCACCCAAGGCCGTTTGCCATGGCACGCCCATTCCTTTTACCACAGCAAACGTAAAGTAAGCATTCAAGCCCATACCTGGTGCCAGCGCAATCGGGTAATTAGCTAGGAGCGCCATCACTGCTGTACCAAATGCGGCAGCCAGACACGTCGCCACAAATACGGCATTAAAGTCCATGCCGGTTTGCGCCAAAATGGCCGGATTGACAAAAATAATATAGGCCATGGTTAAAAACGTAGTAAAACCTGCAATCACTTCGGTTTTAACGCTAGTACCGTGTTCTTTTAGTTTGAACAATGCTTCGAGCATGAGCCCATTTCCCCGTTAGAAAAAACAAATAAGCCGGAGCCTGTTGTTATCTGATAGAAAACAACAAACGCCGACTTTCACACGTTAAAAAAAATTAACCACCAACACCCAATAAAGCCAATACACCTAATAAGGCAAATACGGCTGCAGCTACAAAACGAACATAGCGCAAAATATGCATCCGGGCAGCAATCCACTTACCCACAAACACAGCAGGCACATCTGCAATCATCATGCCTAGTGTGGTGCCCGCGATAACCGCCCAAAGCGGCTGATATTTCAGCGCCAGCGCCACGGTGACAACCTGAGTTTTATCGCCGATTTCGGCCAGAAAGAAGGCAACGGCTGTCGCTAAAAAGGCCCCGTAAGGCTTGATTTGTGCTTCTTCTTCGCCCATTTCGTCGGGCACTAGCGCCCAAGCAGCAATAGCTAAAAAGCCCAGGCCAATAATCCAGCGCAAAATAAGGGGGGAAATCATGCCTGCGACCTGCTGGCCAATCCAGCCTGCAGCAAAATGATTGAGTACAGTCGCAACAAAGATGCCTAAGATGATAGGCAGAGGACGTCGAAAACGTGCGGCAAGGATTAACGCAAGCAATTGCGTTTTATCGCCGATTTCGGCAACGGCGACAACGCCGGTAGAAATGAGAAAGGTATCAATCATCGAGTCGTGTTTCCGGGGCGGGCAGGATAGAGGTCGCGCAGCATTGCCCACCCCGGGAAATGCTGAACGAACCTCAGGTCTTGTCAGGCCTGCCTGCGCTCTGATAACAGAACACCGCTTCAGCCGAATACGCCATGAATCTATGGATTCAAGTATGTTGACGTATTCCCCGTAAAAGCTTTAAAAAGCCAATACAGGCGACTACTCCCCCGAAGACCAAAGCGCGGATTTTAACCACCCCTTATGCATGCTGCAATCCCAGATTACAAAAACCGCCTCTGCATAATACTATTTACATGCCTTAAATCTGTGTTTTGATCTGTTTCAGCAGGGCTGCACAGCCTGCCTCACACTGATCCAGAACGGTCTCAAACCCAGCAGCACCGCCATAGTAAGGATCCAACACTTCTGTTTCACCGCCTTCTGGCAAAACGGATAAAAATAATTTTACACGAGACATAAATTCAGGCGGGCAAAGCGACTGCAAAGCCCTTAAATGCCCCTTATCCATCGCCAAAATCAAATCAAACACTGCAAAATCACTTTGATTTACCACTCTGGCGCGTAAAAAAGATAAATCATAACCCCGCTTTTTTGCATGCTTTTGCGCTCGATCATCCGGCGCTTCACCCATGTGATAACGCTGAGTGCCTGCCGAATCAGCCTCAACAGCATGCTCCAGCCCCGCATCAGCCAGCATCCGGCGCATCACGCCATCGGCGCTTGGGCTTCTGCAAATATTGCCGGTACAAACAAAGAGCACTTTAAATTTTTTCATGATTCACCTTTAGCATAAACGGCCGTGATCCATCCGGTTGCCACGGACGATTACGACACACCTTTTATTAAATATTTACGACATGCAACATTTTCAAATGCAACACAGTTACAATTGAAAAAAATTTCTCCAACGAGGACCTGACGTGATTCATCGCCTGCTCGCCATTTTACTGACAACGCTTATCAGCCACTCGCTCTTTGCAGCCGATGCCCGCCCGATCAAATGGAGCGATTTGCAGCCCGATTCGTCCAGCTTACGCGCAGCAGTGGGTAATTTAAGCCCGGAACAAAAAACAAGACTTACACGCGCTTTTCAACAGCGCCAGCAAAAAGCCATTATGGCCGCAGGCAAATTTAAACCATCCGACCTCAGCACAGATATCAATGCGCTGCTGAATGAAGACTTTAATGACATGGAGCCTTTAGTCGAAAAAATCAGTGCTTATGAAAAAAGACGCACCAGCGAAATGCAAACCGCGCTCAACAATCAAGCGGTAAAGCTGGATGGCTATTTACTACCTCTAAAGCAAAACAATAAAAAAGTGACTGAATTTATTCTGGTCCCCGTCATTGGCGCATGCATCCATGTTCCTGCACCGCCGCCAAATCAAATGATTGTTGTGCAATACCCAAAAGGCTTTCCATCCAGCAACTTATTTGCCCCGGTCACTGTCAGCGGCAAGCTGCTCGTTAAATCATCCAAATCAGATGTAGCTTGGTCTGATGGCAGCAGCAAAGTGGATGTCGGCTACGCCATGACCGCCAACGAAGTACGTGAATATCAAGCCCCAAAATAAACACCAGGATACCAGCATGAACAACCTACTACTTAGTGCATTACTTACTTTATCTTTCAGCGGGCTAGCCTCTGCACACGGCGCTCATGTGCATGGCGTAGCAGAAATGGATGTGGCCAT
Organism: Iodobacter fluviatilis; assembly: GCF_900451195.1. Taxonomy (NCBI): domain Bacteria; kingdom Pseudomonadati; phylum Pseudomonadota; class Betaproteobacteria; order Neisseriales; family Chitinibacteraceae; genus Iodobacter; species Iodobacter fluviatilis. Next base: position 2,628,140 of record NZ_UGHR01000001.1, read on the forward strand.
CGAAGGCAACAAGCTAGTGATCACGCTTGAAAGCCCGGCCGACAACCTACTTGGCTTTGAACACAAACCTAAGAATGACACCGAAAAAGCAAAGCTTAAGGCGGTGACCGAACAATTACAAAATGCGGGCAATTTATTTGCAATTGATGCATCCGCACAGTGCAAAGCCGCTGCGCCCAGCGTAAAAATGCCTGATTTTGCCAAGGGCGGACACAGCGATATTGAAGCCGAATATCACTTTGAATGCGCCGCCACACCAGGGACCATCGCACTTACCCTTTGGAAAAACTTCCCGGGCTTTAAGAAAATCACAGCCAACCTGGCCAATACCAATGGGCAAAAGCAAATCACGCTTAAATCAGGCCAGATGCTGAATTTGAAGTAAGTAAGCTACAGCAAGTATGCCCGCAAGAGCAGCCTTAGCTACTCCTGCGGCACCCCACCCACGTTAATAAACGCAACACCATCAAGCCCCTGCTGTGCCTGTAAAACAACGGGCAATGTCCAACAAAGGTAAGCCGTGATCCAGATCGAAAACCTGCAGTTCTCCTGGCCGGGCAGCGCTCGCCCGACGCTCAGCATCCCGGAATTTAAGCTTGCTAAAGCCGAACACCTGTTTTTGCACGGCCCCAGTGGCAGCGGTAAAAGCACCCTACTTTCTTTACTCACGGGCATTCATTTACCGCAAAGTGGCCGAATCAAAATACTGGGACAGGATTTATCCCGACTATCCGGGCCTGGGCGGGACCGCTTCAGAGCAGATCATTTGGGCTATGTATTCCAACAATTTAACTTGCTGCCTTATTTATCGGTACTCGACAATGTGCTGCTACCCTGCCAGTTTTCCAAATTGCGCCGACAGCGTACAGGCGAGCCTAAAGCGCAGGCCCTGCATTTGCTTGAACGACTCGATTTACATACGCACTTACATCAGTCAGTCAGCGCGCTGTCAGTTGGCCAGCAGCAACGCGTGGCGCTGGCCCGCGCACTGATAGGCGCGCCCGAAATTCTGATTGCAGACGAGCCCACTTCGGCCTTGGATGCAGAAAGGCGAGGCGCATTTATCGAGCTTTTATTTGAATGCGCCAAAGAGCATCAGACCGCCATCTTGCTGGTCAGCCACGACCCACAGCTCGCCATGCATTTTGACCGCAGCGTCAGCCTGCCCGCCATCAATACGATGGAGACACACGATGTTTAAAATTGCATTTAAAAGCTTACTCAGCCGCAGGCTCACCGTCGCCCTTTCTATACTCACCGTGGCATTATCTGTTTTACTGCTGATCGGCGTAGAAAGACTGCGCACAGAGGCCAGAAATAGTTTCTCCAGCACCGTAAGTGGTACTGATCTGATTGTGGGTGCACGAACAGGATCGGTGCAGCTTTTGCTGTACAGCGTCTTTCGCGTTGGCAATGCGACCAATAATATTGGCTGGGGCAGCTACCAAAAGCTCGCCAAAGACGAGCGTGTGGCATGGACCATTCCTGTATCGCTTGGCGACAGCCATAAAGGCTTTTCAGTCCTTGGCACCAGCCGCGATTACTTTAAATACCTACAATTTGGCGACAGCCAGCATCTGCAGCTTGCTAAGGGCACGATCTTTGCACGCACACATGATGCAGTGCTCGGTGCCAATGTCGCCAAAAAACTCGGCTATCAGTTGGGCGGAAAAATCGTTCTAACCCATGGCAGTGGTGAAGGCGCGATGTCTGAGCACAGCGATCAGCCCTTTAGCATCACCGGCATTCTGGCCCCAACGGGCACCCCAGTTGACGACACTGTTCATGTTTCGCTGGATGGCTTAACGGCTATTCACGAGGGCTGGGAATCAGGCAGCGCCTCGCTACTGTCTTCAATGGGCGTACTTGCCACAGATGAAAACCGCAGCATTGCACCGCCGGTGACGATTACCGCTTTTTATGTTGGGCTTAAATCACGCACCTCACTATTTAGCTATCAGCGCGCCGTTAATCAGTTTTCTGATGAAACCCTGATGGCGATCATGCCGGGTGTGGCGCTTTCCGAGCTTTGGCAGCTAATGAAAATCGCCGAACAGGCCTTATTGGTGGTCTCAGGCTTTGTTATGGTGATTGGCTTACTGGGCATGCTCACCGCCCTGCTAACCGGGCTAAACGAGCGCCGCCGCGAAATGGCGATCCTGCGCTCGGTAGGCGCAAGAGCATGGCAGATATTTGTGCTGGTGATGGGCGAAACGCTGCTGCTAGTCAGCACCGGCACGGCCGCAGGCGTTGGCTTACTCTACCTGATCATCATCGCCTGCCGCCCGTTGTTGCGCGAATTTTATGGCCTGAGTCTTGCCATCAATCCCCCCACACAAACCGAGTTTTTAATGCTGGGGGCAACCTTAGTGGCCGGGGCACTCATCGGCGCGATTCCCGCGTGGCGTGCTTACCGGATGTCTTTAAGTGATGGATTAAGCCAGCAGAGCTAGCTGCGGCGGGGCTAAAGGTATGCGGCCTATCTTTTGCAGAACAGAAGAAACCCACCGGATTTTTGTATGAAATGCTACAGAAAACGGCGGGTTTCGCACGCCCAACAATAATTCAAACACTGGCAACCCTTGCCGTCGCCTTACCGCTATAAAAAGATACCTCGATAAAAAATAGCCATAAATGGAATAAGTCATGAATACCGAATCAGAGATGATCTTAAAAATCATCCTTACCGGCCTTGGTGCCACCTTGCTCATGGACCTGTGGGCCTTACTATTGAAACGCATTTTTAATATTCAATCGCTAAATTGGGCTATGGTGGGCCGCTGGATCGGCCATATGCAGAGCGGGCGTTTTAGACATGACAGCATTGCCAAGGCTTCGCCAATCAAGGGGGAATTACAGATAGGCTGGCTAGCCCACTACGCAAGCGGTGTTTTCTTTGCGGCTTTGCTCACCGCCATCGCCGGGCCAGAATGGCTGACTCAGCCTGTGGCGCTGACTACCATTCTATTTGGCATAGCGACCGTGGTTTTTCCATTTCTTATGATGCAACCCAGTATGGGCGCAGGGCTAGCCGCCTCTAAAACCCCCAATCCTAAGCAAGCCCGACTACGCAGCCTGATGACCCATACAGTCTTTGGCGTGGGCTTGTATGGAGCGGCCTTGTGTTTAAGTTTTTTGTACCGCTGAATCATACATTGCCAAACTCGTCCCTTCTGCTTCACACACATTAATCATTGCTTGGCGTTTGGCTAATTGACAGAGATAAGGGCCTAAGCTTGGAAAGGATAAGGGCGGCTTTTTAAAATCACTCGCCCAGTGCGATAACATAAATAAATAGTAATCACACACCGTCATATAATCACCCACTAAAAACGTTTTGCCCTCTAACTCCGCATTTAACAGACTAAACATTTCAGTAATACGGCTTTCCTGAGCCTCAGCAATAGCGGCAGTACAATTAAGCACCGTTGTGTGTTCGGCCGGATAAAAATAAAGCATCAACTCTGGCTGCAAGCTTGCATTTAAATAAAAAAGCCACTGATAAAACTTGGCACGAAGCGGGTCTGTCACATCAGGAATTAAACCAGCCTGTGGATTTTGCTCGCATAAATAAAGGCAAATGGCCGCACTTTCAAAAACCACTACGTCTTTATGCACTAAAGTCGGAATACGCCCGGCAGGATTTAAGCGCATGTATTCTGCAGATTTCTGCGCCTTAGATTTTCGATCAACCAGCACCAGCTCATAATCCACACCCATTTCTTCAAGAAAAATATGGGGAACCCAGCTGGCATTTCTAGGGTAATAATAGAGTTTATACACTCCTGAAACTCCCTGTTATTTTTGTATCATTTTTTATTTCACGAACAATCAGCAAATAAAATATAAATACGCCGATTAATTCAGCACATTTCCAAGCAATATAATCGCGGCAAATTATTCAACAAAAACAGCTTTTTGGCGCATATCTGCAGGCATCTGAATTTTCCAGCGCGCCAGCTCATGGCTACTAAAAACAAAAGCGCCTTCCTGCAAGAATACAGGCCAGTAAGAGCCGGGTAAACGGTCGGGATTTTGCAATATTTTTTCAGCCATATCGGCAGCGGCTTTACCTTGCGCTGCCCCTTGCAGCACAAAGCCCCCTACTGATTTTCCTTTGCCTACAGCAAAATCCCAGAATGCGAACAAGGGCTTATCCGAATGGCTGTTTGTCCAAGCAAGCACCTCTTCAGAATCAGCATTCAACCCTTTGTCATTTTTTAGGCTTTGATAAAGACCAATAACGACTGCATCATAATTATTTTGCCCAGCATCCTCAATTTCTGTTTTCCATTCGGCCAATGACTTACAAAGCTTCACATCAAATACAACATTATTTAAAACCAGCGAAGGGCGTCCCATAAATGAATCATTAAAAACAATATTTGATGTACGGTCCCCATCAAAAAGAATCAGTACCTTTTTAGCTTTTGGCAATAATGTCTTAATAAAATAGGATGAGCGCTGAAACAAGGGGCGCTCCAGTATTCCGCTAATATACTTTGGGTCTTTTTTAAAATAAGAGCGGGGGTTTTTATTAATCCCCAGATACACAGCAGGGATTGCCCTTTCTTCGATTTTCTCTCCCAAAAACTCCAGCGCGGCATCATCCCCCAGTATCACTAAAGCCGGCTTAAGTTCATCAATCAGCTTTAGAGCTTTTTCAGCCATCCCTGCCACGTCTTCAGACGGCAGCCTTTTTGTATTCATCTCAAAAAATGTTAATTGATACTTCCGCCCCAATTTATCGCTGATTTGCTTTCTGTATTCTGCATCCCATTTATATTCTTTGTGATAGCTTTCTACGACAAAAATTTGCTTGCCGGCCGCAAAGACGTCAGAAAAAGACAATAGTATAAAAATGAATAAAACTTTCACAGCAAAGCTCCTTGCTCATAAAAATTTTAAGCTGCTAGGCATAAACAGCGTCTGTTTCATCATAGCAGAAGCACTTGAAATCATTTTCATCAGAACTCAGCCGGGCACTTAATTCACTTACAGAATCATCGCGCATTTCAAACACTCAATGGCTTACTTATTGGCTGGCCCAGCCTGCTTATCCATATACAAAGACTTATTCAATACATTCAGCCCACGATATGAAGCAGGCAATTAAAAAATCAACTTCTAGGCCGGGCGAAAGACATGACATACAACCCAGTACTACCACCATGCCTGAAAATGATGAACTGGCCCTATTCCATGGCCAACTTCCAATTGATCTGCTGCTGCAATTGCAGCCAGCAAATACTGCTTTGCGGCCTGCACCGTGCTCACCCAATCTGAATGCCGGGGACGTAAAGCGGCCAATGCGGCTGACAGCGTACAACCTGTGCCGTGAGTATGCTTTGTGGCGATTCGTTCCGCAGCAAAGCGGGTAACGCTGGCTGGCGTAATCAGCCAATCCGGGCTTTCTTGCCCGCCTAAATGCCCGCCTTTCATCAATACCGCCTTTGCCCCCATTTCAAGCAATGCATGCCCCTGCGCTTGCATTTCCTCTTCATTGCACGCTTCTGCCACGCCCAGCAAGGCAGCGGCTTCGGGCAGGTTTGGGGTAATTAAATCGGCCAGCGGCAACAGCTGACCGCGGATGCCTGCAATCGCTTCCGGCAACAACAGCGGATGGCCGCCTTTGGCGATCATCACGGTATCCAGCACCACACAAGCTGGCTGGTGCCGGCGTAAGCCCTGAGCCACGGCACTGACGATTTCAGCATTGGCCAACATGCCGATTTTGACGCTATCAACGCGAATATCATCCAGCACGGCGTTGAGCTGTGCCAGCACAAAATCAGGCGGCACAGGGTGAACAGCATGTACCCCTTGCGTATTTTGGGCGGTAAGCGCGGTAATCACGCTCATGCCATAAGCGCCCAGCGCCGAAAAAGTTTTTAAATCCGCCTGAATACCCGCGCCACCGCCAGAATCCGAGCCTGCAATTGTGAGTGCATTAATCATCAATCAATCCATAGAAATACGCGGCGGGGTACATCCCATGCGCGCTAAGCAAATTGTTTTTTTATTAGCAAACAGCGAAAAGCATAACAACCACGCTCTTTGCATAGGGCTTTTTAAAGTGAGGGGGTGTGAGATAAATCCACAGGGGTATGCACGATAAGTGGGACTGGTTGGGATCATACGGGAAGCTTTGGGACTGTTGAAGTGAAATACTCTTGCTGCAGGTGAAAAGCAAAACGAGCCACAAATTGGCTCGTTTTTGTTTACACAAACAGATCCTGCTGTCTGCGGGCAATCTCTTCCAGCCGTACTGTTTTGACTATCTTATAGATCCACTGCAGCGACACACCAAATTTTCGGGCCAGATCGCTGTGATTGGTGCCGTCAAACTCGTCATAAATAAGCTGGTCCCGTTTGGATAGTCTCACCGACAAGCCCATCGGAAAATAAATATTCTGCCCGCCCCAATGTGCGGCCATCCGGTCTGCAATCTCGCTGGCCAATTGCGCGGCTTTTTCCTGATCGATGCTCGCCAGCTCAACCAATGCCGCTGCAATATTGTCGGTCAGATCGACCAGCAACTCTGGGCCTTTGCTGCGAAAGTTTTTATCCATGCTCATGATTTTTCCTTTGAATGATTCAAATGATCCGTCATGAATTCCCACGCCGCTTGCATCGGATCAAACGCGCCACGGCTGGTGAGACTGAGTAATCTAGCAATCTCAATCTTCACCTCTTCAGTGCAGCCAACAGCGTCAATCTCTTGCTGCAGCTTGGTAACGGCGGCGGGTAGAAACCGCATCGCCCATTTTTTTAGTGATTCAATCAGCGTTTGCGCCTGCCTGTGATTAATCCACTGCAGCGCCTCTACACCCGTCATTCGTTTCACATACGCACCCAGTGCCGCCTCTGATGCATTATTAACGCCGCCCAACTCATGCAAAAACAACCACAGCGCCCGGATTTTTTTGCTCGTTTCTTCCTGATCCAATGGTCGGCTTGAACCCGCCTTTGCAGATGTCACTTTAAAACCCCGCCGTTTCAAATGGGCCAGCACTGCAAGTGCTTTCGGTACGCTTAAATTCTTGGCTGATTCAACACCCGCAATCTCTTTCAACATGGCGCGATAGGTGTCGTCATCCATCGCAAGCTGTTTTTTTGCAATGTGGATTTGAGCTAAATGAGCATTACTTGCCATGATCAGATTCCAGATTAAATTCACTTCGCACAACGCCCTTATAGATAAAGGCGCTGTACGCAGGGGATTAGCGGTTAACTGCGGTTTTTAAATCCTTGCTCACGCTAAATTTAGCGGTGCGGCTGGCGGCAATCGTGATGGTTTCACCCGTGCGAGGATTGCGGCCCTCGCGCTCGGCACGCTCCGCCACCGACAACTTACCCAACCCCGGCAACGTCACATCATCACCATTAGCCAGCGCCTCTTGCGTGACCTCACCCAATGCACTGAGAAACGCCTCAACATCGGCTTTGCTCATCTGACGGTCTTGAAGCTTGATTGCTAATTTGTTGATCAAGTCTGCTTTAAACATGCTTTGCTCCTTTTGAGCGTTAAAAAGTTTTTACAACTACACCCCCGCAACATCAAGCGAAATGGCTTCGTATTTGCCTTCCTTGCCCACCCGCTCATACACGCGAATATAAGGCACTGTGCCTTGCACCCGCAGGCTCTCACCCAGGGCTAACATCGCCAGCTCCCACTTGCCCGTGGCATCCACCATTTGCAAACGACGAAGGCCAAGCACGCGGCCTGCGCTGATTTTTCCTTCCTTATCCACCTGAAAAGCGTCGTTCACCAGTACGCGGATATTCGGGTTTGCACCCTCAGACCAGCTATTGACGCACTCGTCGATCAAGGCCTTCGCAGCTTGTAGCCCTTCATCAAACGTCAGCACGTCATGCATGGCCCGCACGACTTTATATTTACCGTCAAATGTGGTCAGCGTCACATTGCCCTTTTTACCGCCGATGGGCGCGTTATAGCGTTCAAAACTCAGATCGCAAAACGCCTCCACATCGCCCATCAGATCCAGCTTAAATTTACGCAGCAAATCGCGCATTTCTTTGGCTTTACCCACGATTTCTTTAACCAGCTTGTCGCGCTCGATATCGATCTCTTTGATGCTTGCTACGGGGATGAACCGCCCCTTGGCATCTTCCATAAAATCTTCAGGTTTCATGATTTCACTCCAGCTTTTAGACGCTTCTTCAGTTTTTCCAGCTCGCTGCGCGATTTCTGCATGCGTTCCGGGGTAAAAAAATCCTGGCCACTGTCCGTGCGGGGTATGTACCAACTTTTAGGCTGATACGTTTTTCCCTTTTCCCGTGCCGGTGGTAAATCCGGTGGCGGTGGGCGTTCATCAATCCCTGCCACCCCCGCCGCGATCGCCACCAGCTCCGCCTGGTAATCATCCCAAACTTTGCGGCGAGCCAATGAGCGATCCATCCCAGCCGCAACCCGCTTTTCAACCTTTGCAGCCAGCTCAGCACGGGTGGCCTCGTCCAGATCGCGCATCACGCCGCTTCGCGCCATAAAATATGCACGCCATACATTTGTGTGGCTTGCACGCAAACACGCACACCCTCCACATCGCGCACCTGCATACCGCTGAGCATCACATTGCGCAGCGCCTTACGAAAATGCGCGTCAATCTCCAGCGTGATCGCATCATCTGCAGGCACCACTTGCGAGCTGGGGATCACCCGCAGCACTGGCACTCCAAACCCACGCAAACGGCGCAGTGCCTCGTTTTCGCGGTTCAGCACATCGGGCTTCAATACAGTAGCGCTCATGATTTCACCTCCAGCCATTGGATCAGGCAGCCATTCATTTCAAACTGCCACACCTCAAACGTCCCCGTGTGATTGCATACGCAGCGCACACGCTCGGCACCAAAATCGGCCTTAAATTTGGAGCAGTAACCGTGGGCGTATTCAATCAGCACAAACGGCTTTCCAGTTAGCTCATCCTTGCTGCCCTGCAAAGCCACTGATAAACCTTTGCGTATCAACCAATCTATGGCGCGTAACGACATGGTTACGTGTTCAGCGACCTTCATCGCCTTGGCCAGCCCTAGGCGCTGTAAATCCACAGCATGCATTGCGATTCCCATCTCACACCCCCTTCACTACATCAGCAGTGACAACCGGCGCACCCAGCTGCGCCGCCAGATTCATGCACGCAGTCAGCAGATTGCCCACTGCCAGTGGATACAACAAAGAAACCACTTCATTACGCCCAGTCCGGCCGCTGGCTAAAGTCAGCTTGGCCCGCAGCGCCTCAATACCGCTCGCGTCGATCACCTCGGCCACCGGCTTATTCATGCGGCTAAATTTGAATTTCAGATAGTCTTCCAGCCGTGCGCCATCCAGAGGCAGCAGCTCCACTACCTCGCAGCGCTGTACCACCTCGCGCACTTCAGAATTGCGTTCAGAAAGCTTGGCTTTTAGTTCTGGCTGGCCCACCAAGATGATGCTCAGCAGCTTTTTGAAACCCATTTCCAGCTCAAAAAACCGCTTCAGATGCTTCAGCGTGGCAATCGGCAGCGAGTGGGCTTCGTCGATAATCAGGCAGTGGCTGTACCCTGCCTGATGGCTGTCGCACAGCGCCGTGTGCAGCTGCTTAAACCGCGCCTCTGGATTAACTCGGTTTCTTTGCAGCGGGGCCACCGCGCTTTTAATCGCCTCAACAATATCGCTGGCTTTTAGTGTTTTGCCGCTGCGATCATTCCCCTCCATCGCCAAAACATAAGGGCGAATAATCATAATCGGCAGGTTTTCGCGCAGGATACGGTCCTGCAAATCGCGCATCAGCGTAGTTTTGCCCGCGCCAGATTCCGCCACCACCGCCATCATTCCGCCGTGCTTAGCGGTCTGAAACATCGCCTCGCGCACATAGCGCACATCGGGGCTGATATACATATCCTCATGCGACTGCACCGCCTCATCCGCAAACGGATCTCGAAACAGCCCAAAATGCTTGCGAGTGGCTTGATGCAAGGTTTGTTTTCTAAGCAACATGACGTCATCCTCGTTGAGTGCAGTTTTTGAATGGTGAATCCGCGCGTTTTGAACCTGATCGTTATTCACCCGAATCCCTGTAAACGCAGTAGGGCTTGGTTCTACATCAAATACATACAGGGTTTGGGCCACAGCCGCGCCGTGCTCCGCCAGAAACGCCAAAATGGCCGTTTTTAATTCATCCGTCTTTTTGAGCTTGGGCCAATCGTTGTGGTTAATGATTTGCGCTACACCCGCATCTGAAACACCAATCGCGGTAGCCAAATCACATTGCTTTATTAATAAAGAGTGCAATACGCCTTTTAATCTCAACATTTTCAGCTCCTTAATCAGGCCGCTTTAACGATGCGTAACGGTGTTTTTTTATCTGCAGCAGGGCTAATCAGCTCGGCGGCGATCACTTCTATTTGCTCCTGAGGCACACCAGCAGGGAAACGCTGCTGTAGCCAAGCAAAGCGTTCGCCCGACCATTCCCCACCAGCGTTTTCAACAGCAATCTTCAGCAATTTGGCTGCTTCAATATGCGTAAGCGGCGGGAACTCAATCACTGGCGCGGTTAGGTCATGCTCCATACCTCTGCGTGGCAGATAGGTCGGCAGCTGGGCATCATCAATATGTTTATAAGGATCAAGCTGGCCGCCAAAGGGCAATGCCTTGGCTTTACGGGCGGCCTCTGCTTCGGCCAGTGAATCTGTACCCATTACCAGCTGCTCAATCTGTTTCACCGCCCGTTGGGCCGGTGTTTCCGCGTGGGATTTAAACTCACCAAAAGTCGCGGCTGATTCAGCAAAGCCGTATTCGTTTTTCAGCACCTCAGGCACGATGTGGAACACCTCCATGCCGTCCTCATTCACCAACACCACCTGCGCCGCATCACTGCGCCATGGGTTGCGAGTGATCATCAGTTTTTCGCCCACCATCACATCCGGCACGCTGGACACATCAAACTCACGCCCTTGGAATGAAACTCGTAATTTAGGCGACACCTTGCGGCTTTCCGGCTCGGCCACCGCCAGCTCGCGGCATACCTCAACCGATGGCGCTTTAATCAGCTGGCTGGCTAAAATCGTCATCCACATCTGATTGCGCGTCTTACCGTGGCGGCTATGCACTGCGGTAGCGTTAAAATGAGCACGCCATTTCTTAGCCAGCGCATTTAACTCGTCCAAATTAGCCACCGGCTGGAATTTCAAGCCCGGCTCCAGCTTGCGTTCGATAATATTGCGGGCGTTTTCAACTTGGCCGGTGGCGCGGGCGCTGCCTGCCTTATGCACCACCATCTGGATGCCCAGCGCCCGGCACAGGTTTTTAGTCATGGATGCCGTATTGGCCGAGCCGGGGTCCAGATTCAGGATCTTTGGCACCCCGTGCAGCAGGTCTGCACCACCACGCTCCTGCATGGCATTAATCAGTACCGAGCAGAGGTTTTCACCCGACTCTGCCCCCATCACGTATTCCACATAAATCCAGCCACTGCAGTGCTCGGTGATTTCATAACTCCACACCCGATCAGCTGCAATCCGCGCCACGTTTTTAGGTTTGTTTTTATAAAACTCCGTGTGATCCATCACCCGCAGGCCGTTTGCGTTCAGATCAATAGACGGCTTCAGGTAATACAACACGCACAGACTGGCATCGATTTGCCAAACATGATTAGGGTGCAGGCTGGCCAGCTCCGTTACCGGCGCAGGGGCCAGTAACTGATCTGGGTGGAGGCCATACGTACGCAGTGCCCGTGAAATACTGGAGGTCGATAAGAGCCTGACTTCCCCCGACGCTTTATCAACACACTCCGCCCGGATCATGGCATTCGCCCGCAGTGTTTCCACCGCATCCGCCACTGAATACAAACGTTTGCCATTTTTACGGGTTGACTCCATCAGCAGTGCCGAAATCAGCATCGCCTCATCCCGGCTTAGCTGGCTCTGCCCCGCATCGTTGCGCTGTTTACGTGGCTGAGTCACGGAGACCTCCTTCAACCTTCTGGCCAGCGTGCCGGGGGAAAGGCATAAATCGCGGCACGCTATTTCATAAATAGCGCCTTTGCCGCCATGCCCGGCAAGGCGGGCAGCTTGTGCCACAGCAACAATGCGTTCGGTGAGGACGGCGCTCATGGCTTAGGCCTCTTCCTGCGCGGCAGGCAGCGGGGCTTCTTCTCTTAGCCAGGCAGGCATCGCTTCACCATCAGGGGCTTCTTTAATACTGAATTCACCACGCAGCTGATTAAGCGTAAATTGCAATTGTCCCAATAGCCCCGCCATAAAATCGTCATGCGGGATGGCGGATTTTTCGCTGTGTTGTAACAGCGTTTCAAATGCCGCATGTAATTTACCGCGCAGAATGGATTCCGCTTCAAAAGCAAAGGCACTGGCCTCTTTGCGGATTTCTGCGCCTTCAACATCGGGGGTGGGGACTTTTACATGGGTTTTACGGGCAGAAAGCTTGGTCGCCAACTCGTCGATTTTGCTGTTCTTATCGGAGAGCAAACGACCTTGAGCGGTGGCGTTATCACGCGATTCACGCAAAGCGAGCTTTAGCTCCCGCACGCTCATACGATCCACTTCGTCAAGAGTCAGTCCTGCGACAGTTCCACCGTCAGTAAGTGCAACTAATTCATCATCATCTTCAACCATCAGCTCAAATAGTTTTGATTTACCCAAAACGGCAAACGTTTGCCGTTTTGAATCAAGTGCGGGAGAGGTGTACTTAATCGTTGCCTGCATCATTAAACGGGCGGTGCGATCATTCAGGCCAAGCTGCTGCTGAACAATCTCAATAAACTCCCCATGTGCTTCATTCTCTTTCAACACAATCAAACGCTTACCTGCTTCCAGCATGGCCTCGGCGCTTTGCGCCATATAAAACCGCGCTTCATTCACAATACGGATGCGGTCATAAAGCTGCCCATCCCCAAAACGCTGGCTAATATCCTGCGTTAAAGTGCTCATTTGCTGCTGCTGAGCCATCAACTGCTCTGCGGGCAATGACGGTAAATCGATGATTTCACTGGCGGTTTGCTTTTCGCGTCCCATCTCACATCTCCTTTAGTTCATGGCCCCAGCCACGATACGACGATTAATTTCAGTAATCCGGTCCTGCAACTTCGCCACATGCTCGGCATGGGCCTGGGCGATTTGCAGCATGGCAATGCTGTGAGCGAAACGCCCGTTGTCTAACTTCACCACCAGACCCGCATCAATCAGATCCGCCATATCGCGGGTGATGGTGGCGGGGCTGCAACCTAATGCATCGGCCAAATCCTTATTCGATAGGCCGGTAATCGTGTGGCCGCGCAGTGCTTTAAGTACCTGCAACACCCGGCTGCCTTTGCCGCTGGCTTGGGTTTTGCTCATTCTTCCTCCTTGCCAGCGTGGCTGGCGGTTAATCACTGCAGGCCCGGACTACCGTCCGACTAGATAAATACTTTCACTAGGTGAAAACTTATTACCGTAACTGAAACCGAACAGGCATAATCAGTAAGCTAATCAGCACATCGGCAGCAGGCTGGGCTTTGCAAGCCCTAAACAGCAAATCCCCCAGCCCATGTCATAGTGATTATGGAATCAATTGATTCCAATTTCAGGGTGTTTTATGGATATTTTTAATTCCATTGGGGACAGGCTGCGTGCAGAGCGCGAACTCATGGGACTATCCCAAACCGAATTCGCCGCCATTGCCGCCCGTGCAGGCGTGCCCGGAGCCACCCGCCAATCTCAATCACTGTATGAAAAAGGCAAGCGCCAGCCCGATGCGGGCTATCTGGCCGCCATCGCCCATGCCGGGGCGGATATCGCCTATATCCTTACCGGCGAGCGGGAACACCCCGCGCCGCAACGGCTGAGCGCCGAAGAACAAACCCTGCTCAATGAATTTCGCGCCATGGACGAAAAAACGCGCAAACGCATCCTCGCGTTTGCCCTGAGCGGCGAAACCCCAGCCAGCAGCAAATTTGCCGTAGCAGGCCATGTTGGCCAGCAAATAGAATCCGTCAGCGGAGGAGATTTCAGAATTGATATGACGACAAGCAGGAACGAAAAATAATGCAGCAAGGCGTGAAAATAGAAGGCAATGTAGGCGTGGCCGTGAATGCCGAACCCGGCGCGGCGATCCATTTTCATCTGTCGCAAAGCAACCCCACCCAAAACGCCGCCCTCAACCATGCCGTCTCCAAACTGATGAAAATCTGCACCGAGGGCCAGTGCAAAGAAGAAATAGAAAAAATCAGCCAAACGCTCTACGGCATCAGCCTGTTTAAAAGCCTGCAACCAGAACAAATCGCCACCCTGCAAAAAATCGCAGAAGTGATACAAACACGAACCATGCGTGACTCGGAAAAACAAGAAAAAACCAACGCCTTACTGGCAACAAAAGAGCTGGCCGCCAGCCTTGCTACACAACAGCTAACCCAAAAGCAAACCGATTTAGAGCAACAAACGCTAAGGGCAAATAGCGCTGTTGAAAAAATGAATCAGCCCTGTATGAGCTGTGCAGAGCACGCCAGCAGCAAACGCCTTGTCGCCGCAGCCATACTACTGATCATCATGGGGATGATGCTTTGGTACAGGTAAATAGCCATTGAGTATCAAAACCCTGCAGCCACAACATACACTTACAAAGAAGTTTAATAACGATGAATGAAAGCCAACTCCCTCAGAAACTCTGTCTCAGAAATATCTATGAACTATTAGGAGAAGTCTTTTATATCCCAGCCTATCAGCGCGGATATCGCTGGGGAGCAAGCCAAGTAAAAGATCTATTGGATGATATCTGGGAGTTTAGTCAATCGGCGGGGGGGAATGATTCTGCATTTTATTGCCTGCAGCCGGTCGTTGTCATTCGGCAGAACGATTGCTGGCAGGTTGTAGATGGGCAGCAAAGGCTCACTACGCTCCGTCTTATTCTGCACTATATGGAGCAGGAGCATCTGAGACGCCCTTTAGCGGATGCTTATAAAAAGTCCTTGTATACGCTGCAATATGAAACTCGCCCAGAATGTGAAGCATTTCTACAGAGAATTCACGAAGAATCCAACTTAGATAATATTGATTTCTACCACATGGTCAAAGCGTACGAGGCGATTCAGACCTGGTTCGCTGAAAAAGATTTCAATGATAACAACAAGTTGATGGCAATCTTATTGGCCAAATCTGCAGAAGAACGTGCTGTAAAGGTCATTTGGTATGACCTGAGTGATGAATGCGTCAATAACGATTATGCCATTGATGTTTTTTCACGCATTAATATCGGCAAAATTCCACTGACTAATGCGGAATTAATTAAAGCTTTATTTTTACAAAAAAATCATTTCCATAATGATCAGGCCAGATTGAAACAATTGCAGATTGCCACCGAATGGGATGCTATAGAAAAACGCCTTCAGGAGCCCGCACTCTGGTATTTCATCAGTAATTCGAACGAACGATACCCAACACGGATTGAATATATCTTCGACCTAATGAAGGGGAAAAAGCCGAGTGATGAGGCATTTTTCACTTTTCATAAGTTCCATGAAGATTTCAAGACCGACAAGATAGATGTTGAGCAGTTGTGGCAAGGAATTAAGCGTTATTTCCTGACTTTTGATGAATGGTTTCAGGATAGGGAGCTATATCACTTAATTGGCTATCTTGTTGATTGTGGGAAGGAAATAGCCACTTTAAAACAGAAATCAGAACAGGAAAACTCCACTAAAACAGACTTTAAAAACCACCTAAAAACGCAAATCCGTGGCTTGGTCAACGTTCAGTTAGATAATCTTGAATATGGCAACGCTGACATTAAAAAATTGCTTTTGTTATTTAATATTCAAACCTTATTGTCAACAAAGGAAGCCGACGTTCGTTTCCCTTTTGACCGCTATAAGCAAGAAAAATGGGATATCGAGCATATTCGCTCCCAAACAGACTCCTCACCTGCGGGTACAGCTCGACAAGAATGGCTAAGAGATATTGAGACATACTTTGGCAAAAGTGAAGCCAAAGAAGGGCAAGAATTTGCTACGCAGGCAAGCAGTCTGCTTGATAAAGAGCGTATTGATGAAAGTGAATTCAAAGAATTCTATGAAAGGGTGATCAGGTTTTTCAAACAAGGCCCCATATCATGGGGAGATCAGCTAGGAAATCTAGCCTTACTCGACGCCACAACAAACCGAAGCTACAAAAACGCGCTCTTCCCAATCAAGCGGGCCCGCATTATTGACAATGATAAAAATGGGGTTTTTATCCCCATAGGCACCAAGAACGTTTTTTTAAAATATTACAGCCGCCAATCCGTGATTGAACTAATGCATTGGGAAGAATCGGATGCAAAAGATTATCAGCATGCGATAGGTGAAATGCTAAAAGACTATTTGCCTGAGCAGGAAGGAACAAGTAAATGAGTAGGATAGAAATGAATGCAGGATCAGGCGAACAACTTAGTTTTTACCAGCTGTTTGAGCAAAAAAATATGCAAGTGGAGATCCCGATTATCCAGCGGGATTACGCCCAGGGGCGGGCTGAAGTGGCAGAAGTGCGCGATACCTTTTTGCAAGCTTTGCACAGTTACTTAGAAAAAGGCCTGCCCTTTCGGGATTTGGATTTTGTCTATGGCAGCATCACAAACAAAGCAGATGGGCGAGACAGCTTTACGCCGCTGGATGGTCAGCAGCGCTTAACAACCCTTTTCTTGTTGCACTGGTATCTCGCGCAAATTGCGGGTCAGGGAGCATCTTTCCGGCAGGTATTAAGTGCGGGTGGCGTCTCCCATTTTACCTACGAAACGCGCAGCAGTTCGCGGGAGTTTTGCAATGCTTTGGTGGCCAAAGACATCGATTTCAGTGCTTTACTGCAGGAATCCGGCAAGGGGTGCCTGAGCAAAACGATTAAAGATCGTGCTTGGTTTTATTTATCATGGGAGAGCGATCCTACTATTCGCTCGATGCTAACCATGCTGGATGCAATTCATCAACAATTTGCTGGGCATGCTGATTATTTTTCCAAACTGATCGACAAAGAAAACCCCGTCATTACCTTTCGATTCCTGAATCTTGCCGAATTTAAACTCACCGATGACTTGTATATCAAAATGAACGCCAGAGGAAAACCTTTGACACATTTTGAAAATTTCAAGGCAAGGCTAGAAAAAGTCATTAAGTCATTCCAAGGGACATGGCCTAAATACCACCTGAGCTTTAAACAGAGCGCGGTGTCTGGCTATGACTATTTCATTCATAAAATTGATACGGATTGGGCCGATTTATTCTGGCACTATCGTAATGTCACATCACAAGATGAGTCTTATGATGATGAGCTAATGAATTTTATCGTCCTCAGTATTGCTAATTTTCTATTGCTTAACCCTGCACAAAACAATGAGAACCTACCCAAAACCCTGTTTGGGCAGGGAGGTAAAATCACTCAACTCTCCTTTATTGAGTGTGAACGCAATGGCTATTTGTCACAGCCACTGATCATTGAATTGATCACACAATTAGATTTGCTACGCGGAGCAAGCAGCTCATGCGCTGGTATTGCAATGCACCTGCAGAAAAACAGCCATTACGATGAAGAAAACGTATTCAAGAAAATAATAGCCAATAATTCTAGTTACCCAGAAAAGCTGAAGTTTCACGCTTTTTATACTGCTTTGGCTAAGGGTAAGGCGGGTGCTGAATTAGAAGCCTGGATGCGGGTCATTTACAACCTGACTGAAAACACCATTTTTAATTCAGTAGATGATTATCACAAGGCTTTAGTCTCTATTCATGATCTGGCCAAAATGGAAGGCACAATTCTTAATTTGCTGATCCAAGATGTACAAGTGCAGGGTTTTCTTTCTGCTCAGGTTTTTGAAGAGAAACTGAAAGCGCATCTTTTGCTTAAGTCTTCTGAATGGGAGGCTGCCATTACTCAACTCGAAAGCCATGAATTCTTCAGGGGGCAAATCGGCTACGCATTAAAATTCAGCGGCATTGTTGACTACTTTAATCAGCATAAAAACGTTGGGTGGCTTGATGCAGAGGAAAAAAACTACTTAGAGCAATTCAAACACTACGCAAGCTGCGGCTCTGCTCTATTTAGCGCAATAGCGCAAAGCTCTGGGGTTTTAGACTTTGCCTGGGAGCGTGCAGTGCTTGCTAAAGGTGACTATCTCACGTCAACAACGGCAGATAGATTTAACCTGCTCAGCACACGTACAATCAAAAGCAATATTGATCGTGACCATTCCTGGCGGCGTTTGTTGCGGCTTCCTCTGGATGAATCAAGCGTGTGGCATCAACGGCAACTCCATGTAAAAGCGGTATTCGATGATCCTCGCTTTGATATTCATCATTTAAAATCTGGCCTAGAAAAAATCTGCTCGAAAGCGCTCTCTGATTCTTCATTGCGCTGGCAGACCATGTTAATTGCACGGCATGAGTTATTTAGTCTTTGCAATCAGGGCTTTATTGTTGCCAACTCCGAAGAGGTGGTGTTATTACACGAGTCTCAGCGCAATCATTATCACAGTGAACTTTACTCAAAATATTTAGAATTAGAGCTAGCAAAAAGCCAATTATGTACCGCACCTTTCAAGAATAAACGCTACAACCCCGTACGTAGTAGTGATGAGAGAGCCTCTCTAATCCTTGACGGCTTTTGTGCCAATAAACAACGACTTGGTTTAAATGTATTTTTTATGCAAGGCCAGTACTATCTTCTTTTTTATCGTACTCATGACGTAGCAACCCCATTCCCAAGTGAGTTACAAGAAGTTCTGGTGCGTTGTGGATTCTGCATCATCACGGATTTAGAAGCTTATCAAGCTGAAGACGGGCTATGCACCAGTGAGGACTATGTTTACCGCTGCAAAGACACCAAAAATGCCATCGCCAAGATCGCTGAGCTTTGCCCTCAGTTGGAGGGTTTAAGCGACGGTAGCCAAGTAGCGTGAAGCTCAAAAATGGAGTATTGATTTTTCTCCATAACGTGAATCACTGGATCTGAGCCAATGATTGGTTGAGGAAGACGACGCCACTGAAAACGGAGTGCTGCAAGATAACAAGCTGATTGTTATCAAGCACAGCCCGAACAGGCTCGTCTTCCTGCTGTAGTTTGCACGGGTGTATGCCAATAAAACCAATGGATCACTTGGCCACATAAAGGCTTTGCCAGCTTGGGTAAAGCAAGGCTATTGATCATAAATTTGACCGCTTAAGTGGCTATAAAATGACTTTTTGCTGCCCTTATGGGTGGTCTGTGCCTGCTTATAGCAGGTACAATGCGCTGATCTAAAATGATCATTAATGATCATTAATGATCATTAATGATCATTAATGATCATTAATGATCATTCTTCCCCCTTGTCAATCAAGGGAGTGTCTTTTATGCATTCACTTTCAATCTAGGACGTTCATTCATGGCTTCTGGCAAACTGACTCTTGCCCGGCTCGAAAACCTGTTGCTCACTGCTTGTGATGATTTACGCGGCAATATGGATGCCAGTGAGTACAAGGAATACATCTTTGGTATGTTATTTCTGAAGCGCGCCAGTGATTTATTTGATCAACGCCGTGCCGAAATCCGGCATCAGGCTGCCGCGGATGGCCTGGTGGGCCAGGATGTGGATGACTTACTCAATGATCCTGACCAATACACGGGTAAGTATTTTTATGTGCCGCTGCGTGCGCGATGGAATGATCCATGGTTTGAAGTCATCAAAAACAGTGATGGCACAAATGGATTGTTGCAGCACCCTGCGCTCAAACACGTGAAAGAAAACGTCGGCTCTACGCTGAATAAAGCACTCGAAGCATTGGAAGAAACCAATGTCGATGCCTTGCAGGACGTCCTGAAAGACACCATTAACTTTAACCGCAAAATTGGTCAAAACACCCTCGACGACGATACCTTGGTTGATTTTATTCAGAATTTTGAAAAAATCCCGCTGCATGATGATGATTTTGAATTTCCGGATTTGCTCGGTGCGGCCTATGAATGGCTGATCAAACACTTTGCGGATTCGGCGGGTAAAAAAGCGGGTGAGTTCTATACCCCCGCTGAAGTGGTGCGAATTTGCGTAGAAATTTGCGACCCGCAGGAGGGAATGAGCGTATATGACCCAACCGTTGGGTCGGGCGGTATGTTGATTCAGGCGCGCGACTATCTGCGTGAATGCGGCTCTGATGCCTCTGAACTCTCGCTCAACGGCCAGGAGAAAATGGGCACCACTTGGTCTATTTGCAAAATGAATATGCTCTTGCATGGTATTTCACATGCCGATATCCGCAATGCCGATACCCTGACCGATCCGCAGCATAAAACCGAAGGCAATGAACTCAAGCGGTTTGACCGCGTGCTGGCCAATCCTCCCTTTAGCCAAAACTATACGCGTAGTCAGTCCAAAGACGATGGCAGTGGCACCAAGAAAAAAGTCGCTATCGCTTATCCGGGGCGCTTTCAGGTGTGGATGCCAGAAAAAGGCAAAAAAGCCGATCTGATGTTTGTGCAGCATATGCTGGCAGTATTGAAGTCGAATGGTCGTATGGCCACCGTGATGCCGCATGGTGTGTTATTCCGTGGTGGCGAAGAGCGCGAGGCGCGGCAATATTTTATTGAGCGCGGCTATTTGGAAGCCGTTATCGGCCTGCCGAGTAATCTCTTTTATGGTACTGGCATTCCGGCCTGCATTTTAGTGCTGAATAAAGCCGGTGCGGCCGAGCGCGACCATGTGCTGTTTATCAATGCCGATCGCGAATACCGCGAAGGCAAGGCGCAAAATCATTTGCGCCCCGAAGATATCGACAAAATCGTCCACGCCTATCGGGATGGTAAAAATATCCCTAGCTACGCTCGCCGCGTGCCAATCAGCGAAATTAAAGCCGAAGACTACAACTGCAATATCCGCCGCTACGTGGATAATGCACCACCACCCGAACCTCACGACGTACGTGCGCACTTGCACGGTGGCGTACCCGTGAGTGAAGTCGATGCGCTGGCGCATTTCTGGCACAACTACGCGGGCCTGCGTGAAAGTTGCTTCGTGCCACGCGCAGCAGCGGCCAGCGGCGTTCCCTATGCGGATTTTGTGGCTGACTTGCAAGATAAACGCGCCATTGCCGGGCATATTAATACTCACCCCGGTGTGATAGAGCGGCAGTCTGGCTTTATGGCCGAGCTGAAGGCGTGGTGGGACGTGCATTTACCCCTTGTTGAAGCGCTGGCGCCAGATACCAGCAACCAGCTAGCCAAGCCAAACAATGTCTACCAAATGCGCGCCACGCTGCTCAATAGCATAGAGCGCACTTTTGCCAGCCAGCATTTGCTAAGCCGTTATCAGGTGCGCGGTGCATTTGCCAATTACTACCAGCAACTGGCCTCCGATTTTAAATCCATCGCCGCCAGTGGTTGGGGCCCAGAGCTGATTCCGGACCAAGACATTCTGCAAAGCCAGTTCCCGCACGTCTTGGCCGAGCTAGAAAGCCAACACGCACGGCTGGCCGAATTGCAGGCGCTATTTGCCGCAGCCAGTGAAGAAGACTTCGAAGATACTGAGGACACCGGCGTATTGCCTGCCGAAGAAGTCAAGGCGCTGAAAGACGAGCTCAAAGAAAACACCGCCAGCTGGAAGGCAGAACTCAAAACCCTTAAAGCCGCCGCCACCGATCTGTTTACCGAAATCAAAGTCGCTGGCCTCTTACCCAAAGGGGCCAGCAAGAGCTTTTATTGCAGCGAAGGGCTGAGCGTGGCCGAGGCGGAGTTCACTAATGGTGAACGCATCCTGGCGCTGGCGGCAGAAGTGCTGCATCGCTCGCCGCGCATTGCGCTGGTGCAGCAAAGTATGCAGCAAGGCCAAGCAGCCAAAGCCGCTGCTGCGCGTATCGAGGCTAGGCTAGCCACCCACAAGGCGCTGGAAGATGAAGCTAAACATCTAAAAGCATTGATCAAGTCCACCGAGCAAAGCCGTGATGAATTAGTGGCCAAAGCGCGCGAAAACATCAGTAGCGACGCAGCACGCCAAGTGATTATCGAGCGTATGGGTAAGGTATTGTTTGATAGCTACCGCCAGTATCTGCGCGCCGACCAGCGCGCCTGCATCGCCGCGATTGAAAACCTGTGGGCGAAATATGCGGTGACCGCCAAACAAATCGAAACCGAGCGCGATGCGGCTGCCGCTCAATTGCAGGCGTTTTTGGCGGAGCTGGGGTATGAGTGAGTGGCGCCACGTTTCGTTGCGAGAAATCGCTACCCACATCAAAGACGGCACGCATGGTACACATCAGCGAGTTGAAGTTGGTGTCCCTTTTTTGAGTGCAAAGAACATTGGCAGCGGTGGTCGGTTGAACTGGGACAAGAGCGACGATCTTGTCAGTGAATCGGACTATGCAGCCATCACTGCGACGTTCACTCCAAGGCGGGGCGATGTACTGCTAACGGTCGTCGGTAGCATTGGGCGTGCGGCACTCTTTGATGGTTCGCGCGTTGCGTTTCAGCGAAGTGTCGCGTTTGTCCGCGGCACCAATGATGCACTGCCTGAATTTCTGTATCAGGCAATTGCATCTGCCGACTTCATACGTCAATTGGAAAGTCGCTGCAATGTCACGGCGCAAGCCGGTCTCTACCTAGGGGAACTCGCCAAGTGTCGTATCTCGTTGCCACCCCGCGAGCGCCAACAAAAAATCGCCACCATTCTTTCTTGCATCGACACCACTATCGAAAAAACCGAAGCATTGATTGCCAAATACCAGCAGATCAAGGCGGGGTTGATGCATGATTTGTTTACGCGTGGCGTTCTCCCCAACGGCCAGCTCCGCCCCCCACACGAGCAAGCCCCAGAGCTATATCAGGAAACGGCGATTGGGTGGATTCCAAGGGAGTGGAAAATTGTACGCATGATTGAATTGGCAGAAGATAAAAAAGGATCAACTACTATTGGGCCATTTGGTAGTGACTTATTGGCAAGTGACTATCAAGTTGAAGGTGTGCCCATTGTTTTTGTGCGCGATATTAAGGAATCAGGGTTCGAATGGAATAGTGAAACTTATGTTTCAGAAAAAAAAGCCATCCAGCTTAATGCTCACCGTATTAAAGCTGGGGATGTACTAGCAACTAAAATGGGCTTGCCACCTTGTATTAGTTGTCTTTATCCTAAAACAATGCCAAATGCAGTAATGACTGCGGATATTATCAGGCTTTCTCCGGATGGAAATAAAGTTGCAGCAAACTGGCTGACCGCAGCAATAAATCATGATCGAGTTAAACGGCAAGTAGCGGGTATTACTGCTGGTGTTACACGACTTAAAGTAACTTTGGCTGATTTTAGAGGAATCAAAGTGGCAAAGCCTGAATTGTGGGAGCAGGAGCTTGTTAGTCAGCGTCTCGAAGTGGTACAGACAATGATCGATAAGGAGAATGCTCATGTGGACTCACTTTGCAATCAGAAACTCGGCCTAATGCAAGACCTGCTAACCGGTAAGGTTGCGGTTAAAGTTGATGATGGTGTCGTTGAGGCCGCACATGGCTGAAGTCCTGTACCCCAATCTGAATCCGGAAAAAGCCTTGATTTGGCGGATTGTGCATAGGGATAACCTGCCGTGGATTCTGGATCATGGCGTGCCCTGTGCTAATTCAGCGGAGCTGGCCCCGAACTATGTGCATATCGGCCATGCTGAGCTGATTGATCGGCGTCGCCAGCGGCATGTGCCGATTGCGCCGCATGGCACGTTGTCGGACTATGTGCCATTTTACTTTACGCCGTTTTCGGTGATGATGAAAAATATCCACTCTGGGCGGGGCGTGCCACAACGGCGCAATGAAGAGATTGTGATTCTGGTGTCCAGCCTGTATCGGGTGCGGGAATTGGGTCTGCCCTTTGTATTTACCAATGCGCACGCTTATCCGGATTGGACTGAGTATTATGATGATCTAAACCAGCTAGGGCAGATTGATTGGGGTATTTTGCAGCGGCGCGATTTTAAGCGCGATGACGATGATTTGCGCAAGATGGAGCGATATCAGGCTGAAGCTCTTATTTATCAAAGCCTGCCTATCCATGCCCTGCTGGGTATAGTTTGTTATACCGACGCGCTAAAACACAGTATTGAGCAACAAATTCAGGAGCGGGGCTTGGCCTTACCGGTGCATACCCGCCCCAGGTGGTATTTCTAATGATTATATTTACTCAAGGCAATCTGCTGGAAGCCCGTACTGAAGCGCTGGTCAACACGGTGAATACCGTGGGCGTGATGGGCAAAGGCATTGCGCTGATGTTTAAAGAGCGTTTTGCGGATAATTTCCGGCGCTATGCCCTGGCCTGCAAGGCGGGTGAAGTGCAAACCGGCCGTATGTTTGTCACCGAAGTGAACGAGCTAGACGGCCCGCGCTGGATTGTTAATTTCCCGACCAAGCAGCACTGGCGCTCGCCTTCCCAAATGGCTTGGGTGTTGGAAGGCTTGCAGGATTTGCGCCGATTTTTGCTGGAGAATAACGTCAAGTCGATTGCCATCCCCCCCTTGGGCGCGGGTAATGGTGGCCTGAAATGGGCCGATGTTCGTCCGCAGATCGAGGCGGCGCTGGGTGATTTGGCCATTGATATTCAAATCTTTGAGCCTACCCAGCAATACCAGAATGTCGCCAAACGCAGCGGCACAGAAAAATTAACCATTGCCCGCGCCTTGATCGCAGAGCTGGTGCGGCGCTATTGGGTGCAGGGCATGGAATGCAGCCTGCTGGAAATTCAGAAACTGGCCTGGTTTCTGGAGCGGCATATCGAGCGCAGCCTGCCCAACGATAAAGCCTTGGATTTGCAATTTACCGCGCATAAATACGGCCCCTACGCCAACCGCCTGCAGCATTTACTGAATAATCTGGATGGCAGTTTCTTGCATTGTGAAAAACGCATTCAGGATGCCAGCCCGCTGGATGTGATCTGGTTTGATGATGAGCGCAGGGATTATTTGCAAACCTATCTTAAAACCGAAGCCGCGCCTTATTTGCCCGCCTTGGAGCAGACTGCAGCCCTGATTGATGGCTTTGAGTCACCATTTGGCCTGGAGCTATTGGCAACGGTGGATTGGTTGCTGAGCCAAGAAAACGTGGCACCGCAGGTGGCAGCGCTAAGCGAGGCCTTAGCGCACTGGCCGGCTGGCGCGGCAGAACGTAAACGCAGACTGTTTGATAAGCCATCGCTTGAATTTGCGCTGGCTCGCCTAGGGCAGCAGCCACTTTATAGCCCGTCACCTTCTAGCAATTTGCACTGAGATCACGATGTCGGAATATACCGAAGTAGAGCAGCCTTTTTTGGCGCAATTGGCCGGGCTGGCATGGACCGTGATCGATCAGGGTTGTGCAATCCCTTCAGACCCAAGCGTAAGTTTGCGCGCCTCCTTTCGCCAATGGCTGTTGCCGGATGTATTTGATGCCGCAGTACGCCATATCAATCGCACGCCCGATGGTGAGCCTTGGCTGACCGATATACAGCTGGATGAATTGCGTGGGCAGTTGTCGCGTCAGCCTAATCGCACCCTGTTGGAGGCGAACGAGGCCGTGCAGGCTTTGCTGTTCAAGACTCAGGTGGGTATCAATGAACTGACGGGTGAAAATGACCCCGTGGTCAGGCTGATTGATTTTCAAAACCCAGAAAACAATCAATTTCATGCCATCAATCAATTTAGGATTGATACGCCGGGCTGTGTAAAGGCCTTTATCATTCCCGATATTGTGCTGTTTGTGAACGGTATTGCGCTCTGTGTGGTGGAGTGCAAAAAAGGCTCTGAAACCTGTGCCAATCCCATGCAAGAAGCATTTGTGCAATTGCAGCGCTATATGCGGCGGCGTAAAGAAACGGAAGCGGCAGGTCTTAAAGAAGGTGAGCCACGTTTATTTCAAAGCAATCTGTTATTGATCCGCAGCTGCGGTACTGAAGCAGATTACGGCACAATCACCTCGGGCGATGAGCATTATTACGCATGGAAAACCAGCTACCCTGAGCCGGAAGCATTAAGCGCAGGGCAAAACGCGCAAGCGCAGTTGATTGCCGGCATGCTGAGCAAACGCAATCTGCTCCAGATTTTGCGTACTTGCGCCGTTTTTATGGATACCGATGGTGGCCCGCGCGTCAAAGTGGTGTGCCGCTACCAGCAGTTTCGCGCTGCCAATAAAATTATGGAGCGCCTACGCACTGGCGCGAACGTGCTGGAGCGCAGCGGCGTGGTATGGCACACCCAAGGCTCTGGCAAATCACTGACGATGGTATTTCTTGCCCGAATGCTGCGCGCCAGCCGTGATTTAAGTGATTACAAAATTATACTGGTAAATGACCGGCAGGATTTAGAGGCGCAATTAGGCGAAACAGCCACGCTGATTGGCGGCCGGGTGAATGTGATCGAGACGAGACTAAGCCTTCGCCATCATCTTGCGACCGATAGCTCTGATATCAGCATGGTGATGATTCACAAGTTTCAGGAGCATAAGCAGGTTTTGAGTAATGCCGTTGCTGAGGCGCTGGGTACTTATACGGCAATTCCGGCAGCTAAAACCTTCGGCCTGGTTAATCCGTCTGAGCGCATTGTGCTGATGATTGATGAGGCGCACCGCACCCAAAGCTCTGATCTGGGTGACAATCTGTTTGAAGCCTTTCCAAATGCCGCCCGGCTGGCCTTTACCGGCACGCCGCTGATTACTGAACGGCATGGCGAGAGAAAAACCCACAAGCGCTTTGGGGAATACATTGATACCTATCGCTTGATGGATGCCGTGGAGGATGGTGCCACACTGCAAATTCTCTATGAGGGTAGAACGGCGGATAGTGCTCTGAATGAAAAGCATGCCTTCGATCAGGCATTTGAAGATTTGTTTTGTGATCGCTCCGAAGAAGAATTACTGGCCATCAAGAAAAAATATGGTGCCACAGGTGATATTTTAGAAGCAGAAAATCGGATCAATGCGATTGCAAAAGATGTGGTGCAGCACTATGTCGATCATATTTTACCTAATGGCTTTAAGGCACAGGTTGTTTGTCATTCAAAGTTAGCATGCATTCGTTACCAAACAGGTATTCAAGCCGCCTTGGCCGAGCGAATCGAGCAGGAGCTTGGGCGAGCAGAGCCAGATCAAGCGCTCATTAAGCGCCTGAAGTTTTTAAAAACAGCGGTAATCATTTCATCCGATGGCACGAACGAAGCTGCGTTTATCACTCAAGCGCGCAAACAGGCTTCACAAATGAATGCAGTGGATAATTTTTGTCGAAGTTTCGATTTTGATGATCCTGAACGAGAAAATACCGGCATTGCATTTTTGATTGTTTGCGACATGCTGCTGACTGGGTTTGATGCGCCGATTGAGCAGGTGATGTATATCGACAAAAAGTTACGCGAACACACCTTGCTTCAAGCCATTGCACGGACCAACCGAGTTAAAAAAGGCAAGTTGCGTGGCTATATTGTTGATTACATCGGTTTGGCCAATCATTTAACTGATGCTTTGACCTTGTATGCCGCCTCTGATGAGTTGCAGGAGCTTCACGATGGTCTACAGAATATCACCTCAGAGCTGCCCATTCTGGAAGAGCGATATCAGCGCTTGCTGCAGCACTTTCAGGGATTAGGCATTAAGCAAATTAAAGCTTTTGTAACCGGCGCTTTACCCGATCTGGATGCGGATGCTGCAGTTGTTCATGCTGCTGTGAATGCTTTAAAAGATGAAAAGCAGCGGGCAGATTTTGAGGTGTATCTGAAGAAGTTTCTGATGAGCCTGGATATTATTCTGCCAAATGAAGCGGCGCATGTTTACCGAGTGCCAGCGAAGCGTTTTGGCTACATCTTGCAAGTGACTAAGGAGCGCTACAAGGACAGTAGCTTGGATTTGGGCAGTGCCGGAGAAAAAGTCAAAGCACTGATTAATGAGCATCTGATTAGTCTTGGCATCAATCCAAAAGTCCCCCCCATTGAATTGCTGTCTGAAGACTTTTTAGAAAAACTGGCGGCGCACTCAGGCCAGAATATTGAAGCTAAAGCCAGTGAAATGGAGCATGCTATTCGTAAGCACTGTACGGTGCATCATGACGAGGACCCTGCGTTCTACAAACAATTATCCGAAAAAGTCGATGCGCTGATTGGAAAGCATCATGATGAGTGGGAACTGTTAGCAGAAAAATTGGCCGAGTTGCGAAATGAAGCGATTGCGGGCCGTCAGCAGGGCGAGGCAGGCATGAGCCGTGAAGCGACTACTTTTTATGAGCATATTATTCAAGTTGGCTTTGCTTCGGCCACAGTCGATGAAGCTGATAAATTCAAATTCAAGTTGTTAATGGAAGCAATCGTTGATGTTTTGCAAGAGACGATTGGTAGTATCGATTTCTGGCAAAACCCAGATAAACAGAAGCGGGTTCGCGGCTTGATTAAAACTGAAATTACTAAAACGGGTATTGCTGAGCTTAAAGAAAATCGTGAGCGCGTGGCCGTGGAAGTAATGCGGCTAGCAAAAAATCGGCATGACAGTTTGGTTCAGTTGGCAAAGCAAGGAGTGTATTGATGCAACTTCGACAAGTCCGCGATATTGAATATCGTTTGCTGCCTGGCACGGATCGAATGACCACCGATATTGTCCTTGAACGTGATGGTGTTATTTCTGTACGCCCACCCGCCCGGATGACGCCTGAGCAGATAGATCAAACTGTATTAAGTAAACGCATGTGGATTTACCGCAATCTGGCTGAATGGCGCGAGCTCAATGCAACAAAAATACGCCGTGAATGGGTGGGGGGTGAGTCCTTTCCCTATTTGGGACGAAATTATCGTTTGCAGTTTGTAGATCATCAGGATGCACCGTTGAAACTCAAAGAGGGGCGGCTTTGCCTTTTGCGTAAAGTGGTTCAGGACGGTGGCGTTGCGGCGGCACATCAAGCTTTTGAGACGTTTTATCAGGAAAAAGGCTTAAGCAGATTACCCGAGCGAGTCGCACTATTTTCAGCCAAGGTAGGGGTTAAACCAGGGCGTATTCAAGTCAAGGATCTGGGGTTTCGCTGGGCTTCATGCTTAAAAAATGGGGATCTGCATTTTCACTGGAAGTGCTTGATGGCACCACTTAAAATCATTGATTACATTGTTGTGCATGAGTTATGCCATTTTCACCATCGGGATCATTCTGATGCGTTTTGGAATGAAGTCGATAAAATCATTCCTGATTATCGGGAAAGAAAAGACTGGCTAAAAATGCATGGCGCTGAGCTCAGTCTTTAAACCCCATTAAAAGACGCCCCCCAACCATGCCGCTGAAACTAGCGGCATGTTTTATTTAGGGGGTGGCTATGTTACGCAGCATTGAGCAGATTGTGATTCATTGCTCGGCCAGTTTAAATGGCCGCAGTCTGGGTGGCGGGGGTCAAAGTGCGGCAGAGGTGATGGATGCCTGGCACAGCAGGCGCGGCTTTATGCGCCGTGCGGCGGCGTGCCGGGCCTTTAATCCGCGCCTGCCCGCCCTGGGCTACCACTGGGTGATCGATTGCGGCGGCGTACTGGAAAGCGGCCGCAGTATTGATGAGCCGGGCGCGCATGTGGCCGGGCACAATGCCCACTCTATCGGCATTTGCTTGGTGGGCACTGATGCGTTTACCGCCAGCCAATGGGCGGCATTAGCAAGCCAGATCCGCTATTTACAGCGCCGCTTCCCCACGGCGCACATTGTCGGCCACCGCGATTTATCGCCGGATCTAAACGGCGACGGCAACATCTCCCCCAATGAATACCGCAAAACCTGCCCCGGCTTTAGCGTGGCCGCTTGGCTGGCGGGTGGCATGCAGCCGCTGCCACGCCATCTGATTGGGGGCGTCAATGCCGCTCTCTGATTTGATCACCAATCCGCAAACCAAGCGTTTAAGCCATAGCAAGCTGTGGGCCAATGTGGCTTGCGCGGCCTCCACGGCGGTGTTTATCAAGCAAGGCTGGGCAGGCACGCTGAGCAGCGAGGGCTGGTTGGTTTATCTGGGGGTGGTGGGTGGCTACGCCGTAGCCCGGCACTGGCTGGCCACCCGCAAGGGAGGCTTCGATGCAGCTGATTTACAAAAGCATAAAGAGCAGTGAAATCAATCAAGAGGAGTCGGTGTTGGGTTACGCGATAAAGCAGCTCATAGCCATCAAGTTAGGCTTTTGTCATCCCGTGACCTCTCATTTGCAAGCATTGCATCATTGAAACCCAATCCTATCAACTTAAGGGGAGTTCGTAGCTTGGGTTAGCAGGCTTTATCGCGTAACCCAACATTCTGTTTACGGAACGCCCCCGCGGTGGCTACCGCTCCAAAATCAACGCGCCGAAGGCACTAAACAGCACTGTCTTTGCCAACAAATCTCAAAACAACGGCAGCCATCATGAGCATCAATATCGATTTCTGGCAGGCACTGAGCTGTGCGGCAGCGGTGTTTGTGTTCTTTTTTGGCCTGCTGATTAGCCTGCTTAAAGTGCTGTTCAAGCAGTTTGAAGATCGCCAGTCCGCACGGTTCACGCAAATCGAAACATCGCTGATCAAGCGCGATGACGATTTCACGCGCTTAGAGCGGGACTGGCTCAAGCACTTAGCCGAGCTGCCCATTCAATATGTGCGGCGCGAGGACTACATCCGGGGGCAGAGCGTGCTGGAGGCCAAGCTGGATGCGCTGTATTCCAAGCTGGAAGTCACTCAATTAAGGAGCACCCGCAATGACTGATTTCGTCAAAATCCGCCGCGAATCCATGCGCTGGAACCTGATCAACACCCTGGATAAAGCCCGCCCGCACACCAGTAACGAGCAGTTTTTGCTGGAAGTGATGCGGGCCATTTACCCCGATGCCACCGCGCTAGAGGTTCGGCGCGAGCTGGATTATCTGAGCGATCGCCAGCTTGTGGAGCTGCGCAAAGAGCCATCAGGCACTTGGTTTGCAGATCTGACCCGCTGTGGGGTAGATATTGCCGAGTACACCATCGAGTGCGAACCCGGCATTGCGCGGCCTGTTAAATACTGGAGCACCTCATGATCCGGCCCCCCATACTCCCCCCAAGGGGGATTGCCTCCCTTGGGGCGGCCCTGCGGGAGGCAATCTAATATGGCCCGCCGCAGCAGTATCGATGGCCTGCCGGAAGATGCAAGGCGCTGGCTGGAGCGTGCGCTCACTGAGAGCAATTTCAGCGGCTATCAGGCGCTGGAGGAGATGCTGCGCGAGCAAGGCTATGTGATCAGCAAAAGCGCCATTCACCGCTACGGCCAAAAAATAGAGCGGCGTTTTGCTGCAATTAAGGCCAGCACCGAAGCCGCAAGAATGCTCACCGAAGGCGCGGCAGATGATAAAGACGCACGCTCTGAAGCACTGGTGGCGCTGGTGCAAACCGAGCTGTTTGATTCGATCATGAATCTGCAAGAGGCTACGGCAGAGGATGTCAACCCGGCAGACCGCATTGCCATGCTGTCAGACGCGGCTAAAAACATCGCCACACTGGCCCGTGCCTCGGTGAACCAGAAAAAATTCCGTTTAGAGCTGCAATCGCGGGTAGATGCAGCCGCTGCAGCGGTAGAAAAAGTGGTTAAAAATGGCGGTTTATCTGATGCCGCCGCTGATGCCATCCGCCGCCAGATTCTGGGCATTGCAGCATGACAGCCGATGTCCGCGCCGCCCGCGCACCCACGGTTTTACTGCCTTACCAGCAGCGCTGGTGCGCCGATACCTCGCCGGTCAAGGTGATGGAAAAATCACGCCGGATTGGTTTGTCCTGGGGTGAAGCCGCCGATTCGGCGCTGCTATCCGCAAGCCAAAGTGGCATGGATACCTGGTATATCGGTTACAACAAGGATATGGCGCAGGAATTTATCCGCGATTGTGCCGACTGGGCCAAGCACTACAGCTTAGCCGCTGGCGAGATTGAAGAGACCGAAGAAGTGTTTATCAATGGCGATGATGAAAAAGCCATTCTCGCCTTTGTGATTCGCTTTGCCTCTGGCCACCGTATTACAGCGCTGTCTTCCCGCCCATCCAATCTGCGCGGTAAAGCGGGTCGCGTGATCATTGATGAAGCAGCTTTTCATGAGCAACTGGGTGAGCTGCTTAAAGCCGCGATGGCGCTGCTGATGTGGGGCGGCCAGGTGCATGTGATCTCCACCCATGATGGCGTGGATAACCCGTTTAACGAGCTGATTACCGATACCCGCTCCGGCAAAAAGCCCTACAGCGTGCATCGCGTAACCTTTGATGATGCACTGGCCGAAGGGCTGTATCAGCGTATCTGCCTGCGCCTTGGCCAGGAATGGACTGCAGAGGGTGAGGCCCAATGGGCTAAAGAAATCCGTGATTTCTACGGCGATGATGCCGATGAAGAGCTGGATTGCGTGCCTAAGAATAGCGGCGGCGCATGGCTATCACGGGCGCTGATTGAATCCCGCATGAATAAAGACACGCCTGTGCTGCGCTATGAATGCAAAGCAGGCTTTGAGCTATTGCCCGATCATATTCGCAAAGCGGAATGTGGGGATTGGCTGGAAGAAAAGCTGGCACCGCCGCTGGCCAAGCTGCCAACGAATGCCATCTCATTCAATGGTGCGGATTTTGGCCGTAGCGGCGATTTAAGTGTGCATGTGCCGCTGATCCAGCTGCAAAACCTGACATGCCGTGTACCGTTTGTTTTAGAGCTGCGCAATGTGCCGTTCCGTCAGCAGGAACAAATCTGTTTTTATTTATTAGATAGATTGCCCGGTTTTATGGGTGGCGCATTTGATGCTCGCGGCAACGGGCAGTTTCTGGCCGAGTATGCCATGCAGCGTTATGGCATCAGCCGCATCCAGCAGGTGATGCTGAGCGAAGGCTGGTACCGCGAGCACATGCCGCCGGTTAAAGCCGCACTGGAAGACGGCACTATTACTGACCTGCCCAAGGACGCCGACATTTTGGCCGATCTGCGTGCCATTGAAGTAATAAGAGGTGTGCCGCGTATTGCAGACAAACGTAGCACTGGGGAAGACAAAGGCAAACGGCACGGCGATGCGGCCATTGCCCTCACGCTGGCTCACTTTGCCAGCCGTGAACTCAATAAAGGCCCGGTCACGGCGAAATCACGCCGCCGCCGTGGCGGTGAAAAAATTACACGGGGATACCAATGAAAACCAAGGGATTATGGGTTAGCCCCACAGAATTCGTACAGTTTGGCGAGCAGCGCAAACCACTATCAGAGCAGCTGGCCACGCGCAGCCGTAGTATCGATTTCTACGGCCTCGGCATGTATTTGCCGAACCCGGATACGGTGCTGAAAAAACTGGGCCAGGATATCAAGGTCTATAGAGAGTTGCGCTCGGATTCCAGCGTAGGGGCATTTATCCGCCGCCGTAAATCCGCCATTAAAGCGCTGGAATGGGGTATTAACCGCGAGTCAGCCAAAAGCAGCGCCAGCAAATTGATTGAATCGGTTTTTAGCCAGTTAAAACTGGAACGCATCATTAATGAAATGCTGGATGCGGTGCTGTTTGGCTATCAGCCAATGGAGATCGTCTGGGGCAAAGTGGGCAGCTATATCGTACCGATCGATATTATTGGCAAGCCCGCCGAGTGGTTCGTATTCAGCCAGGAAAACGAGCTGCGCCTGCGGACTAAAGAAAACCGCATCGAAGGTGAAGCACTGCCAGACCGCAAGTTTTTGCTGCCTCGCCAAGATCCGAGTTATGACAATCCCTACGGCTTCCCCGATCT
The DNA here is from genome assembly GCF_900451195.1 of Iodobacter fluviatilis. Lineage (NCBI taxonomy): Bacteria > Pseudomonadati > Pseudomonadota > Betaproteobacteria > Neisseriales > Chitinibacteraceae > Iodobacter > Iodobacter fluviatilis. The sequence goes on from NZ_UGHR01000001.1 coordinate 2,661,793, forward strand.
GAGCATGGTGTTCTGGCCCACCACATTCAAAAAAGGCGGGCTGAAATTCTGGGTGACCTTTACTGAGAAATTCGGCATGCCGTGGATTGTGGGAAAACACCCACGCGGCACACCCGAATCAGAATCCGATCGCCTGCTCGATAGCCTTGAAAATATGGTGCAAGACGCCGTGGCCGTGATCCCTGATGATTCCAGCGTGGAGATCAAAGAAGCCGCAGGCAAGGCCGGTAGTGCCGATGTGTATGAGCGCTTATTACACTTTTGCCGCTCTGAGGTCTCCATTGCCCTGCTTGGCCAGAACCAAACGACCGAATCTACTAGCAATAAAGCCAGCGCGACGGCTGGGCTGGAGGTGACCCGCGATTTACGCGATGGCGATAAGTCCATTATTGAGGAAACCTTCAATCAGCTGATCGCATGGATTTGCGAGCTGAATTTTGGCGAGGGTGTGGCACGGCCTACTTTTAGTATGTGGGAGCAAAAAGAGGTGGATGAAGCGCTATCGGCCAGAGATGAAAAACTGATGCAAGCAGGAGCAAAATTCACCCCCGCCTATTTTATGCGGGCCTACCACCTGCGGGCGGGAGATTTGCAGGAGGAGTAAGGCATCTTGCAAAACACCCGACCGTCCTTTTCCGTTTAACCCCACCCAGCAAAGGATTAATCATGGATCTCATCTCCGTTTCATCTTCAAACCTGAAAGCCGTTGGCTATGACCCAGCAAGCCAAACCTTGCAAATCGCTTTTCGAAACGGTGGGCGCTACGAGTATTACAACGTGCCCCCAGCCATCCACGCCGCACTGATGGCGGCAAGCTCCAAAGGCTCTTACTTTGATGCACGCATCAAAAACGCCTCTTACCGTTACCGCAAACTGCGCTAGGGAAAGTCTGTGGTTTTGCAGGGGGCAATAATTTTGAAGCCATGGAGGTAGCTTGGCCTGAAGCGGTACCAGCCCAAGCTACCTTGCTTGGATCATCTCACCCGCGCAGCTCTCCGATAATGAGCCTGTTTACGCTCTTTGCTCTCGCTTGATAAGCAAGCGTAGCAGAGCAAGCACAGCAAAGGCTTCTAAAGCTTTATAAAGGCTTTACGCTCTGTTTAAACTACCTTAATCCTTCGCTGTTTTTCAGCCACGCATACCATGCCCGCACTAGCTATGATTTGAGCTGTTCATCGCAGAAATAAATTGCTCTTTAGGAACATGGGCGTTCCTGATCATAATCAGATTGTCTCTGACAGAATGAATAATGAAGTCCTTAATGTAATACCCTTCCGCAAACCTGCTTTCTAAGGCGATCCCATCTAAGGACCAGTTGTCAGGGTCAAATCCAATATCGTTAAATTTTGCATTAAATGGGAAAACTTTGTATTCATGCCAAAACTGGCTGCTTACGCCATAAGCCCAGTAATTCACATCAGCAATTCGCTCACCATCCAAACAAAGCCACCAGCCGAACACCCTTCCAAAATCGGTATGATCGTAGGGGTGAGGGGGTGTTTTTTTCTTGAAAAACATGTGGCATCCCAGTCTGTAATGATGTTTTATCAATATGATCAGTGCAGTCACTAGCCCAAGCGATTGCGCTGCGTTTATTCAGCATCCAGAAAGCCATCCTGTCGGACTAGGTATTTATCGCCCTCGCAGCCGCCTTGCCATTTTGCTTTTGCATCGTTATCTGTTACGCCTTTGTATAATATTTTGCCATCTGAAACTCGGCGAATTGAAAATTTCAGGTTCGCAAATAATTCTGTATTGCCATCTGCATCTTCAAACGAAACCTCGCCATGTGCAGGTTTACAAACTTTCTTTGCAGGAGCGGAATAGGCAGCAGCAGAAAGTAATAGTGCCAAAACACAGCATGTCGTTTTCAACATAAAAATACCTTAATGAATTGGAAGCGCAACACTTGAGGGTGTGCATTTAATGATTTACTTAGGGAGTTGAGCAGCGGGGCTAGTCCTTAGCGGCTTTTTCAATCACAAATTGATATACATTCTCTGGCTCAATAAATTTTGCAGTGACTTGCTTGTCAGATTTGTAGAATTTTTTGCCATCACTTGTATATTCAGTAAAGGTAATGCCTGAAGGGAAGTCCGCGTTTTTTTCATAGCGGTATTCCACTTTATCAAAGGTGATTACACCCTGTTGATTCAAACGAACCCCTTTGCAGGAAGCAAACAAGCTGGGCAGTTTCATAAAGACCCGTGATTTGGGCTTGTTTCCAATAAGGTGAACGGCGGTGTGCCTCACTGCACTACCACTGGCCGATGGGGAAACGCTTTCTAAGCAGGTAAAGTCTTTGGAAAAGTAAACCGAAGTAGCCCTGCCAAAATCATCCCTGTTGCTGTGCTCATTTGGAAAAATCACCGCAGATTGCATCGTTAAATATCGGCCATTGATCTGAATACGGCCTGTATCCAGAACAACACGCTGCTTGCGCCCGTTAGCCACACCTTCCCAAGCATATTTAATCCCTTGGCCAGTGCTTAATGGCTGCATCTCATAGCCCGCTTCAGCGTGAAAAATCGCTCCGGGTAAAGAGGCATAGTAGGAATCGTATCCGTCATAAACCTCTTCAGCATTGGCTAATGAAGCGGCAAAAATGAGTATTGCGGCGGTGAGTTTCATCGGTATTCCTTTCCTCCTGTTGCAACGGGGTAGCTTGGCTGAAGTTGTATCAGCCCAAACTACCTCACTTCGAAACTTTCCAACTTGATTTTCGATTCTGTTCGCTATACCACGATACAGGGTGACAGAATCGATAGTCGCTCCCATTGGCTCTAACAGATCTGATCGCACACTCAACTAATTGTCGAAGTTCTGGATGATTTTTAGGGTCATTTCCCTTTGTGCAGGCATTCACGACAAGATCACCAACTTGCAATACGTTTTTAAGCCTCTGAATAAAATCCTCACGTGCATAGCTATCCCAAGCCGATAAAAAAACTTTATCTCTGTATGTTTTTGTCGTAACTCCTAGTGAGCATTGATTTTGGATGGCGTTCAATAGTATGAGCCCCTTCGGAATGGGAGCATTATTCGGTAGCAAATTTTGCAGATGTTCTCGTATCCGTTTCCCTGTGGGACCTTTGGCCGGCCCTGGCTGGCCGTTAAATTCCATTATATGAGGCGATTCGAGTATCAAAATCACACAGGGTTGATTTGCTGGTCGATTATTTACGCTCACCCTTTTTTCGAAATCAATTTGTTCTTTTGTAAGTTTTAAGATCCGCCCTACATATTGATCGGGGCATAAGACGGTCTGAAATGGCTGTGTGTTTTTTCCTACAACGGCAGTTACTGCAGTGATAAACATATAATTCCTAATTTGAAAATTCCTGAAAAAATTGAGCCTGTCACATAGTTTAACCCAGCCGTTTCAACACAGCACTCACCCGAATGATCATGGCATTTTTTGATCTTTATTCTGGGATGTTGGGTTGTGCCTCCCCTGCTAATTGTAAAGTCGATTAAAAGACCCGTCCCCCCGTGGCGCTGAAAATAGCGTCATGACTACTCCAGCCCCCCTCCATATTTTTAAGCCCGGCCGTCACACCGCAATGAGTGGGGTGACGCTGGATTTTACTGACGCAGATTTAGCAGCGTGTGCCGCTGCATACGATCCGGCGCTACATGAAGCGCCGATGGTGATTGGCCACCCCAAACATGACGCCCCTGCCTATGGCTGGGTGAAATCGCTCGGTAGTGATGCTGAAGGGCTATTGGCTGAGCCAAAGCAGATTGATGTGGCATTTGCCGAGATGGTTACGAAAGGGCGCTACAAAAAAATCTCCGCCTCGTTTTACGCCCCTGATGCTGCGAATAACCCCGTACCTGGCGTGTACTACCTGCGCCATGTGGGTTTCCTCGGCGCAATGCCTCCGGGTGTTAAAGGGCTGAAGCAGATTGAATTTGCCGAAGACGAAGACGGCGTGATCGAGTTTGGCGAATTGCCTGCCGGTGCCGTCTCCCGCATCTTTCGTGGCCTGCGTGAATGGATGATTGGCAAGTTTGGGCTGGATGAGGCCAATAAAGCCCTTTCCTCATGGGATGTGGACTGGGTGCAAGAGCAAGCCGCCCAGCCCGAACCCGAAATTTCCCCCGCTTTTTCCGAACCTACCCTCGTTATCAAGGAGTCTACTGTGACCCCAGAACAAGCCGCTGCTCTCGAAGCAGAAAACATCAAGCTCAAAGGGCTAGTGGCCTTTGCCGATGCAGAAAAGAAAAAGCTGCTGGCAGAACAGCGCCACGACGAGCACCTAAGTTATACGGAAACGCTAATTGCCGACGGCACGCTGGCCCCTAAACACAAAGACACCGTGATTGCGCTGTTGGATTTTGCAAACGGCGAACAAGTGCTGGAATTTGGCGAGGGTGCTGCAAAACAAGCCCTGCCAACGGCGCTGAAAGGTTTTCTCTCCGAGCTGCCCAAGGTGATCGATTTTGGTGAGCACGCCACCAAAGACAAGGCAGGCACAGCGCACAGCAAGACTGTTGAGTTTGCTGAAACCACAACCGATCCAGACCGCTTGAATCTGCACGTAAGGGCTGCTGCGCTTTCCGTAGAAAAAAGCATCCCTTACGAGCAGGCCGTGCGCGCGCTTCTGTAACCCCGTTATTAATAAGGAATCATCATCATGGCAGATCGTTTAAAAAGGCTTCGCGTTGTAGACCCCGTGCTCACTAGCTTGGCACGCGGTTATCGCAATGCGCAATTTATTGGCGAAGGGCTGTTCCCCGTCGCTGAAATGGACAAAGAAGCGGGGATTATTCCCTTGTTCGGTAAAGAGGCATTTCGCCTTTGGGATACCGAGCGGGCGATCCGTGCCAAATCCAATGTGATGACGACGGATGATGTTGATGAGCTGGATGTAGTTCTGCGCGAGCATGATCTGTCCTACCCCGTGGATTATCGCGAGCAGGCTGAGGCCATGTTTAACGAAGAAGCCAAAGCTGCCCGCCGCGTGAAAGATGCCATTGATTTGGGGCGTGAAGTTCGAGCGGCCAACCTGGCACAAAACCCCAACACCTATCTGAGCGGGGCCAAGATTGTGTTGTCTGGCTCCAGCCAGTGGAGCAATAACGGCGGTGACCCGATTAAGGCCGTGGAAGACGGCAAAGAGGTTATTCGCCAGCGCACGGGTATGCGCCCGAATACGGCCACAATTGGCGCGGCTGTGTATGCCGCTTTGAAATTTCATACCAAGCTGGCGGCGGCACTGGGGTCAAACCAGGACAAGCTGATTACGCTTGAGCACCTCAAAGCCTTATGGGGCATTGAGAATATCTATATTGGCGAAGCGCTGGCAGCCACTCCCTTTGGCGGGCTAGGTGATATCTGGGGCGACAGCGTGTCTCTTGCTTATGTGGCCCAGCCAGGCGAGGGTCAATCCAATGATCATGATGTGCCTTCTTTTGGCTATACCCTGCGAAAGAAGGGCATGCCAGAGACCGATAAGTACGATGCAGAAGGCCACAAGGTTGCCTACGTGCGCCACACCGATGTTTATAAAGTGGTGGTGGTTGGCGCGGATGCGGGCTACTTGATTTCTGACACCAACGGATAAGCCGCCATGAAAAAATACCTTATTCACAGCACCGATCTTGAGCACGACGGCCAGCGCTATTTTGAAGGCGACACCATCGAGCTGGACGATGCTGAAGCCGCCCGGCTCATTAAATGGCTGAACCCGCTGGAACAGCCGCTTGAATCATTCAAGCCGTTGGAGCCGCAAGAGCCGATCGAACAGCCGCTCAAGCCGCCGGAAACCCTTGAGTCTGAAGCGCCAACGAAAGGAACTAAACGATGAAAACGCAAATAGTCATTCTCACCGCCTCTGTCATGGCGGCTACTGATTTAGCAGCCCGTCGCTTTGTTGGCTTTGACGGCAATGTCTGCGCCAGCGGAGCCAAAGCGCTGGGCGTGATCGATGCAGAAACTGCAGCAGACAGTATGGCCCCTGCCAATGTATTGGGGGTGATTTTGGTAGAGGCAGGTGCAGCGATTACTGCAGGCAGCGAAATTCAATCCGATGCGGCGGGCCGTGCCATTGTCAAAACCACCGGCGCAGGCAATGGTTTTGCATTGGATGCGGCTACGGCAGCGGGTGATCTCATCAGGATTGTTCGGGGAATCTGATGCGCTATTGCACCCTGGCTGACCTGCAGCTGGCCATTCCTCTGCAAACGCTGATTGCGCTAAGCAATGATGCGCAGCCAGATCTCAGCTACGGTGGCACGGTTACGCCGCCGCAGCTGATGATGGAAGTGATTGAGGATAAGGTGCGGCAAGCTGAAGAGGTAGTGGACTCGCACCTGCGTGGCCGTTACACGCTGCCGCTGCTGCCCGTGCCTACCGTGATTAAAGACCTCACCATCAAGCTGGCCCGCCATGAGTTGTATGCCCGGCGGCCTGAGGGCGGCGATTTACCCGATGCCGTAGTGCGTACTTATAAAGCGTCAATGCACATGCTGGAGCAGATCCGGGACGGCAAGCTCACCATAGGCATTCCAACGGGTGAAGCCGCACCTGAATCTGGTGAAATGAAAGTGCGTACATCAGAGCGCCGGTTTAATAAAAAACTACTGGATAGCTACTAATGGCCAGCACCGTAGAGATTCTGGATGCCGTGGTGCAGCGCCTGCATTTGAAATTGCCGCAGCTGGCCGTAGAGTATTTCCCAGAAAACGCTAAAAACTACACCTTGAACCATTCACTGGGCGCATTGCTGGTGAGTTATTTAGGTAGCCAGTTTGATGACACGACAGACACGGGGTTTATTGCACAGCCTCGCGCTATCAAAATCTCCATCACGGTGGTGGTGCGACAGCTCAACGGCCGGGGCGGCGCAATTGAAGTGCTGGACCTGGCCCGCCGTGCAATCGTGGGTTTTAGACCTCCCGACTGCAAAAAGATACGTGCGGTCAGTGAAAAATTTTTAGGCCAAGCCAGCGGTTTATGGCAGTACGCATTAGATATATCTACTAGCGGCATGCTGGTGGAAGACACAGAAGTAGCAAACGAGCACCCGCTCACTGTTGTGAATTACGAGGAGGCACCATGAAGTATTTATATAAAGGCCCAAGCTCTGGTGTCACCTTGCGTGATGGCGAGGCTGAAACTGAAATCATGTTTCATGACGGCGCAGAAGTGGATCTGCCCGCAAAGCATGAATATACCCAAACCCTGCTGGCGCTGGGCCACCTCACTGTCGTGATTGAAAAACCGGCCAAGGCCAGCAAGACCGCCGCTGCTGCAGAAGGAGTTTAATCATGCCTGCAAACTATTTACACGGTGTAGAAACCCTTGAATTAGAGCGAGGTCCGCGCCCAGTAAAAACCGTCAAAAGCGCAGTGATTGGGCTGATCGGCACCGCGCCCATTGGGCCGGTCAATGCCACTACCTTAAGCCGGTCAGAAACAGACGGCGCGGTATTTGGGCCTCAACTACCAGGGTTTACTATCCCACAGGCGCTGGATGGCATTTACGATTTTGGCGCTGGCACAGTGCTGATCATTAACGTGCTCGACCCTGCAGTACATAAAACCAATATTGCGGCCGAATCGGTTGCACTGGATGTCAGCACCGGCAGCGGTAAAACCAGCAAGCCTGCTTTATTAAATGCCACGGTTAAAAGCGGGGATAACGTCACCACTTATGTGGCGGGCACTGATTACTCAATTGATCTGGTCTGCGGGGTGATTACCCGGATTAAAACCGGCGCAATCCCTGCATCACCGCCACCGCTCAAAGTGACGTATGACTACGCCGACCCGACCAAGGTCACGTCTGCAGACATCATTGGCGCAGTAAACGCCGCAGGCCAGCGTATTGGAATGAAAGCGCTTAAAGATACCTATAACCTGTTTGGCTTCTTTGCCAAAATCCTGATCGCTCCGGCTTTCTGCACGCAAAACTCAGTGTCAGCTGAGCTGAGCGCGATGGCGGATCAGCTGGATGCGCTTACCTATATTGACGCGCCGATTGGCACCACGTTTGCTCAGGCTCTCGCGGGCCGTGGCCCAGCCGGTACGATTAACTTTAATACTTCCAGCGATCGCGTGCGGCTTTGCTATCCGCATGTGAAGGTCTACGACCCGGTACTGCAGGCCGAACGGCTGGAGCCATTGTCGGTACGCGCTGCTGGCCTGCGGGCCAAAGTCGATCTCGACAAGGGGTTTTGGTGGTCCAGCTCTAATCAGGAGCTGCTGGGCATTACCGGCGTAGAGCGTCAGCTTTCCGCCATGATTGACGACCCCAGCTCTGAAGTGAATATGCTCAATGAAGTGGGCATTACCACGGTATTTAATAGCTACGGCACTGGAATGCGTTTGTGGGGCAATCGCACGGCTGCATTTCCTACCGTGACGCATATGCGTAATTTTGAAAACGTGCGGCGTACTGGCGATATGCTGAACGAAAGCATGCGCTACTTCAGCTTGCAATATACGGATATGCCGCTGAATCAAGCACTCATCGATAGCCTGGTTGAATCAGCAAATGGCTATGGCCGCAAGCTGATCGGCGATGGGGCACTACTGGGTTTTAATGCCTGGTTTGATCCAGCACGTAACCCGCAGACGGAACTGGCTGCTGGGCATTTACTCATCAGCTACAAATACACCCCACCGCCACCGATGGAGCGATTAACCTTTGAAACCGAGATCACATCGGAATACCTGCTCACATTAAAGGGGGCTAAATAATGGCTAGGATCGAAATCAACCGCATTACCAACGCTAATATCTATGTGAATGGCAATTCACTGCTAGGTAAAGCGGAGGAAATTAAGTTGCCGGATGTGACAGCAATCATGCAAGAGCATAAGGCGCTGGGAATGGTGGGCAAAATCGAGCTGCCCGCTGGGTTTGAAAAATTAGAGGGTGAGATTAAATGGAACTCGCTCTACAAAGATGTGGCCAAGATCATGGCCAACCCTTTTAAAACCGTGCAGCTGCAGTGCCGCTCTAACGTCGAAACCTACAACAGCCAAGGCCGAGTGCAGCAAGTTGCTCTGGTCACGTTCCTCACGGTCAATTTTAAAAAAAATCCGCTGGGCACGTTTAAGCAGCACGACAACGCAGAATTCCCCGCCAGTTTTTCAGCGACGTATATCAAGCAGGTGATGGATGGCGAGGAGATCCTGGAGCTGGATTACATGGCTAACATCTTCCGTGTGAATGGGGAGGATATGCTGGACGAGTACCGGCAGAATATTGGGGGCTAGTCCTGCAAGGCGTCAGATATAAAGCCCAGCCAGAGATGGCTGGGCTTTTATTATTTTTTTAGTCGTGCCATTTTGCAAAGTAAATTAAATGCTTTCTCGAAAGGTGAGTTTACAACCAAATTTCTTTCTATATTTTCAGGAGGCATACTATTTAAAGCCACCCCAGAGCGGTTTTTCCCAGCAAAAAACAATGTACCAAGCACATGAAACGTCCTCGTTTCACAGTTTCCCTCTACATCATTCATCACTGATTGTGGAGCGCCAATAATATTACTTTCAGGTAAATTAGCCACAATGTATGAGTGAAATCCGACCCCCGAATAATGTTCTTTGTCATAAAAAAAACCGTTAGTTTTGACATATATTTCTTTACCGCTACTTTGAACCTTTTGCCAAACATCATCGGATGAGCCAATAACATGCTCATCCGATGGAGAAGTACTTATTGAACCATCAGAGTTGATTTGAAATCTAAGAGTTTGAGTCACACCTTTTTCTGATGTTCCCGCCAAAGTTGAAACTTGGCTCCCTGAAAGGTTTTCTCCATTTTTTCCAAAAAAAGACTGTGCTTCTTCTGGTTGGAGCGCGGCCAGAAGCGTTGTAACCGTGGCCAAATAATTACCAGGGGGTAGTGGAGTTTTATTTTTCAAAAAAGGGCCAAATTCAGCGGTCTGATTCGTAGATACTACTGATTCATTTTGCCCGAAATAGCCATTCCCTCCCTGATTAACAGGGCTAACTAAAGCAGCAACCAATCTTGTTTTTCTTGGTAAGTTACTTTTTAATCTAAGCGTTAGTTTCTGACTATTACCAATTACGTTCAAATCTAGCATGACTTCAGATGCGACGGCATGTGAAGAAATAATATAGATAAATGTAAGCACAAAAAAAAATTTCACTTTTAACTCCTCCAAATCCATAAACCCTAGGGTTAGCTCGGTAGGTTGAGCTAAAGCTCTATCAGCCCAACCAAAGGAGCAAGGTTGAGCACCAAGTTAGGCGGTTGCAATAGATGGTTAATACTTCCATGTGCAATAACCTGGAAAAGATTGCAGCTCTTCAATTGCATTGGGATTTCCTTCTAATGCTTGTTTTGCAAGCTTCCCACATTTCGAATTTGGTTTTTTCGTATAGTGTTGCGCTACATTGTCGGAGCAAGCACTGCATAACCCCATGTCATTGAATTTCTGCTTTGAATACCCGTAGCTTTTCCCAGCATCAGACCGGTTGTCTATACCGAGAGCTTCTTTGATTGCATCGACTTCAGATTTCTTTACAAAACCGCTGTCAATTGAACTTCTAATTCTATTTGCATTGCCTTTACACAAATTACTTACAATATCCTCGTGATACCTGTTGTAGTAACCATCAGGTAATCCGGCCAATTTAGCCAACTCTTCCATTTTCTCATGATAGTTTTCGTTCCCATGCTTAACATCATTACATTTAACCCCCGCATTTGCAGGAAATGGAAAAAACCCAAATAACAGGACAAAGAATAGAATTCTCTTCATTGCAACTCCTTAGTTTCAAAAGCGGCCTAACGTTTGAACTCACCGGCGGCCGAAGGCCATCCGGTAAAACGAATAGTTAGGTACTTATTGGGGGCCGATAGGATTGCCTCGTGCCCGCTCGGTAGGTTGAGCACAGGGTTAGATGACACTATTCATGCCCTCAATAAATTGTGATTTTCCACCGTTTGACGGATGTCTAATGTAGCTGAACGATTGCTCTGGAAATACTTGCTTAAGTGCTGCTACACCTTTATGCCCGATACCTGCGACAAATTCAGGTTTGTAAATATGATGAAGCTCGCTGAGTATTTCAGCGCCAAATGTTACTTCCTCATCAGTGGGCGCTCTATTCCCATCGATTTTGCCTTTGTCATGCGGATGAAATGGAAATGAATTCCAGAACAATGGCGTCGTTTCTTTTTCAGACAAATAATTCCATACGATTGTGGCGGTGCTTTCAGTCTCGATACGCGGCAACTGAATTTTATCTTTTAGGGCTACTAACAATGGATGTGGTATTTCCTGAAATGCTCTACCGCTGGTAAATGGAATGCCGGTAATACGACAACCTCTATGGCCCGGTGCTTCACCCACCAGCAAGATTCTCTTGCCCCCTTGATTCATCATGTACTCAAAGTAATGACGAAGATTATTGACGGCATATGTCTCAAGGTATGGATTCGCAACCGTATCCGAGTGTGGGTATTCCGCTAGTTTTTCGAGCAATTTTTCTATGAGCGTCATTGATATTGGCCGTGTTATCTAACAATATGTAGACACCCTAAAATGGCAGCACGGTAGGTTGGGCTAAAGCTGTATCAGCCCAGCATTTAAAAACGCTGGGCTGATAAGTTACTAGTCCAAGGCACCGTACTTAATACGTTTTAGGGTTATATATCACTTGCTGGAAGGAGGCGCATTGCCTCGCCCGCCGCCTGATGGATTCCCTGTGGTACTTGGCCAGCCACCGGGTTGACCACTTCCTTTACCACCACTACTGGACCCACCTTTGGAGCCGCCAGTATTCCCTCCGGCACTCCCTGTATTTCCACTGCTGCCGCCTTTGCCTCCACCACTGCCTTTGCTCATTTGAGTCACCTTCAAGATAAGCCGGATAAAAATGGCCAACGCCGGTCCGGCAACGACGTAGACGCCTATAAGTATTAGCCCATTACACAGCCCTTTGTACGCCCCTCCTATGAAAACCAGCTCGATGGGCTTTTCTAAACCTCATTAACTGACTCCTCTCCTTCGCTCCCGCAAAATCCTTTGTGTTTGTTCGGCCACATTTTTGGCTTATTAACTGACCTAAAGGACACCTGATCATGGTTATTACTATGCAATTTCCCTTTACAACTGCGGCTGGCGTCAAAGTTGAATCCGTTACAACACGGCGGCTGAAAGTAAAGGATCTAAAGTCAATCGGTGAGCGTTCTGGGGGCAGTGAGACCCAATTGGAACTCAATGGTGTCGCTCTCATGTGCAATTTGGTTCCTGAGGATTTAGAAGAAATGGATGCTGCAGATTACCAAGCGGTGAAAGGTCGATTTCTTGAAGTCGTGGGTATCACTGGATCGGATTTGGCAGGGACAAAGCCTGCTGGCAAGATGGTTCCGCTTCCAGCCTAGTGAGATAGACCGGCTTTCAATTCATGATTTTTGTCGGTGGGTAAATGAAGCGTGTGTGCAGATTAAGCAGGAGCACCCTGAATCATCCAAATATTGACCGCTGAAATACAGTGGTACAGCGCAAAAGGTGTGCAGCATGGCAGATTTATCCATTGGAATTAGGATTGGAGCAGCGCTGGCGGGATCGTTCTCGTCGGCGTTTACTGGTGCGCGGGGCACGCTCGGCCAGTTGGGGCAGGTGGCTGACCAGCTCCGCGCCCGCCACACCCGTCTTGGCGAAGCAATGGCCCGCGCTGCATCACATCCTGCCCGCAATGTGGATGCGTTGCGCCGCCAATATGAACGGCTGGGGCAGACACTAGAACAGTTACGCATTCGTCAGGAAAGATTAGCTGCCAGCATGGCGCGAGGTGCCGCATTACGCCAACAACGCAGTGCGATGGGGGCTGAATTAATTGGTACTTATGCGGGAGGCGTCGCTGCAGCTGTTCCTATGATTGGTGCCGTTAAACAGGCCGCTAATTTTGAGTCTGGCCTGCGTGATATTGCAATTAATGGCAATTTAAAAGCACAAGAGGAGTTTCAGCTTGGCCACGCAATACGAAAAGCGGCATTAACGACCAATCAAGGACATGCCGCTATTTTACAAGGGGTTGGTACGCTCGTTTCATCCGGGATGGATGCTAAGAAAGCAGGTGAATACTCTGGCCTGCTGGGCAAGGTTTCTACTGCAACCAATGCGGATATGAAAGAGATTGCTGCAATGGTTTATTCCCTGTCAGAAACACTGGGCATCAAGGGTGAAGCCCCTCTTAAAGAAGCATTTAACCGAGCTGCATTCGGCGGAAAATTGGGGAGGTTTGAATTAAAGGATATGGCTAAATCTCTGCCTGAAATGACGGCCGCCTTTGCTGGCAAGGGGATTATGGGTCAACAGGCGTTGACGGAAATTATTGCAAGCTTGGAGGTCGGCCGAGAAGCTGCTGGCTCAGGCGATGAAGCGGTAACTAATTTGCGCAATTGGATGGCGCATATGAATGCTCAACACACGATAAGCAATTACAACAAGGCTGGTGTTGATTATCAAAAATCTATGTCAAATCTTGTCTCAAGCGGTGACTCGTCATACGAGGCGTCCCTCAAAATTGCAAATAAATTTATTGCTGGTAAAGGGGATGCCTTTATGAAGGCATGGAAGGATGCAGGAGCAAAGGGTAATGAAGATGCACAGCGCAGGCTAATGGAAAGCTTTGGTTTAAATGAGGTATTCCAGGATATTCAAACCATTAACCATTTGCTGGCAATGCGCCAAGGCTGGGATAAATATCAGCAAAATAAAAAGCAAATGGGTAGTAAGCAGGCGATGGGAACGATAGATGAAGACTATCAAAAACGAATAAATGCAGCCACAAAAGCCTGGGAAAAGTTTAAAACAGGGCTTGCCGATTTAGGAATTTCAGTGGGAAGTGCCCTGTTACCTGCACTTACTTCTTTGATGACGACACTAACACCCATGATCGGTGCCTTTGGGAAGTTTGCCGAGGCCCATCCAGGCGTCATTCGAGCGGTAGCCGGGACGGTGCTTGGTATTGTGGGGTTAAAAATTGCCTTTCTATCGCTGGGCTGGGGAATAAACTTTTTTATCAGATCACCCTTGAACACGTTGAGTACAGTTTGGAATACCGTTGCTTCTAAGTGGACACTCCTTCGCGCCTTGTTGCTCAGCGGCGGCTCGCGTCTTTCCAGTTTTTTTCAATTATTCGGCATGGGTGCAGCACGGGCCAATGCGTTTGTGGCCTCCATTGGCCGGATGGGCAGCTGGATCGCCTCTGCATTTACCCGAATTGGCCCTTTCTTCTTACGCTTCGTGGGCTTGGCCAGATCGCTTGCCGGTGTTTTAGCGGGGCGATTAGTGAGCGGCATCATGATGGCAGGCCGAGCCGTGCTTTGGCTGGGCCGAGCATTAATGATGAATCCGATCGGGCTGGCGATTACGGCGATCGCGGTGAGTGCTTATCTGATTTACCGCTACTGGGACAAAATCAAGCCGTGGTTTGCTAATTTGTGGGCCAGTGTAAAAGCCATTTTTACCGGGGCTGCAGATTGGATGAAGGGCATTACTGACAGCTTTGCCGGTTTTGGTGCTCATATTATTGATGGCTTGGTGAATGGCATTAAATCTAAATTTAGTGCGGCCAAAGATACGATCGTAGAGTTTGGCCAGAATTTAAAAGGCTGGTTTGCCGACACCCTGGGCATCCAGTCCCCATCTCGGATTTTTCTGGGGTTTGGCGACAATATCGCCCAGGGTGCGGCGCTGGGTATTGGCCGTTCTGCTGCACTGGCCACTCGCGCCGTTGCCACAATGGCGCAGGCCAGCGCCACGGCATGGGGTAAGCCAGAGCTGGCATCGCCTTTTGTGGATGTGGCAAACCGTGTAGCCAGCGTGGTGCCTCGCGCATCCGGCAATGAACAAGGGCCAAATGCATCTGGGGGGATGACCGTTCACTTCTCACCACAAATCACAGTGCAAGGCGGTGATCCTGCCCTGGTGCAAAACCAGGTAAACCAAGCGTTGCAATCCTCTTATCCAGAGTTTGAAAGGATGATGAAGCGCTACGAGGCCAATAGAAAACGCGGCAGCTACGGGGGGAATGCCTGATGTTCGCCATTCTCGGCACCGTTGAGTTTGATCTCATCACCTATTTTGACGGGCTGGAAATCAGCTATGGCGCAGACTATGCCGAGCATGCCCTCATTGGCCGCAAGCCTCGGCTGCAGCATGTGGGCGATAAGCTGGACGAGATCAAAATTGATTTGGTTTTTCATGCCAGCTATTGCAAGCCAGAGGCCGAGTTGTTGCGCCTGCGTAAGGCGATCGCCGCGCATGAGGCCATGTCGTTTGTGCTGGGCAATGGTGATTACAAAGGCCGCTTTGTGATTACTGATGCCACGGCCACAGGCCGCCAGACGGATAAATCCGGCAGCATGATCGCGCTGGAGGCCCAATTATCCCTGCGTGAATATACCGGCGAGGATGCTAAGCCCCGCCCGCTGGCCATCGTGAGCGGCAGCAGCCCGCTACCGCTGCAGGCCCAGCTGAATAAATTAGCCGTGCCCGGTGTAGTGGCGACTATTCCTGCAATTAGCCCATTATCACAAGCCATCTCAATGGCAAAAGGCGCTTTGAATACAGCCAGCCAGGCTCTGACTGCAGTAGCTGCCGTGCGCCAGTTGGCTAAATCTGATCCTGTCTCTGCGCTGGCCCGTCTGCCCGGCGTCAGTGCCACGGTGGGCGGTGCTTTGCCGGGGCTGGGGGCGGTAGCGGAGCAAATGGGCGGGCTAAAAAATATTACTGTTGTGGCCAGCGATGCAGCGCAAACCGTGCAGCGGGTGATGCGGGTGCGTGGTGAAATGAGCAGCATCACGCAAAACATGGCCAGCGCCAATGCGGGTAATTTGCTCTCTGTTTTAACCTCGGCAAACGGGGCAATTCAGCGGGTAGATAGCGAGATCCGGGGCGCAACCCTGCCACTTGCCCGCATGACTGCGGCGGCTGTGACCAGACAGGTGGCCGGATGAACCTGACTCATATCACCACGGATGGCGATCGCTGGGATTTGCTGGCGTGGCGCTACTACCGCGATATATCGCGTATTCCGCTGTTAATTGACGCCAATCCGCACATGGCCATTAGCGAAGTACTGCCCAGCGGGCAAACCGTACTGATCCCGATTATTGAAGAAGAGGTTTCAACCGAGGATCTGCCGCCATGGAAGCGATAAATACCCCCGCATTTGAGCTGAACTACAACGGCCGCAATATCACGCGAGATATCGCGCCTTATGCACTTTCCTTAACGTATACAGACAATTTGAGTGGTGAGGCTGATGGGCTGGATATTGAGCTGGAAGACACGGATGGCCGCTGGCTAAACAGCTGGTACCCGGAAAAAGGCGCGGAGTTGTCTTATCGATTTGGCTATCTGCAGCAGGCACTGATCAGCGCGGGCCGGTTTGATATTGATGAGCTTGAGCTGTCCGGCCCGCCGTCTGTAGTGCGGATTCGCGCCCTTGCTGCTGGGGCACAAAAGGCGTTACGTACCCGCAAGGGTAAAGATTATGAGGCCACCACGCTAGCCGATATCGCGGGGCAAATTGCTAAATCAAACAATATGACGCTGGTGGGCAAAATCGAACCGCTGCAGATTGATAGGGCCACGCAATATAAAGAAGGTGATCTGGCGTTTTTACACCGCATTGCTAGGCAGTATGGCTACGCATTTAAAGTGACTGAAAACTCCACCCGCCTAGTGTTCTGGAAAAGCGCCGACCTGCACCAGCAAAAGCCGGTGCGCACCTTCTCTCCCAAGGATTTATCGGGCTGGAGCTTCACCGATAAAGTGTCTGATGTGCCTGCAGGCGTTGAGGTATCCCACCACAATGCCAAAAGCAAAAAGCTGGTGGTTTATGGCGTAAAAGATGGCGAAACCGCCGTGGTTGGTGCATCCACATCGGGCAAAAGCAGCAGCGCCGACACGGTTAAAATCACCCGCCGCGCTCCCACAGCGGCATCTGCAGAGGCGCAGGCCAAGGCGGCGCTAGACCAGCGTTTAATCGAACGCACCACCGGCAATATCAACCTGATTGGCGATCCGGCCTTGGCGGCTGGAGTGACGATTGAATTGGCGGGGTTTGGCCAGTTATCAGGCATTTACACCATCAGCAAAGCCGTTCACAGCATCAACCGGGGCGAAGGCTACACCACTACATTGGAAATCAAACGCGGTGCCGCATCCTCTAAGGGAACCAAAGGGGCAAAAACCAAAGGCTTGGCGGTGTACGGCATGAAAGACGGCAAGGTTGAGGTGGTCGATCACTCGGCGGCCAAGGCTAAAAAACATGGATGAGACCTTTGAGGAAAGCGGCGTCACCCTTAAGTTTGGCGTTGTACTCGCCAGCCAGCCAGGCTTTGCGCGGGTTAGCCTGCCGGACACCGACAATCTGCGCACGATGTGGCTGCCGATTGCGTACCCGAAGACCCAAGATGATGAGTGTTACTGGACTTATGACACCGGCGAGCATGTGGCACTGTTGCTTGATGCTCAGGGCGAAGATGGGGTGATTATCGGGGCGATTTTTTCTGATGCGGATACCCCGCCAGTGACCGACCCGAATAAATTCGGCATCAGGTTTAAAGACGGTGCCATGCTGGAATACGACCGGCAAACCCACACGCTAAGCGTTACCGGCGTATCGAAAGTGATCGTAGAAGCCAGCACGACCATCGTATTAAAAGCGGGCAGCAAAGTGACAATCGACTCCCCAGAAGCAGAGTTCACCGGCAAGCTGCAAGTCGATGGGCTGCTTACTTATCTCGGTGGTCTTGAAGGCAGCGGCGGTGGCGGTTCTAAATTTACTGGCCGCGTTGACGTGGATGGGGATGTTCATGCCACTGGCTCTATTATTGATGTGGCGGGTAATTCAAATCACCATTCCCATACGTAAACCTTAAACCGCTTTAATATCCCTTCCCCCTGCATAGCGCCATCATGGCGCTATGACTCAGCTCAAAGATATCTCCTCCCTGCATTGGCAAACCGCTTTAGGCGGTGATGGCATTGTCGAAAATATCGACGACATCCATCAAGCCATTGCCATTATTTTGCGCACCCCGCAGGGGGCAGACCCATTGCGGCCAGAGTTCGGCAGCAAGCTGCGTGAATATATCGATTACCCCATTAATCGCGCCCGCCCGCATGTGGTACGCGAAAGCGTGGAAGCGATCGCCCGCTGGGAGCCTCGCGTTTCTGTTGAGCGTGTGTCGTTTGAGCTGGGTGAGCCAGGGCAGGCAATGATCAAAGTGTTCTGGCGTTTGCCCGATGGGTTTACAGATCAAACGGCGGTATCTCTATGACAACCCTGCCCAAAGTCATCGATGATGATAGCCAGGCTATCACTGCCGAGCTGATCACGGCATTTGAATCCATGACGGGTAAAACGCTTTTCCCTGGGCAGGTGGAGCGGTTGTTTATTGATTTGATTGCATACCGTGAAACCTTGTTACGCAGTGCGATCAATGATGCTGCCCGGCAAAATCTGGTGGCGTTTGCCCGAGGCCCGATGCTGGATTATTTGGGGGAGCTGGTGGGGGTAAGCCGGTTGCCTGCTCAGCCTGCCCAAACTATTGTGCGTGTGACCTTCGCTGCGCCTTTGACCGCTGTGTTGCTGATCCCCGCTGAAACGAGGGTGCAAACCGCTGCAGGGCTGCAGTTTTATTCACTCAGTGAGATGATGCTGCCGCTGGCCAGCCCCTACGCCGATCTTGCTGTGGCCGCTGTTGAATTGGGCACAGGAGGAAATGGGTACTTAGCAGGGCAAGTTAATGTGCTGCTTGACCCTATAGGCGTAGCGGTCAGCAGTGTGGCTAATCTGGCGGTGACATCGGGCGGCGCAGAAATCGAGAGCGATGATCGTCTGCGCGAAAGCATCAAGTTGGCCCCGGAAGTATTTAGTGTTGCGGGCAGCAAGTTGGCGTATCGGCAGCATGCGATGCGGGCGCACCAGGATATTGTTGAGGTGGCCGTCACTTCACCCGCTCCGGGTGAAATCCGCTTGTATCCATTACTCAAATCAGGCCTGCCCACTGCGGCCATTCTGGCGGCGGTGACGGGCAAATGCTCGAATGAAAAAGTGCGCCCGCTATCGGACTCGGTGCAAACACTGTCTCCCGTTGAGCGCCCGTACACGCTCTCTGCTCAGCTAACTCTATATAGCTATGCAGATGCAGTGGCCACATTGGCGGCTGCGCAAAAACAAGCCGCACTGTTTGTGGCCACGCAGTCTGCAGCATTGGGGCGGGATATCGTGCCCACCCAAATTGTGGGCGTTTTATCTGTTCCAGGCGTTTATCAGGTGACGCTGCTTGCACCTGCTGCGCTGTTGTCGGTGGGTGAGGCCGAGTGGGCGCATTGCACCAGCATCAGCGTAGTGCTGGCGGGGGTGAGCGATGGCTAATGCAACTCCGCCAGTACTGGCACTCGATCCCCGTTTTGGCCCGCTGGCCCAGCTCTCTGAGCGGCTGACTGGCCTCGATATTTCCCGTGTATTGGTTAATTTGGTTGATCTGGCCGAGCCATCAGTGCTGCCGTTTTTGGCCGATCAATTCCACGTTATGGGGCACCACGGCTGGGGCGCGGCGGCCGATGATGACGCACGCAGAGCACTGATTAAATCTGCTATCGAATTACATCGCTACAAAGGCACACCTTGGGCAGTCAAACAGGCACTGACGACGGTGGGGCTGGAACATTTCACGCTGATTGAGCACCCAGCCGATGCCCACTGGGCTGAGTTTGACCTGGAAATCAGCGTTATTGATCGCCCGCTCACCGAGGCGGTCGATCAGCAAATCACGCAGATGATTGAGATGTACAAACCGCAGCGCTCCCATCTGCGGCGGCTGCAGGTGTCGGTTGGCTCGGTCGAAATGATTCACGCGGCCTGCCTGCTTTTTTCTGGCGATATCGTGACCGTGCAGCCCTATAAAAATACCGAATTCCCAACCGCCACCGCGATGCGCTGTATTGGCATTGGCATGCATGTTTCTGATGTTTTAACTATTTATCCGAGGATGTCATGAGCTACAACACGCTACTGACCGCGCTGGGCGCAGCGGAAATGATTTCAGCGCAAGCAACGGGCACTCTGGTGCCATTTACACATCTGGCTCTAGGCGATGGCAATGGCGCAGCGATCACGCCGGTTGAATCTATGACGGCGCTAACGCATGAAGTGCATCGCGTAGCGATTACCTCTGTCACGCCCGACGCTGAAAACCCAAATTGGTTAGTGATTGAAGCGGTGGTGCCGACGACTGTGGGCGGCTGGACAATCCGTGAAGTGGGGTTGATTGGTGGCAATGGCGCAGGTAATAAGCTTTTGGCCATAGGCAATTTTCCAGACACGTATAAGCCGCTGCTTGCGCAAGGCTCAGCGCGGGATATGCTGCTGCGGATGATTATTCAGCTTGGCAATGCATCAGTGGTGCAGCTGACGATCGACCCTAGCGTGGCCCTGGTCACGGCGCAATCGCTCATCAATGCGATCAATGCGCATGAGCTAAAGCCAGATCCTCACTCGCAGTATTTAACGCAGCCAGAGGGCGATCAGCGCTATCGCCAAAAGTCTGAAGTGATTGAGGCAACGGACATGTGGCTCACTGGCGATGCCACCCCGCATCTGCCTGCTGAGGGCGGGCTGCGGATTTATAGCATGCTGGGCCTCAATAAAATCACGCTGGATTCACGCACGGCTACACCCAATAAGCTAGTACTGGCGATTGCACAAATAGGCGGCACGCCGACTGTTGAGTCTGTTGACGGCGTACAGGTTAATTTCCCGCTAACGCTCAACCAGGCACCGCTGAATTACTGCCGCATTGTAAATAGTTCGATTCCACAGGGTATTTGGACAGGGGCCAGCTATGGCCGCCGTTCGTATTTGGGCTATGTGGCAGCGGACAGCGGCAAAGGGGCCGCTTGCGGGGCAATCGTAATGGGCAATGTTTCGGTGCTGCTGACCATGGTTTCGGATGGGATGCTGATGCAGGCCTATGCGACAGATACCAAAATGCTGGGCACTGCGCTAAAAGTGTCGCAAATACAGGATGAAGCCAACGCCAGGCCACAGCTGATCGTGGGTTTGTTTCCGCTGGATGCCACACGGTTTTTATTTATTGGCTCTATTCATTCGGTAGTGGTAACGCTCACCGGGCTGACGATCACCATAGGCACGATCGCTACGGTGGGCGTGGTTGGCGCAGAATATTATCGCGCCGCTGGCCTATTGTCTGGCTCTACATTCTTGATTACAGGCTCGGTGAGTAATGCGGTGAAGGCCCGCACAATCTCTGTTTCTGGCAGTACGATCACGGTGAATGCCGCAGTGCAGGCGTCGTATGTCTCAGGCTCTGATCAGCAAAGGCTGGTCATCTTAAGCGCAACATCGGCAATCTTAGGGAGTGATCAGGGGGTATGGGCGCTGGCAATAAATGGTGCAACGGTCCGTATGAGCGCGACAATCACCGCGCTGGCGGGATGCACTAGTCAGGTGCTTTGCGGTGGAGTTACCGCGAATACGGCGCTGGTGTGGGGCTACGACACGACCGCGCCTACGTCTTATAAAGTAGCAGTGGCAACCGTAACCGATGTAGCTGTGGCTTTGGGTTTTGTTGTTTCCGTTGCAGAAAACACCAGCAGCCTGCCGGTACCGCCGCCTTACGTCCCATACCCAGAGAATTATCACTCTGCAACACGTTTGATTCGTCTGACCAGCAGCAGCTTTGCACTGGCTCAAGCCAAGCTGCGACACGTTAGCGTATCGGGTACTACCGTCACGGTGAGTGATGCGGTAAACCCCACGGCATCAGCAAGCAATATCACTAAGCTGCCCGATGGCACGCTGCTTCTCTCTGATAACAGCTCAACGCCCGGCGTAAAGACGTTTACAGCAACAGGTGGCGTGATCGCCCTTGGCCCCGTGCTGTTTCCGACCCCTACACCCAAACTATCAGGCCACAGCCTCTCAGATTTTGCTGAGAAAAAGCTGCTGGGCAATGTTTATTACGACTACCCGCTGGTGGGTGGGAGCAGCACTACCACAATCAATACGATTTTTTCTCTGCCTGGCCCGGCGTCGATTCTATTAGGCGACGGCAATAGCTTTATTTTCCGTGATAAATACTGAGGACGCCGCAATGAAAGCCATCGTATTAGATATCTTAGTCATCGGCTGCAGCGCAAGCGCCACGCTGGCCAACGGCATCGTGCATACCGCAGAGATGAATTACGCCGGTTTTGATAATAAAGAAGTGTTGATTGTCGATACCGATCATGACGTCACTGGCTACACGTATGCAGCGGGCCAGTTTGTGGCACCAGCGCCTGTGCTCAGCGCATCCCCACTTGTGACGCCGATCGAATTTAAGCTGTTATTTACCGCCGCAGAGCGCGTGGCGATCAAAGCAGCCCGCGCAGACCATCCACTAATCGCTGACTTTTACGAGATCATCGAAGACCCGCGTTTAACTCATGTGGATTTGAATCTGCAATCAACCCGATTTGCGCTGATGTATTTGGAAGAGCAAAGCTTGATTACCGCAGCACGACGGCTGGAAATTTTAAGTGGGGTGGTGCAGTAGGTTGATGTAAAAGCAGACTGAGCCACCAAAAGCAAAGGAGCCTCTTGGCCCCTTTGGTGATAAAAGTGAAATTCTTTTGCAAATAGTGGAAAATGCAGCCAACCCATTTATCGCGCGCAACACCCCCAATTTTTCGCGCCGCGCTTCAGCTTAAAAGTCCCCTTGAAACACGCCGGAGCGAGGAACAAGCGGGGCGGGGTTTCGGCAAGGGAGCGAGGAACGAGCCAATCCCGCCCGCCGCCGACCAGATTGTCCGCAGCGAAGGGGTTTCGCGTTTGTGGGGTCGCCTTCTTTGCTTACTTTCTTGGCGAAGCAAGAAAGGAAGGCCCCGCGGTGGCTACCGCTCCAAAATCAACGTACCGAAGGCACTAAAAAGATCTTTTTGGCCTTGCCTGGCTCACATGAGATTTCACCCCTCATACGATTAAACATCACTAATTTCCCCTTCTAACCTCAATGCCTGCGCCGCTTGCTGCGGATTAGCCTGCCCGCAAATAGCAGAGACCACGGCCACGCCGTCGGCTCCTGCTGCGCGCAAAGCGGCCACGCGGCCAAGACCAATTCCACCGATTGCCACAGCGGGCAGCGATTTAATCTGCATCAGGAGGGCAAATTCTTCCAGACCAATCACTGGCGACGCATCCAGCTTGGTGCCGGTTGCAAAAACCGGCCCCACGCCGATGTAATCGACAATATCCAGTGGCACAGCGGCCATTTGCCCGGCGTTAGATGTCGATAAACCTAATATTTTATTTGGGCCAATCAGCTGGCGAGCCATTTCTGGCGCGATATCCTGCTGGCCCACATGCACGCCTGCCGCATCCACGAGGAGCGCCACATCGATATGGTCATTAATGATTAGGGGAATATTAAGCGGATCAAGCGCAGCTTTCAGGGCAAAAGCGGCAGAAACCCACTGGCGTTTTTTCCATTTTGGGGCGCGTAATTGCACAATCGTCACGCCCCCTGCCACCGCAGCCAGCGCAGCCAGCGCAGTAGCCACCATACCCTGTTCACCACCACAGAGATCAGGATCTAGGACCAAATAAAGAGACAGATTAAAAATCGGCTTCATTCATCCACCGCCTTTAGCATGGCAGGCTGCATGATATAGAGCGCATCTAAAAAGGCGGGCAGAAAAGTACCTGGGCCATCGCAGGCGGATTCGGCGCGCTCACCGGCAATCGCCATCACCGCACATGCTGCGGCCACTGCGGCCAGACGATCTGATGCCCCTGCTACAAAAGCGGCCGTGACTGCCGATAAAGCGCAGCCCGTACCCACAACGCGGGTCATCAGTGCATGCCCCCATGGCACAGCCCATGTCACCTCACCATCGCTGACATAATCCACCTCACCCGTCACTGCCACAATGGCACCCGTTTGTCGGGCAAGGCGCTGAGCTGCGGCGATGGCCAGCGCGGAATGCGCCGTGCTGTCCACCCCTTTGCCACTTGCGTCTTCTCCGGCTAGGCACATGACTTCTGAAGCATTACCGCGAATGACGGCAGGCCCTTGCTTAAGTAAATCATGCAAAGCTTCTGTGCGGTAAGCTAATACGCCCGCCGCCACAGGATCAAGCGCCCATGGCGTGCCTGCGGCATTGGCCGCGGCAACGGCTTTTTGCATCGCCGCAAGGCGGGCCGGATAGAGCGTACCCACATTAATCAGCAGTGCATCGGCCATGGCGGCAAACTCGGCGACTTCTTCTTCGGCCACAATCATAGCGGGGGATGCCCCCAGCGCCAGCAATACATTGGCGGTAACCGACTGCACTACTTCATTACTGAGACAATGAACAAGAGGCGCAGCAGCGCGCAGGCGGGCTAATTCTTCGCCCACACGATGCAAAGGAAACTGAGGAATAAGCGCAATGGTGTGTAAATCAGACATTTGAGTTCCTTGAGCAGAAAGCCTGCGCCAAGGAGCGCCGACTTCCCTACGCTGGCATGATCCAGATCAGGTCACGGGTATTTCTCAGCCACTACTTAATCAGCGGCACCCCGAGTCAGGGGGCCATTTTGCGGATTATCAGCCGGGCAGACAAGCGTAAAAGATCAAATTTTGCGCATAAAAAGCACAAAAAAATGAATTTCACCCCGGCGCGTGCAAAGCCAGCTGAGCCTTTACCCTGCTAAGCAATAAAGGCAGGCAAAGCGGCTTGGCCATATAGTCGGCAGCCCCCAGCTCCATTCCGCGCATTTCATCATCCGCATCAGATCTGGCCGACATAAAAATCACGGGGATATTCGCCGTTCGCGCATCGGCTTTTAATTGGCGGCATACTTCATAGCCATCCATTTCCGGCATCAGAATATCCAGCAAAATCAGACGGGGCAAAGGATCTTGCACCAGCATATCCAGCGCTTCTGCACCATGCTGCGCAACGCGGATATTGAACTCCTTACCCAGCATTCGCTCAATCAGCAACAAATTCATAGGCGTATCGTCTACAGCCAGAATGGTGACATCCGGCGTTTTGGCCGGCACTGCGGGCTCACTGGCATCCGCCACATGGTTCACCCCATCAAGCGCCACAATTAAATCAACTAAAAATCCCAGTAAATTACTTGAAAACGCCTCCAGCATCGGTTTTAACATGGCATCACCCGGATGGAGCCGAACCAATAACTCAAGCTCAGCCGCCAAATCAGCCAGATCAGCCGCGCCAATACTCGCCGCAACCGATTTACTGCTGTGCAGCAAACGCTCTGCAGTCAGTACATCCTTTTCTTCCAGCGCCACATTAATTTCTGCAATGACAGAAGATTGGCCGTGAATAAATTTTCTGAGCATTTCCAGATAAAGTGTTTCTTTACCCAGCACCCGCCGTAAGCCCGCTGCCACATCCAGCCCCGGCACATCCAATGCCTCCAGTTTGCTTTTCAATACCAGATCACTGCTTTTACTCGGCACAGGCAAAACACCGCCCTGCAGATTAACAGGCCGGGGTGGAATCCAGCGCAGCAGCGCCATCCATAAATCATGCAGCTCTATGGGTTTGGCCACATGCCCGTTCATTCCTGCTGCGGCGCATCGCTCCTGATCGGCCTGCATGGCATTGGCGGTCATCGCCACGATGGGCAGAGATGCAAAATCCGGCCATTCCCTGATTTTTTTCGTTGCAGCGATGCCATCCATCACAGGCATTTGCATATCCATCAGTACCAGATCATAAGAAACCTGTTGCACCTTATTGAGTGCCTGCTGGCCGTTTTCAGCTAAATCAACAATAAAACCGGCATCTTGTAATAAATCCATCCCAACCTGCTGATTTAAATCATTATCTTCAACCAATAAAATCCGGGCACCCAAAATGCCTGACAAATCCACCTCATGGTATTCGCGTACTAATTCATGCACCTCTTTCGCATCCAATACACGCATGGTGGTATCAAATAATTGCGAGGCATTTACGGGCTTGATCAGAATTTCGTCTACAGCGGCAGGGTTAACTTCGCTTAAAACTTCTTCCCTGCCATACGCCGTCACCACAATCAGGCGCGGCATCACAGGCAAGGCCATTTCCTGAATCGCCAGCGCCGTTTCCTTACCCCCCATCTGCGGCATGCGCCAATCCAGAAAAACCACTTTAAACGGATCGCCCGCTGCCGATGCCTGAGCCAGAGCCGCAATCGCCGCCATGCCTGATAAGGTCACCACCGGGCGAAAAGTCATCGACACCAGCAGATCCGCCAGCACGCGGGCCGAATCGGAATTATCATCCACCACCAGCACCGCCTGATGGCGCAGATCCAAGCTGGGCAGCAGCTCTCTCTGTGCCTGCTGGCTGATGGCCACCCTAGACGTAAACCAGAACGTACTGCCTTGGCCCACAACGCTCTGCACCCCTACTTCGCCCCCCATCAGTTGGGCCAGCTGTTTAGAAATAGCCAAACCAAGGCCAGTGCCACCGTAACGCCGGGTTGTGGAGGTATCGGCCTGCTGAAATGATTGAAATAAACGCTCCAGCTGCTCTGCTGAGATACCAATCCCTGTATCGCTCACTTCCCAATACAACAGCACCCCGGCCTCATCCTGCCCTTGTACCCTGCAAACTAATTTAATCACGCCTTCATCGGTAAATTTAACCGCGTTATTAGCATAATTAATTAAAATTTGCTCCAACCTTAAAGCATCACCGCAGAGTGTGCGCGGCACATCACTGGCAATATCAAATACCAGCTCCAGCCCCTTTGTATTTACTTTTTCAAGCAGCAAGTCAGCGAGGTCTTCAAGCAATTTATCGATATTAAAATCGAGCATTTCAATTTTTAAATGCCCTGATTCAATTTTAGAAAAATCCAAAATATCATTGATAATACCTAAAAGATGCTGGCCTGATTTTTGAATTTTTTCAATATAATCCCTTTGCTTAAAAGTCAGATTTGATTTAAGCACCAGATAAGACATACCAATCACGGCATTCATTGGCGTGCGGATTTCATGGCTCATATTGGCCAAAAAATCTGATTTCATCCGGGAAGCCTGATCCGATTGAATCCGTGCTTCTTCCAGCTCTATTTTTTGCACCTGCAAAGAATGATTCAGCAGCGCCAGCGCCTGGGTGCGCTCTGATACGCGGCCTTCTAAGACTTCTTCATTTCGCTTTAATACCTCAACCAGCTCTTTCTGGCTGCTTAATGCCTCTGCCTGCGCCGCGGCGCGTTGTTTTTCCTGCCTGAGCATGGCCAAAGCCAAAAGCAAGGTCAGCACGCACTGAAACCCCGTCAGGCCACTGGCCACCAGCACTTGGCGCGTGACTTCTGTGCGACGGGCATCAGCCAGCTCCGCTGCGGCGACAGAGGCTTTAACACCCAGCTCTCTAATCTGCCACTCCAGAGCAAACAACTTTTTATACAAAATTTGCTTGCTAGCCGCATCTAAAACACGATCAGGTGCAACGCCCAGATAATGATCCGCCTCGGCGGTAAATACATTTAAAGCCTTCATCGTACTGGTATAAACGGGCTGTTTATTCATCAATATTTTTGACTGGCCCACTTGGCAACTAATAATACGGCTTACAAATAATTCATAACGAAAAGCCAGATCATCAATACTGACTTTCTCTTCATTCATCAGATGTATATCAAATGCAGAATAAAGGCGCTGATAATCCACATTTAATTGAATCAACGCCCACATCGCGTTGTCATTTGCCCGGCCAATTGAATTATTTAAACTTTGAAACTGAGAAAACTGAACGGCAGCAATGGCCGCATAAACCGCAATCAAGCTGCTTACAATAAAAAAAAGCAGCCGTTTGCTCCGCTTCATACCGGCCCCTTTACTGGACGATTATTTTAGAGAGCTGCCAAACCGATCGGGTGTAATAAATATCCTGATGTAATTCTTTATACTGATCAAAAGGATAAACAATAAACAATGGCCCCTTATCCCTCACCGCCATCGGCTTATCATCTAAAAGCCGGGCAATAATAATGGGATATTTAATGGCGTCCTGAAAAGGAATTTCAACGCGGTAATCATCAAGGGCCAACGCAGAAATCTGCACGCCTTTGGCGCCGGCCGCCGCCAGTACATCCCTTAAAAGAGGCCCGGTAAATTTAACCGGCTTTTCATACCATGGTGTTTTGCTGACAAAACTATGCTGCGGAAGCTTTGTCAGCATGTCCATACTAAATTCGGCATTTTTACCACTATTTTGCTGACTCAATGCGCCAGAAACAGCAAGCACTACCTTGCCGTTCGGCACATCCAGAGCAAAGCAGGTCACAGAAAACAGACTAAGGGCCAGAAAGAAAGCCAGTTTCATGCTGATTTACTCCACAGACGTTGACGCAAAAAACACTCATCCTATTACACACTAGTATTGAATGCCGTTTCTTGCTTCCTGTGCCGCACAAACCTGCCGACCACCTCACTAAAAAGCACTTGATCTGCTTACAGGAAACCTACTTAATCAACGAGCCAAGCAATGCAATACCTTGCTGAATCTGCTCAAAGCTTGAATGGCTGAAATTCAGCCTGATCGTGCTCGACGGGTGAGGCACAGGATCAAAAGCTGAGCCCGGCATAATGGCAAGGCCAGCAGTCAGCGCCTCTTGCATCAGCTGCATCACATCCTGCTCGTTTTTGAGCGTCAGCCAGAAAAACAGCCCACCTGATGGCAGCGCCCAGCTGGCTTTATCGCCCAAATGCTGCAGCAGCGCGGCCTGCATCACATCTCTTTTTTCACGATAGAGCGGCAGAATATTCGCCACATGCTGATCCAACGAGCCATCCTGAAGCAGCTGCGTCACAATCGCCTGACTTAAGCGATTACTGTGTAAATCTGCCGCTTGTTTTAATCGTGTCATCGCCTGAATCAAATCAGGATGCACAATCAGATAGCCAAGGCGTAAACCGGGCGCCAGCGTTTTAGAAAAAGACCCCTGATAAATCCAGCGAGCCTGTTTTAAATGAGAAACAATGGGTGCAGGTGCGGGGCCATCAAAAGAAAGATCACGGTAAGGATCATCTTCAAACACCACCATGGATTGTGTATCAAATGCCCCAGCCAGCGCCTTGCGCCTTGCCTGCGAATAACACAAGCCAGTTGGATTCTGAAAAGTAGGCACAAGGTACGCAAGGCGTGCATCCGCCCCAGCCACAGCCTGCGGCAGCAGCCCTTCTTCGTCTTGTGCTGCCGTCACAAAATGAGCGCCCATCAGCCGGAACACCTGCAGCGCAGCCAGATAGGTCGGCGATTCAGTCAGCACGCGCGTGCCTTCTTCTACCATTAATTTACTGACTAAATCGATACCCTGTTGCGAGCCATTTACAATCAGAACCTGCTCGGCCTTGCAGGCTATGCCCAGCGCCCTCGCCCGGATGGCCACTTGCTCCCGGAGCGCAGGCTCGCCCTCTGTTTGCCCGTACTGCCAGATATCGTCAGGCAATTGCCCCAACACCTGAGGTGAAGCCCTGAATAAAACTTCGCTGGCAGGTAAGCCGCCAGCAAAAGAAATCACACCTGGCCGTGATGCGGCAGCTAAAATGTCTCTGACCAGAGAAGAAGTAAGACGGTCAATACGCTCAGCAAACATAGGACTCACCAGACAGGTCAATAGATATGACCTATTTATGCCGTATGCTCAGCCATCCGTCAATACGTAACTTGCGCATGCGCGCTAGTACATAAGCAAAAGCATCCCGGCAAGACAGCCCACAGCGGAGAGATTTTTACATATGTACTTCACACGATACTGAATAATGAACCAACACCACACACTCAACGCGGATCTGGAAAGCTTGTTTTATGGCTACCGCACATTTACATCCCTGCCGGACGAAATGCTCACCCCTTTGCAGCTGGCAAGAGTGCACCACCGGATTTTATATTTTGTGGCGCGGGATCAGGGGCTGTCAGTGAATACACTGCTAGCACGTCTGGGCATTTCCAAGCAGGCTCTGAACCGGCCATTAAGAGAGTTGCAAGCCAAGGGCTTGGTCATTGCCAGCACCGCCCGCCATGATGCGCGTGTAAAAAGTCTTGCCCTGAGTGAATCGGGCCAGGCATTAGAAGAGCAGCTTTCCAGCAGCCAGCGCGAATTACTGCAGCAGGCCTTTGCCCAAAGCCCGGAATCGGAAGCGGGCTGGAGAAAAATCATGTCTATCCTTGCCAGCAATCAGCGCGCATTCAGGCCCCCGACATGAAGCTGAGTATTGTTATCCCGTTTATGAACCCAAATAAACAGCATTTTTCTGACATGCTAAAGGGGATTGTGACGGCTGATTTTTCATGCTTTGCTGATATTGAAGTGATTTTAATTAACGATGGCAGCCAGCACGATTATCAGGAAGAAATCAGCCTGTTTGCTCAGGCAGCCCCATGGCTGCATCTTCTCACCATTCAATTAGCACTTAATCGAGGCGTATCCTGTGCCCGCAATCTGGGCATGGCCGCAGCACAAGGGGATTACATCGCCCTGCATGATGCAGACGACATCAGCCTGCCGGAACGCTTTGCCCACTCTGCTCGTTTTCTGGCCGGGCACCCGGATGTGATCGCAGTCAGCGGGGATATGCTGGTTTTTAATGAGCAGTGCTCAGAAGAATCACTGCGCCTTTTTCCGCTGCATCACCATGATATCTGCGTGGATAATTTGTTTTATTGCGCCATGGCTCAGCCCGCCATGATGATTAACCGTGCGCTATGGCTTAAAAGCAATATTCAGTACACAGAAAAAATGGATATGGCGCAGGATTGGGATTTTGTGATTCGTCTTAGCCAGCACGGGCAGCTTGCCAATATGGGCATTCCTTTAGTGCGCTACCGTCAGCATTTAAAACAACGCAGCGCCGGAATCAGTAGCGAATTTGCCAATATCCATGTGCAGGGCATCTGGAAAAAACAGCTAGAACAATTAGGAGCGGATATTCATCCCGGCCTATTACACGTACATGGCCATTTATCACCCTACTGGCTTTGGCAGCTTTCGGACATTCATCAGGCATGGGCCTTACACCCTGAGGATGTCAGTGCTTGGGCGCAGGAAATGCTGAGCAAAAACAAAATCAGCCAATATGTCAGCGAGCCCATTCTTGCGCAAAAAATATACCGCCTGCAGCGCCAATGGCATGCATGGAAAGCCAGTGGCAATCCGGCAACACAGATTCAGTCTTTATTATAAATACGCGGCAAATTGCGATTTAATACATCACACGAAAGGAGGCTTTATGGAAACCAAACAAACCCATGGTATTCCTGTTATTTTCACCAGCAAACAACTTTGCCTTGCTGATGTTGGCGTTTTTGCCGCTGAACAAACGCCTTTATTGATTGCCGAAATTGAGCGTAATCAGCTGGGCTTCAATGGCCCATGTATTTTTGTGTATTACCAGGTGCCGCAGGATGCGCACAGCTTATTTACACTGGATATTTGTTTTCCGGTTTGCCACCCGCAGGCTAATACAGGGGCTTTTGCCTGCAAAACTTTAGCCCCGATTGATTGTGCCGTCCGCCATTATCAGGGGCCGCTGGCTGATTTATTTAATGAGGGCTATGCGCCTTTAATTGCAGAAATCAAACAATCCGGGCGCGCTTTCAGCGGCGAAAGCCGTGAGGTTTATCATTTATGGGAATCGCCGCAATCAAGCCAGAACCAAATTGAAATTCAATTTGGCCTTATCCCCAATTAAGCATTCCTTTTATGCGGAGCCACGCCATGCATCAGCACCATAAAATTAATTATATTGAAATGCCTTCCAAAGATTTAAACAAGAGCAAAGCATTTTTCAGCACGGTGTTTGGCTGGGCTTTTACAGATTACGGCCCTGAGTATTGCGCTTTTTCTGATGAGGGTATTGATGGCGGGTTTTATCTGGCAGATTTAAGCATTTCCAGCCAGACTGGCGCGCCTTTAATTGTTTTATACAGCAGCAATCTGGAAGCCAGCCTAGCGGCAGTGCTGGCTGAGGGTGGCAGCATCATTAAGCCGATATTTTCCTTCCCTGGTGGCAGGCGCTTTCAGTTTAGTGATCCAAACGGCAGTGAATTTGCAGTATGGTCAGAGTGACCCCCCATGCCGCACTGCTGCCCCATATGCCACAAGCAGAGAAAGAAGCGCTGACTGCCGCACTCACAAGCGCCCAAAGCTATTTGGAATACGGCATGGGCGGCAGCACCATTCTGGCTGCACAGCTGGGTGTGCAGCGCATTGTAGCCATTGATTCAAGCCAAGAATGGGCAGCAAAGGTAGGCACGCAGATCGCCCCGCTGCAATCCCCTAGCCAGATTGAGCTGCTGCATGCGCCCATTGGCAAAACCATGGAGTGGGGCTTTCCTGAAAACACGCAAATGCAAAGCCAGTGGCCCGATTACTACAGCAAGCCTTGGCGTTTTGCCCGTGATGTTGATCTGGTTTTAATCGATGGGCGTTTCAGAGTGCCCTGTTTTTTGTACTCGCTGCTGCAGCTCCAACCCGGTGCAATCATCCTGTGGGATGACTACGTGGAGCGCAGCGAATATCACTCTATTGAACAGCAACTTGTACCTGAAGCCTATTTTGGCAAGATGGCAAAGTTTATTGTTCCTAGTCACAAAAATACAGGCAGTATATTAAACACTCTGTTTCAGCACCTCTACGCCGTGGCTTAATACCACACCCAAGGAATGCATTATGGATCAGCGCCTTAGCCTCTACGCACTGGCGGCAAAATACCAGCTAGATGCCGCCACCACACAGCAATTACAGCAACTAGCCGCCCCTGAAGCGATAGCCATCGCCAGCCGCCTGCCCAAAATTCTGGCCGTAGCTGCTGCGGCGCTGTTTGGGCTGGGGCTGGTTTTCTGGATTGCCGCCAACTGGGATACGCTGGGGCGGGCCGGGCATTTTGTGCTGCTGCAAGCGCTGTGCGTTTTACTTTGCACAGCCGCCATTGTGCTGGCCAAAGCCCGTATTCCCCTTTGCCTGTTAGCATTCCTATCTGTTGGCGGTCTTTTTGCTTACTTTGGGCAGGCTTATCAAACCGGCGCAGACCCGTGGCAGCTGTTTGCAATCTGGGCCGCCCTCACCCTGCCGCTATGCTTGAGCACCCAAAGCGATGCACTGTGGACGCCATGGGCGCTCATCGTCAGCACAGGAATTTCATTATGGATACACGCGCATACTGGCCACCGCTGGCGCCTTGAGCAGGCCGACACCCAGGTTTTCTTACTGGGCTGGAGTGCAGCACTGCTGATGACTTTGATGCTTAGCCCCAAACTGCCTTACTTAAAAGGCACAGGCCACTGGGCGTTTCGCACCTCGATGACACTGTGCAGTGTCATGATCTGCAGCAGCGCATTTACCGCACTGCTCGCTGATGATGTTTTGCTGCTGTATTTTTCAGGGCTGCTGCTTTTTGCTCTGGCCACGGCGGCAATGGCTCAGCCAGCCACCTTCGATATTTACGGCTTAAGCATCATTGGCCTGTGCTTGAATATTCTGCTGATATCCGGCCTGACCCGCTTACTGTTTAACGGACATAACAACGACAACTTCATCGGCCAGATTTTACTGATTGGCCTTGCCGCAGCGGTCTTACTCGCCTTCACCGTCAGCACTTTACTGCGCCTGTCCAGACGCCAGGCAAACACACTATGAACCAGCCACTTGTACAAAAAGCCATTGCCGCTGGTCTTTTACCCGCCGATGCCCAGATTGAAACACCAGAGAGCAGGCCATGGCCCGTGGTGCTGCTCACGGCGTTGGGGGCATGGCTGGCCGCCATTCCTTTACTGATTGTGATTGGCATGATGCTGGGCGACACCCTTATTCATAGCGTGGCAGGGCCGTATTTTGTGGGGATACTGGTTTTGGCGGCCGCCATCCTGCTGCTACGCGGCCAAGATATTCCTTTATTTGTGGAGCAACTCGCCATCCCCGCCCTGATGGTGGGGCCAGCTCTTATTGCTTATGGTCTGTTCACCCATTTACCCAGTGCCTTGGCGTGCACCATGCTGGCATTGCTGGCAGGCGGGCTGACATGGGCCATTCCCAGGCCCTGGCTGCGTGTTTTACTGGGTGCAGCCTCGGCCGCGCTCACCGGCTGCGCAATGCTGATCTGGATTAAAAATGGCCATAGCGATGCCTATTCCGGGCTATGGCTGGCGCTACACTCCATGCTTTTGCTGTGGCTGCTTGCCAGCGCCGTGCAATACAAAATATTCAACGACGGGGGAAAAGCGCTCATCGCCGCCGCATTTGAATCCTTTTTTACCGGCTGGCTACTGGTGATTCTTGCCGGGCTGGCCTTTAGCTCGGGCATGACCTTCCTTGCTGGCGCCAGCCTGAGTAATAGCGTTTTTGCTGAAATCATGCATGAAGCAGCACCACATTCTGCAACAAGCCACAGCTTATTCGCCCTGAGCTCATCCCTCTTTGCTCTAGCAGCTGCGCTGTTACTGGGGCGCAACTGGCCATTACTGCGCAGCTACGCTGTCGCGGCCTTAATTTTAGCGGCGCTGTCTTGGCTGATGCCCGCGCTGGGTGCGGTATTGCTGGCTCTGTCGATCAGTCTGATAGCCGGGCGCTGGCGATCCGCCAGCAGCGCAGGCCTAGCTGGCGCATGGATAATTGGCGCGTTTTACTATCAGCTGGATTGGACACTGACCAACAAAGCGTTGTTATTTATGCTGGCAGGCAGCCTACTGGGTGCCCTAGCGTGGCGAGCTTTAGCGCCGGCATCCGCCTCAATAGCACCTGCCCAAAACCCACGCCAGAAAATAGGCATCGCACTCACTGCCGCCTGTGTTTTGCTCATCGCTAATATAGGCATCTGGCAAAAAGAAAACCTCATCGCGCACGGCCAGCCGCTGTATATCCCACTCGCCCCGGCCGACCCACGCTCCCTGATGCAAGGTGATTTTATGCAGCTTAATTTTCAAATTCCCTTTGATACACCGTCAGTTAGCGACATAAGCCATCCATCCCGCCCTTTTCTCATTATGAAAAGAGACAGCCAAAACATCGGCAGCGCCCAGCGTATCGACCATGGCGAGCCGCTAGCCGCAGACGAATTCAAAATCGAACTCAGCCCCAAAAACGGCCACTGGGTACTCGTTACCGACGCATGGTTTTTTAAAGAAAGCGAAGCCCGCCGCTGGGCACAAGCCCGATATGGGGAATTTAGAGTGATGCCAGATGGGAAAGCTTTGCTAGTGGGGCTAAAAGGCGAGGGAATGAAGGGGCTGTAATCTAAACTAAAAACATATACCCGACACGTTCAATATGCCACTCTCTGCCTTGCTAAATAGAGATTAAATCCAGCTACCACAGTGGCTGCGGGCAGATATAAATCATCTCTACGCAAATTGCGTGTGCCTGTTCAATACCTGTGCACAAGCCGTTAAATAGCTTGTGCTCCAGCTTAAATCCTCTGTCATTGTCTTTTATGAAATATCCCTCCTCATCGTAAAAATGATCATCCATGTTCAGTGAACCAATTTCAGGCTAAGTTTTACTGCCTGATATTGCTCCTGCCACACATAAATCACACGCAGCTTACTGCTTTACACCAATAAAGCGGCGATCCGCAGCCCTGAACAAACTACATACCCCCCTGCATTTGATATTTACATCATGGCCGTCATGGCATCTGCTGCATTTTTGTCAGGATGTTTATTACACATCAGACTACTCCTCCATGCCCACTTGGCCCGCCTTCAAAAAATACGCTCCCACTTTCCTGCGCATTCTTGCCCCGTAACAAAATTCATTTGTTTTCACATTAAAGCATTTTGCATCGTCCTCTTACCCAAACCTGTCTCAAGTCTTATCAAAACCAAATAAGTCAGACAGGAAGCCATTAACACATACCACAGAGGCGCAATATGGGGACAAAACTGAGCCAACTGCAGCAACGCTGGAGCAATGCATCCGAACAAGAGCTGATCATCGCCCTTGCCAGTCACAATGAAGGTGCATTTGAAGAGTTTATTACCCGCTATCATCATTTTCTTCAGCATCTGTGCAATCGTTTTTGCTCAGGCAATACGGAAAACAGTAAAGATTTATACAGCCTTGTCCTTCTTCATATTTATACAGAATCTCCCTTTAAATTGTCGCAAATCCGCCACCTTGGTGGCTGGCTGCGTCAAGTCACCAAAAGTAAGTTTATTGATCAGCAGCGCTGGCTAAATGCAGAAAACCTGCGGCTTCAATTGCATCATAAAGAAACAGACCATTACAGACCTGTTTCTCCTGAATATCAGGCACTTGGGGACGAATTGCTCAAACAAATACAAGAAGTATTCCAAACCTTGCCTGAAAATTTACATGACGTGGCCTATTACCGTTTTGTAGAAGAAATGCCTTTCAGAGAAATAGCTCAGCTATTGAAAATCAGTGAGGAACTAGCACGCAAACGCGCTCAGCTGGCTCGCAATTTATTAAAGCCCGCACTTTGGACCTACGTAAATATCGCCATTCAAAGTGATCATACCGGCAATAAAGTCTATCCCGGCGCAGAACAATACGAGCACGAAGCACACACCTCCGCATTTCTTGACCTACCCGATTAAATTCATTCTGCGCTCAATTGACTTACACTGTATTAAACACATTCAAAAATCTTGCATACTCGCTAATAAACACAAAAGAATTAATCATGATTGAATTGAGAATTAATTATGAGTCACTGAGCGAAGCACTCATTGAGCTTAAACACTTAAAAGCAAGAGGCTGGACATTATATTTCAGCAACGATGGCTTAGAGATCATTGCAAGAAAGCGATTTTTATTTTTCGACCAGCAATAAATACGCACCCAAAACAAGGTATGTATTTGAACAACAGCGCACGATTCACACTTTCTTTACGCATCATAAAAAATAACCCATAAATTTATTCACAAAAAAACATCATGCATCGTCTTATTTACAACAGGGCAATACAAAATGAACCCAATAAAATCAGCACACAAAAAAATACGGCACGGGTTCAAAGTAACTTTCATATCAAAAAACATTCAATCTGATAAAAAAGTAAAAGAATTCGCAGATGAAATAAACAACAACACCATTTTATTTACCCGTGAATTTTCAGAAAAACTGCGTGAGACACACACAAATATTATATGCACCGCAAACGACAATCACATTGAACTAAGCACAAACGGGAAAAAAGAATCAGCATATATCAGCGTGAAAAAGGCGAAAACATATTCATCTGACGACAAAGGTTATTCAGGCACTTTTTTTACAAACCTGCTGATCAGCACGCATAACAATCAGCCTATTTTTCAATTTATACCCGCAATAAGCTGGACATGCAATGAATGTGCAATAAAAAGAAAACTCAGAGTCGCCAATACAACACCAACACCTGAATACGGCCAGAATATTGAAATACCAATGGATAACTATTAACAATCATTTCAAATATCAGCACTTAAAAATCCTTTAGTATTAATTTTAAAACCAAGGAGAATTAAAGAATCAGACACAAAAAAAGCATAACCCAACTTTAATTTATTTAAACCCTAAGGAACATAACATGACTGCTTATACTCTTTCGTTTCAAAACAATTCCAGCAACTCTGCCACCGCTTGCGTTTACACCACAGCGCCTGATATTGGCGTACCTAATGTGATGTCCCTGGCATGGCTGACTAAGCCATCTCACCCAACGACCCGATTAAATTTTGATTGGAATATTGATTACAGTCTTGTTTGGTCAGAAAACGGTGATCTTAAACCAGGTGCCACTTTCGAAGCGTCCCAAACATGGGCTGTGGATCCGAACGGCGAAAATGCGGTGTTACTGACTTACGACGAGCACGGCTATACCTTTACCAATAAATCAAGCGCAGCTCCGGCCGGCTCACTTATCGTTAAACAAAGCTCGAGCGTACCTTTACGCAAGGCATCGGTTGGGGTAGGTATCTCTGGTCAGCCTGCTTTGGCTGTAGAAGCACAACCCAATATCCATCTCGCATTTACACCTCATCCTAAATACTGGATCACCTTTGGCAGCTATGAAGTGGGTGAAGTGCTGGATCTGGAAGAAATTTCTGATTCATTTGAAATTGATTATCCCGCCAATGTTTATTCAGCCGTAGTGACCCTGGATATTAACAACCAATGGAGCGTGGATTACAAATAATTCACTCTACAAATAAATTGTAATTATCACCATTCGTATCATTAATTACGATAACCAATCACACCATACATAAAGAATGAAAATCCGGCGGCATTTGTCGCCGGATCAAAATCGGCCTTACCAAAAGAAGGCCAATACATTTAACAACCCTATTTTTTTATAAGAGTAAATAATCATGCCTAACGAAGCAAAGAAAGTTTTTATTACCTGCAAAAACAACCCATCTCTAGCAGAGAAAACAGCAAAAGAAATTAGAAGCGATCCAGGCGTCACAAAAAGAATGGTGGAGGAAATTAATGCCAATAAAAAAGAACTGAAAATCTAGAGAAAACAGAAAAACTCGGCATTGATTACGAAGCATTTGTAGTTAACGTTGTTGCTGGTTTGGCTATAGATGGAATTGTAGCTGCGATTAGATATGGCTACAACAGAGCTCGCCGCTCCAATCAACCTGAAGCTCAGCAAGTCATACAGCAAGGTCAGAATTTAGCTGCAATTTTTAAAAATTAATACGTATTTTATAGAAAATACGAATACTGAATATAATAGCAGAAGAATATATCTGTTATTTAATATCAATCCGTTGTGCATTTGTTAGCTCTAATTAAAATACCGCCTAATCCCTCCGTAAACCTTAAGTTCAGTATTTTTTAAAACGGCAAAAAAATTCGCATAACAACCATCTAACACCCCAGCCATTCGGAGCAATGACCATGGAAACTACCACAGCTAAAAACACTACAGAAATGTCACAAGAATCAGGTAGCGCTTTAATCTACTCTTCCGATCCAGGCACCCTTGTCGACGGGCAGATTTTAGCGCTGGGGGCAGCGGAGAAAACCTATGCAGTCAATCATTTTGACCCAAGCAAGGAAGACAGCAACTTTTCATACACACCGGGCCGCGTTGTTAAAAATGTGTTCAACAAATATCAGAGCAATGAGTTTCAAGTTGCCTGCTATTACACGGATTGGTCGCAGTATGATTCTCGCTATGAAACAAGCAGCGATTTTAAAGAAGGTGGTCGTGGCATAGATCTGATGCGCTTACAAGATGTCGGCCCTTTTGACAAAATCATTATTGGTTTTGCCGGCATTATTGGTGACACTGGCGAAAAAGCGGAAAAAATTAATGCCGCTGCGCAAGATTTCGGTATTGCCAGCAGCGAAGCCGACCTGCCTAATCAAAAAGGCAGGGCCACCTTTACCGATGCCTGGGGCGATGTACTGTCTTATATTAATTGTGGCTTTAATGGCTGGATTAGTAATGATCCAGTCCCATTCTTTAATCCAGCCAAAGCGCAAGGTGTACTGGGTGGCTTAGTCCAGCTCAAGCAAAGCAAGCCCGATTTGCGCGTATCGCTCAGCCTAGGTGGCTGGACTATGAGTCAGGCATTTCACTTTA
Organism: Iodobacter fluviatilis; assembly: GCF_900451195.1. NCBI lineage: Bacteria > Pseudomonadati > Pseudomonadota > Betaproteobacteria > Neisseriales > Chitinibacteraceae > Iodobacter > Iodobacter fluviatilis. The sequence continues at coordinate 2,701,361 of NZ_UGHR01000001.1, forward strand.
TCGCGGCAGATCCTAAATTGCGCGCGCGCCTGGTACAGAGCCTGAAGCATATCGTCGACACCTTCCCGATATTTACCGATCTGGATCTTGATTGGGAATTTCCGGGCTGCACAGGCAATGGCAATAGCTATGGCCCGGAAGATGCGCCCAATTTTGCCCAATTGGTCCGCGAACTTAAAATGGCGATGCCCGACATTCATATCAGCATTGCCGTGAATGCTGAGCCTGAAAAAATGCAGCACGCCAATATTCCTGAACTAATTGCCGCTGGGGTAGAAGGGCTAAATATGATGAGCTATGACTTCTTTGGCTCCCCGTGGGCCGAGGGCTTAGGTCATCAGGCAAACCTGCAAAGCGACACCCCCAGCCAGAACTCAGCCGCACGCGCGGTCGAATACTTGCTGGGCTTAGGCGTTAATCCCAAGAAAATTTTCCTAGGTTATGCCGCCTATACCCGCAATGCCAAAGGGGCCGGGATCACATCGGTATCGCCACTGCAGGGCAATTACGATAATCAAAGCAAAAACAGTACGGTTGGCAGCTTTGAATCTGGCTCCACTGAATGGCCGGACATTGTGCGCAACTATATCGACTTTGAGCAGCAAAGTGGCCGCAATGGTTTTCAGCTGTATACCGACACAATTGCTGATGCAGATTTCCTCTTTAACAGCAGCAGTCAGGTGTTTATGTCACTGGATACGCCACGGTCAGTCCGGGCCAAAGCGCAGTATGTGAAAGAGAAAGGTCTGGGTGGCCTCTTTGTATGGACCGGCGATGGCGATAATGGTCTGCTGACCAATGCCGCCCGTGAAGGACTGGGCTGCAAAGTACAGCAACAAATCATCGACATGACTTCATTCTACTTCTCTGGCATTACCCAAAAATAGATATCGCTGGCCATATCAAATAAACCGCCCGGCTATTCACACGACCTCTGGCGGTTTATTTATTGCAAAAACATACTGGCCCTTTTTTTGCACTCCTTTTTGTGATCCGGCTGCTTCGTTTTTTTTAATGAAACATAAACCCAAGCGCTGTTCTCCCCAAGACACCAGTGGTTTAAGATCTTTGCTGCGTAAAATATGAAATTAAACAGACAGGATTGCCCCCCATGCCCACCCTCTACATCATCCACGGCTATGATGCCGCGCCTTCCAACCACTGGTTTCCTTGGCTGCAAGATCAGCTGGCAACGCTTGGTGTGGCTTGCCATATTTTGGCGCTGCCAAACTCCAGCCAGCCTAATTTAAACGCTTGGCTGACTAAAATTGAGCAAAGTGTGGCGGTGCATGATGAGGATGTTTATTTTGTGGGGCATAGTCTGGGCTGCATTACGGTGCTGCGGCATTTAGAGCGGATGGATCAAACCATTGGCGGCGTGGTGCTAGTGGCGGGGTTTGCCGGTGCCGTGCCGCTTTTGCCCCAGCTGGATGAGTTTACGGCGCAGCCTTTAAATACTGCGCACTTACGCCAGCTGATTAAGCAGCGCTCTGTGATTGCCGCAGATAATGATGCCACTATTCCTTTCGCCCTCACCGAATCGCTAAGCCAGCAATTGGATGCGCAGTTTTTAATCGTAAAAAATGGCGGACATTTTTTGCTGGGCGAGGGTTTTGATACCCTGCCCGTGGTGCTAGATGAATTACGCCGGATGTTTGAGCTGGCCCGGCTTAAATCCCCTACTCATCCCTAATGCCGTTCACTTAAGTGGTTTTGATCTTAGCCCCCCCCTTTATTAAAGGGGGGAACTCAAGCAAAACGGCTTAAGTGAACGGCATTACCCCTCAGCCCCCCCCTTTTTGCAAAGGGGAAGGCTAAGCACGCCTCAAGAGTACCCCATCATCCACACTGACAAACTACTGGCGATTTAAGGCAACTTCACCCGCATCAGTTTACTTTTACTCTTTTTAGATTGAGTTGTCGGATTACTGGCTTCTCCGAATAAAAATGAATAATCGCTGGCAAGCGTTTGCTTTTGCCCTGCTACAGTCGCCCCCGTGTGGCAACTCAGACAATTGATATCTTGGTGGTAGGTTTCCAATACCGTATTCGCCACTGGCTGTTGGGCGACGGGGGGCTGGGCATTGCCATCAGGCAACGGCGAAGTTGCACCGGGGTAGATGGGGGTATTGCTATTGGGCCACAGCACATTCACGAGCTGATAATTCAGAAATACCGAATTAGGATTAGCCGCTTTAATTGTGGCCCAGGTGTTGGTATTCAGGGCGGCGATATTATTGGCGGTGGTATTGCTGATCGGCGTAGTACGCACCACTTGTACCGGCGCGTTGTATGGGTCTGTCCCCAGCACCGGCATTTTATTTTGCACACATTTGTAGTAATCAGTCGCCGGATCACAGCTCAGGTTGTAATAGGTATACCAAGGCAGAGGTGGCGCGCTTAGCTCATTTTTGCTGGGCGCATTATAAACATGCTCAAAGGTGCTCCACATAAACTGCTGGGCATTGGGTGTTTTGCGAATAATATGCAAAGCCACCAGCCCCACCGTCACCTGCTTGGGCGGAGTACTGCCGCCACCCGTGATCGGATAACTCACCCACGCTTTGGATGTTTTAAACATCGGCCACAGCGTGGGATCATCCAGCTCTATCCATGCCGCCTTGATTTCAATCGCCCCCACCGAGCTATAAGAGACAAACGTTCCTGGGCCATCGGGCAGATTCAGCCCCTGTGTGGTGGCAAATGGGGGCTGCTTGCTGGCGATATACAGCTGATTCTGATTGATATAGTTGTATTCATCCTGATTAAGCCGCTTTTCAAACAGGGTGACATAGTTATTCATTTTGGGCTGAGCGGTGAGCCACGCGCCATTCGTGCCCGCCTCTGCAATGTCTTTTAATGCCGCCGGCGAGGTACCCGTAAATTTAGACGTGTGATAAAGGCTCTTGATACCCAGCGCCGAGGTGGCTTTGAGGGTTTTACTTTTCATTAAAGCGCGCATCGCCAGAGGGATAGCCTGCTTACTAGACCAAGGCAAAGGAGGCGCGCCATTAGGGCGAAACACTTCAGATGATTCTTTATAACTTTCCCACACCACCGGGTTGAGCGAGCCCGCCACCCCGAAAGAGGAAGCAGGCACGCTGGTATCAGGCTGCCCCGGTGCATTGGGGTCAGCCGCCCAGTTAAGGGTAATAAACTGCTGCCATGCCAGATTATTAAATGCGTTTTGATTGGTGCCCAGCGAATCGCAAGGAATAACCGGCTGCAACACCGGCACGCCAGCCCACGTTGGGCAAGCGGCCTGCACCGGGCTGCAAGCCAGCAAAAAACCCACCGAACCACCAAGATAAGCAAACACCCGCAAACGATTCAATACACGCATGGCAAGCCCCTTTAATCCATCACGATCACGCCGGAATAATATTCAGCAACGCGGACATTGGCGCTTGCACCTCGTCCCCATAATTAGTCAGCGTCAAGCCACGTAAACCCAGCTCAGCATTTGCGCCCACACTGACTTTTAAATTAAGTGAAGCGCATTGAGATGGATAAGAATTACCTGGCACAGCGTAATTGACGTTGTCGTTAAAATTGCTGACCACAACCGTGATATCCGGCCCAAAATCCACCGTTGGCAACTGCCCCTGTGGCCCAAGCTGCGTGGTGGTGCAGGTCAGCACCATGGGGATATTGCTTTGCCCAAGCCGGACAATCGGTGCAATCAGGGTGGAATTACTGGCCAGTGAAATTGGCGTATTCATGGGATTGCTAACTTCGGTATTAAAGTAAGCATTCCAAATAGCCGAGTGAAACAGCTGTAAGGGCTGGGCGTAATCTGGCGGCACAGGGTTTGCAGGCGGGGTAACGCCCGTTGGAGGAGGTAAAACGCAGGCTTCATTGGCAGGTGCTGCCGAAACCTGAATCGGGCGCGCCCACAGACCAATCGACATTTGCTGAGTGACCTGCCCGCCCCACTGAATCGGCTCACCCGCTGCATCAGTGATATCGCCAATCGTAAACGACACGCCTGCATCCACCCAGGATTGCGGCAATTGAAACACCGCATGCAGTACAAAATTACCGCCATTTTGCGGCGATGCCGCTGTCGCCCCGAACAACATGCCGGTCACCGGATCAGTTAATTCAGCCGAGCCACGCACAATTTGCCAGCAATCCTGAGCCGATGCGCCCGCTGGTAGTTTTGGGTCTGCTGGTAAGGTAAAGCCGCTTAAGTCAGGCACCTGAATATATAAACCGGTTGGATTAGCAAGTGCCGCCTTGCAGGGAAAACCAGTAAGCTGCCCGCCAATGGCTTGATTCACCGATTGCCCGATATGCGGATCGCTATTGCGATAAGCCTGCCCGTATTGCGCGCAGCAAATCAGCGTTTGCGGCACGCTATTGCCACACGCACGCTGAATTGTCGCGCCACCCGCCAGCGCCATTTCGGTTTGCAGGGTATTGGGGGTACTGGTCAGGTGCATCGCACCGCCATAATTGCTGCCACTTCCCCGCACGGCCACGGGGCCGCTATTCCATTTATTCAGCGGGTTATAAGCTGGGCGTCCTGTTGAAGGATCTGTCACCACGGCTTTTGTTACCGGATCAAGCAAATACAAATCACTGACTGGTACAACCACCTGAGCCGAGGCTGGCGCGCCAAAACTAAGGGTGGATGAATACACATCGGCTACTTTTTGCGGATCAATCATCCACAATGTGTTCCAGTATTCCGGGTTTTCGCAGGTCATATCAATGCGGGTGATTTTATTGCTTTGCGGATCACGCACCACGCTCCATTCGCAATACTCATCCTGCCAGCCGCGCGGGCCATAGGGGCCGTACATATGCAGCTCGCTATTCCATGTGGCCTGCGGGCAAAGCTGGGTGGGGATATTTTGGAAAGCGGGTACTGGCACTTCTGTTGTGCCAAATTGATCAGCTATCGCAAACAGCTGCTTGGCAGAATAATTGTAAGGATTGGCAGGGTAAGCACCCTTGCCCAGATATTGGCTCAGGCGATTAGGAAAAGCCGTCCAGTGAATTAAAGCCGCCGTTGCGGTGCTGGGAATAGTAGTGAAATTTGTATCAAAGTAAGAAGTCTGATTGCTGGCATAGAGCAGATTCCACGGGTCGCCCATGATGGCCTGCGCGGTAAAGCCACTGATATTGGTATTCCATTGCAGGCAAACTGCATCGTTTTGTGCCGAATTAACCGGGAAATCATTAATAAATGCGGGGGTATTAAACACCACTTTCTGATAAGAATCACATTGTGGTGCGCTGCCATACCAGGGCTGGCCGGAGAAGAACGCAGCATCCCCAGGGCTGAAACTGCGGCCGTTGGTCAGAACCATATTCTGGCGGCAGTAAAAAAAGAAGCTGATTTCAGCATTTTGCGCTGCATAAGCCTGTGCGGCTTCCACGCTGCCACATGCTTTAGTACCAATCCAGTTGGCCCAGTTAGCTTCTTGATACTGAGCGACATTATTCGTTTTGACCCATGTGTTTTGCATCTTTTGCTCCAATTAAACAGACCAACAAGGGATGCCTTTCTCTTTCGCCTGATAAGAGAGAGCATGAAGGTGCTCCGCACCCAAACCAAACTGCTTCACCGTACCGTCAGCACTAAACATCACCCAGCCCATCCTGCCCAAGGCAATACCCAGCCAGACAAGTGAAACCAATATAGGTTGAGCCCCTTATTACGCCATGGAATATTTAATTATAAGAAAGAATAAAAAAATAAATTTGTAAGCATATCAACAGCACACGCAAGGATAAAAATGAGATTAACAATTAATCTTACAAAAAATGAATGCAAAAAAGCCCCGCCAGTACGATGTACGGCGGGGCTTTAATTGGGCAAAAATTCAGCTTAAATATGGGCAGCCTTATAAATACTCAGCAAATCATTCACATTCAACGAGGCCCCGCCGACTAATCCACCGTCAATATCAGGCATGGCAAACAACGATGCGGCGTTGTCGGCCTTGACACTACCGCCGTATAAAATAGTGACCGATTCGGCCCATGCGGATGAAAACAGCGCCAGCTGTCGGCGTAAGAATGCATGTACGTCCTGCGCCATTTCTGGCGTAGCGGCAAGGCCGGTACCAATCGCCCAGACGGGTTCGTAAGCAAGAACAAACATGGCATTTTTTTTCATCAGCTGCAAAATGGCCTTCAGTTGCTCTGCCAGTACCACCTCAGTCTGCCCTGATTCCCGATCACTCATGGTTTCACCCACGCACACAATCGGGATCACCCCGGCGGCAATACACATGGCCGCTTTTACTGCCACGGTTTGATTACATTCACGGTGGCGATCCCGCCGCTCGGAATGCCCAACAATGGCGTAGCGGCAACCTAACTCTGCCAGCATATCGGCCGACCATTCGCCCGTGCGTGCACCATGCGTCACTTCCGCCACATCTTGCGCGCCATAGTGCACGCCAGAGCTGCTGGCCAAGCGCCCTACTTCGCCCAGATAAGGCGCGGGCGGGCAAACCACCAGCTCGACACTCTCCATGGCTGCAGCAGCCAGACGCGGTAGGCTTTCACGGCACAGCGCCAGATTGCCAAACATTTTCCAATTGGCGACCACCATTCTGGCGCGTGGCGCAGCTAAATTAACTGGGCAACTGATGGTTGCATCTGGGCTATCTATTGTGATTTGCATCATGGTGTCCTTTTATAAAACAAGCGCTGTATCTGTTGAACGGACCGCCGTTTTTGCCAGCCACTGACTCAAGATTTCATCTGCATTGGCAGGCAAATGCAGGCGAAGCTTGGTTCTGCGCCACAAAATATCTTCAGCGCTTTTTGCCCATTCAAATTGCATTAAATAGCGCACTTCGGCGGCGTAAAGCGCAGGCAGGATTTCCTCGCCCAGATCGGCCACACATCGTGCACCTTTAAGCAAAACAGCCGTTCTTGATCCATAGGTACGCGCATAGCGCTGCAATAAATCGCCTGGCATCCATGCATAATCTTTTGCCAGCTTTTGCATAAATTGCTCAAAACTACCGTGCAAATCGCCACCAGGCAGGGGTTTAGTTGCACTCCAAATTGCGTTATGATTGCCCAGATGCGGCGCAAGCAAATCAACAGCCTGCTCGGCCAGCTTGCGATAGGTCGTGATTTTGCCGCCAAACACGGACAACAAGCCTTCGCTGGCATCAAACTCCAGTGAGTAATCACGGGTTACGCTGGCCGCATTGCCGGAAGCATCATCCAGCAGCGGGCGAACACCTGAAAACGTCGCCACCACATCACTTGGGCTGATTTGCTGCTCAAAATAGCGATTGCTCATCTGGCAAAGATAGGCGATTTCGTCTTTATCGATGCTGACTCTGGCCGGGTCGGCCTGGTATTCCACATCGGTGGTGCCAATCAGCGTGAAGTCTTTTTCATAGGGAATCGCAAAAATAATGCGCTTATCCGGGTTTTGAAAAATATACGCATCGGGGTGATCAAACAGTTTTTTCACCACAATATGGCTGCCTTTTACTAGGCGCAGTGCATGGGCTGATTTCTGACCCACCACATTTTTAAGCACCGACTCCACCCAGGCACCGGCCGCATTCACCACCGTGCGCGCTTTGACCTGCTGCACCCCATTTACGCCCTGCAAGGTGCAATGCCAAACGCCATTTTCACGCTTAGCCGCCACGCAGGCGGTTTGGGTATGCACCAGCGCACCGCGCTCTGCCGCGTCCATCACATTCAACACGACTAAACGGGCATCCTGTACCCAGCCATCTGAGTAAGCAAAACCATGGCGGTAACCGGCCTTGAGCGATTTTCCTGATGCATGGCGGTCAAAACGGATTGATTCTGTGCCGCGTAAAACTTTGCGACTTGCCAAGTGATCGTAAAGAAACAAACCGGTACGGATCAGCCACTTAGGACGGCCAGTAGGATCGTGCGGCATCACAAAACGCAGTGGCCAGATAATATGCGGGGCTAAATCCAGCAACACTTCGCGCTCTTGCAGCGCTTTGCGCACCAGACCAAATTCGTAATATTCCAGATAACGCAGGCCGCCGTGAATCAGCTTGGAGCTGGCCGATGAGGTGTGTTGCGCCAGATCGTCTTTTTCACACAGGCAGACAGAAAGGCCACGGCCAGCCGCGTCACGCGCGATCCCTGCTCCGTTAATGCCCCCGCCCACGACCAGTACATCGTAAATTTTATCTTCCACGCTTTTCTGCCCCAGATGCGATTCAATGATTCATTATTGATTCTATTTGTACATAAACAAATACAAAACAACAAAATACTAACATTATATTTTCGCAAATGTTTGCTATGGAAAACCCCTATACCCTTTTTTGCATCTTGTAAGCTTCCCCCATCGCATTGTCCACAATGGCTTGTTAAACTCTGTACAACTCTTTTCAGCCAACGAGACGCAGCATGATTTTGAATCTACGCCAGCAGGAACTTTTAAAATGGGTGCAAAGAGAGGCTTATGTCAGCGTTGAAAAGCTGGCAGAACACTTTGATGTCACGCAGCAAACCATACGCCGTGATATTCACCAGTTGGTTGAAAACAAGCTGGTGCAAAAGCTGCACGGGGGTGTCAGCACCTTATCCAGTGTAGAAAACGTGGCCTATGCAGCAAGGCAAGTGTTGCTGATCGAAGAAAAACAAAGAATCGCCGAGTTGGTTGCAGCGCATATTCCCAATAATGCGTCTTTGTTTATTAACCTTGGCACCACCACCGAAGAAGTGGCCAAAGCGCTGCGCCATCATCGCGGCCTGCATGTGATTACTAATAATCTGAATGTCGCGGCCATCATGTGTACTTACCATGAATGCGAAGTCATTATTGCGGGGGGTATGGTGCGCGGTAGGGACAGGGGCATTACGGGCGAGGCCACTATCGACTTTATCAATCAGTTTAAAGTGGATTACGGCATTATCGGCATTTCCAGCATTGAGGCCGATGGCACGTTGCGCGATTTTGACTTCAGAGAAGTACGCACTGCCGAAGCGATCATCAAACAATCAAGACATGTTTTTTTAGTGGCAGACCACTCCAAATTCGGCCGCCCCGCCCTCGCCCGCCAGGGCCATTTATCGCAAATCACCGCCCTCTTTACCGACCAGCCGGTAGATGCAGCCATGGACGCGGTGATTAAGGAATCAAAAACCCAGCTCTATATTGCAGAAACGCCTCAATAAGGGATTGATGCTGGGTTTCGCAGGCCAGGTGAAACCCGCGTATTTATTCAGCAGTGCTCACGGGCTTCAGCCCAATTGCGCTAAGCAGTTTGTACTTAGTAGCAAACAAAGACAAAAGAAGGAAACTACGCTCTCGATACGGGGCTTAAATCACCCCTTGAAACACGCAAGCTCCGAACAAGCCGGGCGGGGGATCGCTTGGGATCGAGGAACGAGGATCAAGCCAATCCCGCCCGCCGCCGACTCGATTGGACCGCAGCAGGGTCCTTCGTGTTTTGGGGTTGTGGCTTCGCTTCCTTTCTTGGCCACACAAGAAAGGAAGGTCCAGCGGGTCGCCCGCACCAAAATCAACGTGCCGAAGGCACTAAAAAGATTTTTTTGACTTTGCTTAGCGCACTAAGGGCGCCCCCTCAACAAGCGCCAACTTTGAAACAAGAACTTTTGATCTCCAACTCCCCTTATGCAAAGAAAAACACACCTTTCAATCAAAAACGAGAAGTCGCCCGTACAAAAAAACAGAAAATTTTCCTTGAGCCGAACTATTTTTTTCTCATTTCGCATAAAATTGCAACAAATCTAAAAAAACATTTACCCCGCTGCACACCGCGTAAAACCTCACCTTTTCGCTTTTGTAGTCAATTTTTTTCGATTACAAGTTGCGGTATCCCCTGATATAAAACAAGTTTGCAACGATTAAAATCAGAAACGATCAGAAAAGAACATTACACAAACAACAAGCCTTTTCTGCTCTCAATTGCTTGCCTCATGCAGCCTGTGAGGCCGACAATTCAACCATAAAAAACACACTCAATAACACATCGCTTGCCAGCTAAAGCAAAGGGGATAGAAGTGGAAAACAAATACATTTTGGCGCTTGACCAGGGCACAACCAGCTCACGCGCAATTTTGTTTAATCAGGCAGGCGACATCATTTCGATGGCGCAAAAAGAATTCAAACAGATTTATCCTCAGCCAGGCTGGGTAGAACACGACGCACTAGAAATTTGGGTTGGGCAATCTACCGTAGCGCACGAAGCCATTACCCGCGCCAACATTGACAGCACCCAAATCGCTGGCATCGGCATCACCAACCAGCGCGAAACCACCGTGGTGTGGAATCGTGAAACCGGCCTGCCGGTGTATAACGCCATCGTCTGGCAAGACCGCCGTACCGCACAGTATTGCGATGAAATCAAAGCCCAGGGACTTGAGACATCGATCCGCAGCAAGACTGGCCTGCCCGTTGATGCTTATTTCTCCGGCAGCAAAATCAAGTGGATATTAGATAATGTAGAAGGCGCTCGTGAGCTGGCTAATACGGGCAAGCTGGCGTTTGGTACGATAGACAGCTGGCTGATCTGGAACTACACCCACGGTGAAGTGCATGTGACCGATGTATCGAATGCGTCCCGCACCATGCTGTTTAATATCCAAACACTGACTTGGGATAAAGACCTGCTAGAGCTGATGGATATTCCAGCCAGCATCTTGCCGGAAGTGCGCTCATCCAGCGAAATTTATGGCTACACCCATGAATCGATGCTGGGCAGCCGTGTGCCTTTATCAGGTATTGCCGGTGATCAGCAGGCCGCGCTGTTTGGCCAGCAATGTACCCGCCCCGGCATGGTGAAGAACACCTACGGCACGGGCTGCTTTATGATGATGAATACCGGTGTTACCCCCATCATCTCTAAGAACAATCTGCTGACCACCATCGCCTGGCAAATTGGCGATCGTGTTGAATACGCGCTAGAAGGCAGTATTTTTATTGGCGGCGCGGTGGTGCAATGGCTGCGTGATGGCTTAGGCATGATCAGCAAGTCTTCCGAAGTCAATGAATTAGCAGGCCAAGTAAAAGACAGCGATGGCGTGTATCTGGTCCCTGCCTTTGCTGGTCTTGGCGCACCACACTGGAATCAAGACGCTCGCGGCTCGCTCTTTGGCGCAACGCTGGGCACAAAATCAGCGCATATCGCCCGCGCTGCGCTCGATAGCATCGCCTACCAAACTGCCGATGTATTAAAAGCGATGGAAGCCGATGCGGGCATCAGTATTCCTGAGCTGCGAGTGGATGGCGGCGCAAGTGTGAACCCACTGCTGATGCAATTTCAGGCCGACATCCTAGGCACCGATGTCATCCGCCCCAAAATCACCGAAACCACAGCACTGGGCGCGGCTTACCTAGCCGGCCTTGCCGTGGGTTACTGGAAAAGCATTGACGATGTACAAAGCCAGTGGCAGCTGGATAAGCGTTTTAGCAGCCAGATGAGCGCAGAAGGCTCGGGCAAGCTGCTGAAAGGCTGGCACCGCGCAGTAGAAGCCACCAAAACCTGGGCCAATCACGAAGCGGATTAAGAGGACGGCTGAGCGTTCCCGAAACACTGCAGGCGACACTTATTCGTCGCTCAGCGCAGCTTCGGGCACGCTTTACCAGCAGGCTTAATTCGGGATTTATTTCGATCAAAATCCTGAAGTACAAAAACAAACAACACCCTCATCATCCGGGCCTCTGCCCGCTTCAAACTGGACTTCAAAATGACTCCATTATTTGCAGAGTTTATTGGCACCGCTTTACTGGTACTTTTAGGTAATGGCGTTGTCGCCAATGTATTACTCAATAAAACCAAGGGCCAGAACAGCGGCCTAATTGTGATTGCCTTTGGCTGGGCCATGGCCGTATTTGTGGGTGTATTTAGCGTGGCAGCCATTAGTGGCGCCCACCTCAACCTGGCCGTAACCATTGCTTTGGCTGTGGCAGGTAAATTTGCTTGGAGCAATGTGGGCGGTTATATCGTGGCGCAAATGCTAGGCGGTATGGCGGGCGCTTTTGTGATGTGGCTGATTTATCACAAACACTTTGAAAGTACCGAATGTGGCGACACCAAGCTCGCCGTATTTTGTACCGGCCCGGCGATTCGCCATGTAGCTGGCAATCTGGTTTCAGAAATCGTTGCCACCTTTGTTTTGGTATTTGCGATTTTAAGCATGGTTTCACCCAAAATGTCGCTGGGTGCAATTGATGCCCTGCCGGTAGCGCTTCTGGTACTGGGGATTGGTGTTTCTTTAGGCGGTACAACAGGCTACGCCATGAACCCTGCCCGTGACCTGGGCCCGCGCCTGATGCACGCCATTCTGCCGATTTCGGGCAAGCGCAACAGCGACTGGGGCTACGCCTGGATTCCTGTTGCAGGCTCGATTATTGGTGCCGCACTAGCAGCCCTTGCCCACGGCATTCATTAAACCTTACCCGCCAGGAAAAATGCGGTTTTATCCGCGGGCTTGTTGTCTGCTCGCATTTTCCTGAAGCTTGTTTCCAATGCAGGCATCCTGTTCCGATGCCTGCACACAGGGATTTTTCATGTTTAAATTTTTACAACCTGCCAGCCATCTCGCACGAATGGACGAGCAAAAAGTTGACAGCACTTATAAGCGTTTACGCTGGCAAATTTTCCTAGGTATTTTTCTTGGCTACGCGGGCTACTATTTAGTCCGCAAAAACTTCTCTCTTGCCATGCCCTATTTGGTTGAGCAGGGCTATTCCCGTGGCGATTTAGGCTTTGCCATGTCGGGCGTGGCGATTGCTTACGGAGTATCTAAATTTTTAATGGGCGCGGTATCAGATCGCTCTAATCCAAGGGTGTTTTTAAGCCTTGGGCTGCTCCTGTCTGCCGCTATTTTCCTGTTTATGGGCTTTGTGCCTTGGGCTACATCCAGTGTCACCATTATGTTTGTGCTGCTGTTTTTAAACGGCTGGGTACAGGGTATGGGCTGGCCGCCATGCGGTCGCACCATGGTGCACTGGTGGAGCCAGAAAGAACGTGGCTCGGTGGTTTCGGTATGGAACTGCGCGCACAATGTGGGCGGCGGCATGATAGGCCCGCTGTTTATCTTAGGTATGGGCTGGTTTAATGATTGGCGCTCGGCCTTCTATGTGCCTGCTGCGGCTGCCATTGCCATTGCAGTACTGGCCTTTGTGGTGATGCGCGACACCCCTCAATCCTGCGGCCTGCCCGCAGTAGAAGAATATAAAAACGACTACCCGAAAGATTACAACGAAGCGCATGAAGTAGAGCTGAGCGCCAAAGAAATCTTTAAAAAATACATTTTGCCCAATAAGCTGCTCTGGTGTATTGCCTTTGCCAATGTATTTGTTTATTTGCTGCGTTATGGCGTACTGGATTGGGCTCCCACTTATTTAAAAGAAGTGAAGCACTTTACGGTTGATAAATCATCATGGGCTTACTTTCTGTTTGAATGGGCGGGTATTCCGGGCACCCTGCTGTGCGGCTGGATGTCAGATAAAGTGTTTAAAGGCAACCGCGGCGCAACGGGCTTGTTCTTTATGGGCCTTGTTACCATCGCAACCATCGTTTACTGGCTGAACCCGGCAGGCAATCCTACCGTGGACATGCTTTCACTGATTGCCATTGGCTTCTTTATTTATGGCCCTGTGATGCTGATTGGCCTGCATGCACTGGAGCTGGCACCTAAAAAAGCCGCAGGGACAGCGGCAGGCTTCACCGGCCTCTTTGGTTACCTTGGCGGCTCGGTTGCCGCCAGCGCGGTGGTGGGTTATACCGTGGATCATTTTGGCTGGGATGGCGGCTTTATGCTGCTGATCGGCTCATGCATCGCCGCAATGATTTTACTGGCACTGACGATGTTTCATGACACGCCAGCCAATAAAACCAAGCGCGAGGAAAAAATGCTGAGCCCCACACTGGCCAAAGCCGCAGCTTAAATCTTAAATAAACACGCAATGCCGCTCAAATTTGGGCGGCATTTTTTTATTTAGTATTTACCCTCCCTCCTATTGAAAAAAACCCTTCATTTTCAGCATTAGCCATAACAGAAGATGCGGAAAATCCGACCTAGTGAGTCCATAAAGCAACGCCTTGTCTCTCATTACCATGGAGCAGGTCACAGCGCTATCGTATAAAACCACAAAAATCAGCAATGAGTGCTGTTGTATTTTTATCCAAATGCCGAACCGTATATTTATTTTTTTTATTTAAAGTACAGAAAAACAGCAGTTGATACTTACAATTAAACTATTTCACCCCCAAAAAATCATGGTATTTCCACTTAATCAGTAAGGAATAAAAACAATACATTAAAACAACTACACGCACTCAATCAGACAATTCTTATCATTAAACCCAATTAAGTTTCATCAAGAAAAAATTAAAAAATCGAATATAATTTAATGATTCAATTACAGATACAGGTTATTGCAATGAAATCTTACATTGCCGTTCTTTTAAGCTCACTGATTATTTCTGCTCCGGCGCAGGCAATCAGCGTGAAAGTATTTACTGATAAAGCAGAATGGACAAAAGCCCTTAAAAATATTATTGCTGGTGAAGATTTTGCTGATGGCACGTTTATAAAAGGCCTGTCAATCAAAGCAAGCTCTACAGACCCTAGCGATTTTTCCCATAGCTACACGGTTACAGGTGGAAAATTAGTCGACCGGCTAACCGAAAAACACAGCACCAGCATCAATTACACATCCAAACTGCTTGGAATTGGTGGCGATTTTGACCTCTCCCTCAATGAGCCAGGCATGGGCATCAAGTTGGTACTCAGCGGCGACACTTTCAGCCATTTTCTGGTCCCCAAGGAAATCAACAAATACGCCACCGGCGGCTTTTTTGGCCTGGTTTCTGATACAGCCTTCACATCACTTAAACTAATGGCCGGCACACAGGGCACCGCATTCGTAAACGGGGAGCAATACAGTCTGGATAATTTATCTCTTGCTACCGCCACTGCCCCCATTCCAGAGCCTGAAACCTACGCATTAATGGGCATGGGTCTCATTGGATTACTGGCTGCACGCCGCCGCAAAACTCAATAAATGCGGATTGATTAAACACAAGGCCGGCAATGTCCGGCCTTTTTTATAGCCTAAAACAGTTAGGCATCATTTATTTGTAAGAACTGCTACTAATCGCCCATCCCCCTGCAGTCTACAATCTGAACATCAGATCGTTTCCCCGCACACAGGATGACTATGAATCACGCTTACCTTTCACACCTTAATGCCACTCTCGAACAAATCCACAACGATGGTTTTGCCAAGCCAGAGCGTGTGATTGCCAGCAAGCAGCGCGCAGATATCACCCTGCAAAGCGGCCAGGAAGTACTGAACTTTTGCGCAAATAATTACCTAGGGCTCGCCGACGATGCCCGCCTGATCGCCGCCGCCAAACAGGGCATGGATGATTATGGTTACGGCTGCGCATCGGTACGCTTTATTTGCGGCACCCAGCAGGTGCATAAAGACTTAGAACAAGCGATTTCTGGCTTTCTAAAGACCGACGACACCATTTTGTATTCCAGCTGCTTTGACGCCAACGGCGGTGTATTTGAAACGCTGCTGGGTGAAGAAGACGCAGTCATTTCAGACGAACTGAACCACGCTTCGATTATCGACGGCGTGCGTCTCTGTAAAGCCAAGCGCTTCCGCTACAAAAACAACGACATGCAAGACCTTGAAGCGCAGCTCATCGCCGCAGATGCAGCGGGTGCGCGCTTTAAGCTGGTTGTCACCGACGGCGTGTTTTCTATGGATGGCATTATCGCCAACCTGAAAGCGCTGTGCGATGTGGCCGAACGCTATAACGCCATCGTGATGGTGGATGATTCTCATGCAGTGGGCTTTATCGGCGAAAACGGTGCAGGCACCCCAGAATTATGCGGCGTGCAGGATCGGATCGACCTTTACACCGGCACCTTGGGCAAAGCACTAGGCGGCGCTTCAGGCGGCTATGTTTCCGGCCGCAAACCGATGATTGATTTACTGCGCCAGCGCTCACGCCCTTATTTGTTCTCCAACACCCTCGCCCCCGCCATTGCCGCAGCCAGCCTGAAAGTGCTGGAAATCTTAGCCAGCGATGAGGGCAAAGCATTGCGCAGTAATTTAAAACGCAATGCTGACTACTTCCGTAGTGCCATGTCTGAAGCAGGCTTTACCCTAGTACCAGGCGAGCACCCGATTGTCCCTGTGATGCTGGGCGATGCCCGCCTTGCTGGAGCCGTATCTGCGGCACTGCTTAAAGAAGGCGTTTATGTGGTGGGATTTTCCTTCCCCGTCGTGCCCAAGGGCAAAGCCCGCATCCGTACCCAGATGTCGGCAGGTCATACACTAGAGCAAATCCAAAAAACGGTGGACGCCTTTATTAAAGTAGGCCGCGAGCTGAAAGTGATTGCTTAATAAAAAAAGTTCTGCAGACACAGAGAAAACCCAAATCTTTAACCTCGGAGGCCACAGAGTTTCACGGAGAAAACAAAAATGAGTGGTCTTTTATGTTTTTTCAGGGTTTTCTCTGTGTTCTGTTTTTAACCTCCGTGCTCTCCGTGTCTACAGATTTTAGGTTTTAGTTTTTATATACAAATAACAATTGGAAGCACCAGATGAAAGCCTTATCAAAATTAGAAGCAGCACCCGGCCTGACGATGAATCAAGTCGAAAAGCCTGCCATCGGCCATAATGACCTGCTGATTAAAATTAAAAAAACCGCCATCTGTGGCACCGATATTCATATTTGGAAATGGGATGACTGGGCACAAAAAACCATCCCTGTGCCCATGCACGTTGGCCATGAATATGTAGGCACCGTGGTAGAAATCGGCTCAGAAGTACAAGGCTTTAAAATTGGCGATCGCGTATCCGGCGAAGGCCATATCACCTGCGGCCATTGCCGTAATTGCCGCGCAGGCCGCCGTCACCTCTGCCGTAATACCGTTGGCGTGGGCGTAAATCGCCCCGGCGCTTTTGCCGAATACTTGGTGCTGCCCGCCTTTAATGCCTTCCCCATTCCTGACGATATTTCGGACGATTTAGCCGCCATTTTCGATCCATTTGGCAATGCCGTGCATACCGCGTTGTCTTTCAATATGGTCGGCGAAGACGTACTGATTACTGGCGCAGGCCCGATCGGCATTATGGCAGTGGCCATTGCCAAGCACGTTGGCGCGCGCCATGTGGTGATTACCGACGTCAACGAATACCGCCTCGATCTAGCCCGTAAAATGGGTGCAACCCGCGCAGTCAACGTCTTAAATGAAGATTTAAAAGACGTGATGAGCGACTTAAAAATGACCGAAGGCTTTGATGTGGGCTTGGAAATGTCCGGCAACCCACAAGCTTTCCGCACCATGCTAGAAACCATGCAGCACGGCGGCAAAGTGGCGCTGCTTGGTATTCCACCTGCAGACACCGCCATCGATTGGAATCAGGTG